>NZ_JBQCFT010000310.1:0-4009 GCF_051958795.1 Luteibacter sp. | reverse complement strand
GAATTCCGCAGGTTGTTCGGCGCTACGCCTGCGGCGGAAGCGCGTCGCATGCGTGAAAGCTTCGCCCTGCCCGAAGCCTTTGCTGACGCGATTTACGTTTCCTCACACTAGTTCGTCTTTTGTGCGAGCGCGCATGCGCGCGCTGGGTGCTTGCGGCAAAACCCATCGCGCGCAAGCGCGCTCCCACAAAAAGCGAGAGGGGCCCCGCGGGGCCCCTCTGTTTTACTTCTTCGTGGTGCGTTTCTTTGTGGCGGCCTTGCGGACTGCGGTTTTCTTCGCGGGCGATTTCTTCGCCGCGACCACCTTCTTCGCCGCTGCCTTCTTCGTGGCCGTCTTCCTGGCAGGCGCAGCCTTCTTTACCGAAGCCGCGCGCAAAACCTTCTTCGCCGCAGCACGCTTCGCACGCGTCGGCTTAGCCGGTTCCTTCGCCGCCACCGGTGTGGCGCCGGCTTCCGCCTTCTGACGTGCCGCACGACGTGCCGGTTCCGTGCCGGTGTTCAGCGGGCGCCACGAGCGGCCGCCCATGGCCAGCAAGGTATCCGACGAGGCCGGGCCCGCGCTGCCCGAGGCGTAGTTCGGGAAATCCGCCGGGGTGCGCTGCGCCCAGTCGTCGATGACCGGCTGCACGGCGCGCCAGCAGGCTTCGACCATGTCCGCACGCTGGAACAGCGTCGCGTCGCCGGTCATGCAATCGTAAAGCAGGGTCTCGTAGCCCACGTTCGACTCGGCGCGGAACCAGTCGGCGTACTTGAAATCCATGCGCACGGGAGCGAGTTCCACGCGCGGGCCGGGGCGCTTGACGTCGAACTGCAACGAGATGCCTTCATCCGGCTGGATCTGCAGCACCAGCCAATCCGGACCGAACGCGTCCATGCCCGTGCCGCGGAACGGGGCCATCGGCGCGGACTTGAAGCGGATCGCGATCTCGGTGGTGCGACGGCCCATGTGCTTGCCGGTGCGCAGGTAGAACGGCACGCCCGACCAGCGCCAGGTGTCGATCGACAGCTTCATGGCCACGAAGGTTTCGGTCACTGAATCCGGCGCCACGTCCGGCTCGTCGCGGTACGCGCGGGCCAGCTGGCCGTTCACCGCGCCGGGGCCGTACTGGCCGCGCACCGCATCTTCCGGCGCGATCGGGCGGATCGCTTCGATGACTTCGGCCTTGCGGGTGCGCACGGCTTCCGCATCGAACGAGGTCGGCGGCTCCATGGCCACCATGGCGAGCAGCTGGAACAGGTGGTTCGGCACCATGTCACGCATCGCGCCGGTCTGCTCGTAGAACGAGCCGCGGCGCTCGACGCCCACGGTCTCGGCCACGGTGATCTGCACGTGGTCGATGCGGTCGCGGTTCCAGATCGGCTCGAACAGGCCGTTCGCGAAGCGGAAGGCCATGATGTTCTGCACCGTTTCCTTGCCCAGGAAGTGATCGATGCGGTAGATCTGGTCCTCGCGCAGGACCTTGAGGATGCGCTCGTTAAGGGCCTGCGCCGAGTGCAGGTCGTGGCCGAACGGCTTCTCGATGATGACGCGGCGCCAGTGATCGCCGTTCACACCGCCGTCGTCGGTCAGGCCGGCCTTGCACAGCTGCTCGATCACATCGCCGAAGAAACGCTCGGGGGTGGCCAGGTAGAACAGCACGTTGCCCTGGGTGCCGCGGCGGCGATCGATTTCCTTGAGCTTGGCGGCCAGCGCGGTGAACGACGACGCATCGTCGAAATCACCGGCGAAATACTGCATCTGGCTGCCGAGCCAGCCCCAGGCTTCTTCATCGAGGCGGCCACCGCCGCCGGAGACGTAACGCTCCAGCGAGGTGTGCAGGTTGTTCTTCCAGGCGTTGTCGGACATCTTGCCGTGGTTGAAGCCCACGATGGCAAAGTTGTCCGAGAGCAGGCCCGTACGGCGCATGTTGTACAGCGCGGGAACGACGAGGCGGCTGGTGAGGTCACCGGCGGCGCCGAAGATCACGACGGTACACGGGTCGGCCGGATGAGCGCGGGAGGTCGCGCGCTTCGGTTGGGCTTGGCTCATGCACTGACTCCTTGGGGAACGTTGGATTCGGGGGTAGCGTGGATATCGGCCGTCGCACTGTAGCCATGCGCCAGGCTAAAGGCGGCATTAACCAATGCGACGTGCGAAAAGGCTTGTGGGAAATTGCCCAGCAGGCGCTTCGAACGGGGATCGTACTCCTCCGAGAGCAGCCCGAGGTCATTCGTCAGCCCCACCAGCCGCTCGAACAATGCGCGCGCCTCGTCCATCCGGCCCAGCATCACGTAATTTTCCACGAGCCAGAAACTGCACGGGAGGAATTCCCCCTCGCCCGGCGGCAGCCCATCGACACCGCTGCGGGTGTCGTAACGGCGGACGAAACCGCCGACCAGCAGGTCCTCTTCGATAGCCCGGACCGTCGCGACGATGCGGGGATCATCCGGCGGCAGGAAGTCGGTGAGGGTGACCAGCAACAGGCTCGCGTCCAGTTCGGTCGAGCCATAGGACTGGGTGAAACAACCACGCACCGGATCGACGCCCTTCGCCAGGATATCGGCCTTGATTTCATCGGCGATGCTGCGCCAGCGCCGGACGTAATGCGGATCCAGGCCATCGCGCTTCTGCTCGGCGGCGCGAGCGAACGCCAGCCAGGCCATGACCTTGGAATGCACGAAGTGACGCGGCTCGCCGCGGATCTCCCAGATGCCTTCATCCGGATGCCGCCAGATCTCGGCCAGGTGGTCGAGGAACACCGCCTGCACGTTGTCGGCCTCCGGGTGCAGCACCACGCCGTGCTTCATCGCATGCGAGAACGCGCCGACCAGTTCACCGAAGATATCCAGCTGGAACTGGTTGGACGCGGCGTTACCCACGCGAACCGGTTTCGCACCCTCATAGCCCTTGAGCCAGGTGAGTTCGTACTCTTCCAGGCGGCGTTCGCCGGCGAGGCCGTAGAGCACCTGCAACTGGCCCGGCGAACCGGCTACCGCGCGGCGCACCCAGTCGCGCCAGGCGCTGGCTTCATCGTGGTAACCCGCATTCACGAGGGCGGAGAGGACGAAGGTCGCATCGCGTGCCCAGCAGAAGCGGTAATCCCAGTTGCGCTCGCCGCCGAACTGCTCCGGCAACGACGTCGTGGGCGCGGCGACGATGCCGCCGGTGGGTTCGTAGCTGAGGCCCTTCAGCACGATGAGCGAGCGACGGACGACGTCGCTCCATTCACCGCTGTCATTGCAGCGGTTCGACCAGTTTTCCCAGTACGCCAGAGAGTCGTCCAGCGCCCGCTTCGGATCCAGCGGTTCCGGCGGCGGAAGGTGTGACGGGCCCCAGGCCATGACGAATGGGGCCGAATCACCCGGGCCGACGCTGAACCGGCTCACGCTTTCCATGCCCTCGCCTTCGATCTCTACCGGCGTGCGCAGCGCCACCATGTCGGGCCCGACCACTGCGGTGAGCGTGCCGTCGTCGTGGGTGTTCACCCACGGTAGCGCGTTGCCGTAGTCGAAGCGCAGGGTCAGCCGGCTTTCGAAATCGACGCGACCTTCGATGCCCTCGACGATGCGCGTGACGCCGACCTGGTCGCCCGCGAAGGGCATGAAGTCGATGACGCGGGCCTTGCCCGTGGCCGTCGTCCACGTGGTTTCCAGGACGAGGCTGCCATCGATGTACTGGCGGGTGCAGGCCGCGTCGGGGTCCGCGGGGGCCAGCCACCAGCGGCCATTGTTCTCGTCGCCGAGCAAGGCGGCGAAGCAGGCCCCTGAGTCGAACCGCGGCAGGCAGAGCCAGTCCATGGAGCCGTTGCGCGCCACCAGGGCCGCCGTCCGGCAGTTGCCGAGCATGGCGTAATCTTCGATCCGGGATGCAATCGTGCCTCCGTTTCGCTTTAGCTAACCGGTTAACGGTAGCCAGCGAAACGTTAGGCCGATGTGTCGGGCCGTGTCTTGCGAATGCGTGCCCTTCGGGGCTCTTGTGGGAGCGGGGGGGGGGGGGGGGGGGGGGGGGGGGGGGCCCCCCACCCCCCCCC
>NZ_JBQCFT010000309.1:0-19525 GCF_051958795.1 Luteibacter sp. | reverse complement strand
CGGATGGCCTGCTCATCGCTCATGCGTCGAGTTTCGATCTGGCGCGACGCTGCGTCTTGGAGCCGCGTGTGGCCACGCAACGTGGCCACACGCGCTGGAGCTTGCCCGGCTTACTTCGGCGTCAGGTGGAACAGGCCACCCGGCTGCGCATCCTGCAGGATCCACAGCGAGCCATCCGGCGCTTCCTCGACATCGCGGATACGCTTGCCGAGGTCCCAGCGCTGGACCGCGGTGGCGCCACCCTTGCCATCGAACGTGACGCGGATGAGCCCCATGCTGACGAGGCCGCTGACCAAGGCGCTGCCCTTCCACTTCGGGAACAGCGTGCCCTTGTAGAACATGAGATTGCCCGGCGCGATCACTGGCACCCAGTAAATCACCGGTTTCACCAGATCCGGGCGGGTGTCGGGGCTGGGGATGGGCACGCCGTCGTAGTTCATGCCGTACGAAACCAGCGGCCAGCCGTAATTCTTGCCGCGCTCGACGAGATTCAGTTCGTCACCGCCGCGCGGGCCGTGCTCGAGTTCCCACAACTTTCCATCCGGACCGAAGGCGAGACCGTACGGGGTGCGGAAGCCGGTGGCCCAGATTTCGGCCGGTGCGAGGTTCGGGCCCGGGAACGTGTAGGTGCTGACGACAGGGGCCGTCTTGGCCGCCTCGGTGTTCTTCGCCGGATCGATCAACGGCACCGTGCGGGCGCCTTCCTTGCCGGCTCCGGGGTTGCCCGGCGCGGGCTTGCCGTCCAGGGTCAGGCGAAGGATCTTGCCCAGGGTCTGATCGGGATCCTGCGCGGGGGTGAAGCGCTGGCGATCACCGACGGTGAGGAAGAGGTACTTTCCGTCGGGCGAGAAAGCGATCGCGGCGCCGGCCTGGCCGCCTTTACCGGTGGGCAACTGGCGCCACAGCACTTCGAAGTTCTCGAGTTTCGCCTGATTGCCTTCCATGACGAGCTGGCCCCGGCCCAACGCCAGGCCGCCGCCGTAATCACCGGGCGCCACATAGGTCAGGTACACGTTGTGATCGCGGGCGTAGTGGGGCGAAAGGTAAACGCCCAGCATGCCGTTCTGCCCTCCGAAATCGACCGGCGGCACGCCCTGGACCTCGGTCTTGGCGCCCTGCGGGGTCACCAGCTGCAGGCGGCCCACCTTCTCGGAGATCAGCATGCGGCTATCGGGCAGGAAGGCGATGCGCCAGGGCAGGTCGAACGTGGCGACCTGCGTCACGTTGAAGGGCAGGTCGGGATCGGACTTCTGATCCCCTGCGTTGGTCTGCGCGTGGGCGGCATTGGCTACCAGGGCTGCGAGCACGATGCCGTTGGCCAGCTTCTTCATGGGCACGTTTCCTTGCGTCGGAGTTAACCGCCACATCCTAGCGCCCGGAAAGAGGCTTGGGTGTGACGGATTCTTTAGGCGCGTGGGCAGGGTGGCTGCCGGGTGTCGGGGCCTGCACAAAACGGTGACAAGACCTCCACCGAGCGGGGCGAACCCTCGGGTCTCTGCCTGGAGGACGCCTCCATGAACCTGCGCAGCTTTGCGATCCTGGCCGTCTTACCGGCCACGGCCTGGGGCCAATCGTCGTTCGACGATGTCAGGAACCAGCGGTCCACTGATCCGTTTGCTGTCAGCGCTTGCCGTGACAGCGTCGCTACCGAGGTCCGCTCGCGGCAACCGATGGCGGGGAACGTACAGGTCACCGATGCGGATGCTTCATCAGCGGGCTCGACGAGGACGGATGTTTCCGGGAAGGGGACGTTTAGTGGAACTGCAGGGGCGGCGCATGACTTCACCTTCAGGTGCAGCTATGACTTGCAGAAGCAGGCGACGACGAGTGTTTCTGTAATGCTTTAGGAACGGCAATGGCTACGGCATATGTGACGTTGCCTATGCCATTCGCCGCCTGACCGGCTCAGGCACATAAAGCGTACACACCCCCGCAACAAGCAGGCTAACCCCACCTAGCCCAAGCGCCCAGATCGGCTGGTTGTGGAAGCACAACCGCAGCAACATCCCCAGAATGCTTGCGGCGAGTACCTGCGGAATCACGATGAAGAAATTGAAGATCCCCATGTATACGCCCATCTTCGCCGTGGGCAGATGATCGGAAAGCAGCGCGTATGGCAGCGAGAGAATCGAAGCCCACGCAAAGCCGACGCCTACCATGGAAGCCAGCAGCCACCGTGGCTCGCGGATGTACAGGAACGAGAGCAGGCCGGCGCCGCCGAGGCACAGGTTCACGAGGTGGCTCATGCGCAACCCCCACCGGCGAACCATCAGCGGGATGACGACGGCCGCCAACGCGCCGAAGCCATTGTAGGCGGCGAACAGCACGCCAACCCAGTTGGCCCCTTCGTTATAGAGCGCGGAGCCCGTGTCGGACGTGCCATAAATCGTCTGTGTCACACCTGCCGTCGCGTAGATCC
The DNA here is from genome assembly GCF_051958795.1 of Luteibacter sp. GTDB lineage: Bacteria > Pseudomonadota > Gammaproteobacteria > Xanthomonadales > Rhodanobacteraceae > Luteibacter. The sequence goes on along the minus strand of NZ_JBQCFT010000309.1, from coordinate 17,106 downwards.
ACATGCCGAACAGTGCAAACCACGAGAACAGCTGCACACCGGCCATCCGGCGCATCGCCTCAGGCATGCCGTAGAGATCGCCAATCACCTCGCGCAGCATTCCGCGGCTGCTCGTGCGGCTCAGCCAGGTCAATAGCAGGCCGAACGCGATCAGTCCGCCGGCAAGCAGGTAGACCTCTTTCTCCAGCGAAAAATACCGGATCGCGCACAGCACCACGGCACCGGCCAGCATGAGCACGCATCCAGGCATAACGGCTCGCGACACGTCGACTGGCGGTCGCTCGGGCACGGCATCGGCGAACGAACGTAGCTGCGCCGGCGTGTACTCGCGAGTGGTAAACATGGTCCACAGCACCGCGCCAAGGAGTACCGCGCCGCCCACGTAAAAGGCGTACTTCACTGTGTCCGGGATGCCACCGTCGGCTGCCACGTTGGCGACGCCGAGGCGTGCCAGACCCCACGGCAACAACGAGGCAACCACCGCACCGGCGCCGATGAAGAAACTTTGCATCGCAAAACCAGCCGGGCTCTGTTGCGTCGGCAACTGGTCACCGACCAGGGCACGGAATGGCTCCATCGAGACATTGATCGAGGCATCCAGGATCCAGAGCAGCCCGGCCGCCATCCACAGCTCCGGCGTGTTCGGCATCCACAGCAGGGCGAGCGAGGCGAACACGGCGCCGGCAAGAAAGTACGGCCGGCGTCGACCGAGCCGGTTCCAGGTGCGGTCGGAGTAGTGCCCGACAATCGGCTGGACGATGAGCCCCGTCAGCGGCGCGGCGATCCACAGGGCAGGGATGTCGTTCAAGTCCGCGCCAAGAGTCTGGAAGATCCGGCTGACGTTCGCGTTCTGCAGCGCCAGGCCGAACTGGAGGCCAAGGAAGCCGAAGCACATGTTCCAGATCTGCCAGAACGAGAGCGTGGAACGCCTCGTCACCGGTGCCTGCGTCGGTTCGGCGCCATCCCGTACGGGGTAGCTACACCCGTCAGGGACACGCTCAGCGCGCACGTGGCTGGCCCGCGCGGGGGTTGATGCAGCTCATGGGTTCCTCCTCCACGCGCAGTTATGTCACGCCGGAGCGGATCCCGCATGCTGCAATTGCAGCATCGGCACCGGAGGCCGCGCTTGAAAAGCGGACGATCCTGACGGCATAGTCATTGGACAGTGCAAGCACAGCGGAGAATCCATGCGGGTACGCCTTGAAGATGTGGCGCGTAAGGCGGGTGTCTCGCCCAAGACGGTGTCACGCGTACTCAATGACGAGGCCAACGTCACCGATGCCACGCGCGGGCGCGTGCGTGCCGCCATGGAGGCGATGGATTACCGCCCGAACCCCTCGGCGCGCAGCCTGGCGGGCAATCGTTCGTTCGTGATCGCGATGCTGTACGACAACAACGACAACCCGGCATCGACCTACCTGGCCGAGATCCAGGACGGGGTGCTCGAGGCCTGCGACGCACAGCGCTACAGCATGATGCTGCGCCCGCTGCGCATGCGAGACAGCGACTTCATCCGGCGTGTCGATGCCCTGATCTCCGACCACCATCCCGATGGCGTGGTGCTCACCCCACCCATCACCGACTACGCGCCGCTGTTGAAGCGTCTGCGCGAACTCAACGTGCCGTACGCCAGTGTGTCGCCCATGCGGCGCGGCAAGACCCTGGGCGTCACGATGGACGAGCAGCGCGCGGCACGCGCGATGGTCGAGCACCTCATCGGCCTGGGCCACCGGCGCATCGCCCACGTCATCGGCATTGCGAACCACGGTGCCAGCCGCTGGCGACTGGCGGGGTACCGCGAAGCGATGGAGGCCGCCGGCCTCCGCGAGGATCCGGCGTTGGTGGTGCAAGGCGCGTTTACCTTTGCCTCGGGCGTGGAGGCGGCGCGGCAGCTGTTCTCCTTGCGGAAGCGGCCGACGGCAGTCTTCGCCGCCAACGACGACATGGCCACCGGCGTCATGTGGGCGGCAGGCGAGTACGGCCTGAAGGTGCCCAACGACGTATCGGTCTGTGGTTTCGACGATACGCCGCTCTCACGCCAGCTCTGGCCGGCGCTCACCACCATCCAGCAGCCCAGCCGCGAGATGGGCAAGATCGCCGCGGAGCAACTGCTGACCGACCTGCGCGGGCAGGGCACCGGGCGGCTGGTGCAGATACCTTTCTCCCTGCAGGTTCGCGGCTCGACCGCAGCCGCCCCCTGAAACACCAAACCCGGCCGGGCGCGGCCATGGCTATGCTGCATAGCAAATTGACAGCGCTGTCATTCGTGCCAGTATCCGGTCCGGAAGCGTGCCATGGGTGCGCACGCAAGGAGCCTTGCCGTGCCATTGCTGCAGTCGTCGGGCTTGTTTTCGCGAAGGATTCCCGTGGCGCTGGCGATGGCCGGCCCCTTGCTCATGACCGCTCCAGCCACGGCAGACGACATGGCCACTGCAAACCCGGCCTCGTGGCCCAAAGCCGCGTCGCCGTTGCCACGCGATCCCGCAATCGAGTCTCGGATCCGCGATCTGCTCGCGAAGATGTCCGTCGAAGACAAGGTCGGCCAGATGATCCAGGCCGACATCAAGAGCGTCACGCCCGAGGACGTCCGCGAGTACCGGCTGGGCTCGGTGCTTGCCGGCGGTAACTCGAAGCCGCCGGGGCATCCGTTCCCGGATGCATCGCACTGGCAGGCGCTGTCGGACGCGTTCTACCGCGCATCCATGGATAGTTCGAAGGGACGGCTGGCCATTCCCGTGCTCTTCGGCATCGACGCCGTGCATGGGCACAACAACCTCGTCGGTAGCACGCTTTTTCCGCAGAACTCCGCGCTGGGCGCGACGCGTGATCCTGCGTTGATCCACGAGATCGGCGAGGTCACCGCAAGAGAGCTGCGCGCAAGCGGCATCAGCTGGACCTTCGCGCCCACGCTCACCGTGCCGCAGGACGTGCGCTGGGGCCGCGCCTATGAAGGCTATTCGCAGGACCCGGCGCTGGTCGCTAAGTACGCCGCGGCGGTGATCGGCGGCCTGGAAGGCAAGCCAGGCACGCCGCAGTTCCTCGACGCCGCCCATGTCATCGCTACCGCCAAGCACTTCCTAGGCGATGGCGGCACCCACGAGGGCAAGGACCAGGGCGATGCCCGGATCAGCGAGGCCACGCTCCGCGACATCCATGGGGCAGGCTATCCGCCCGCGATCAACGCTGGCGTGCAGGTGGTCATGGTCTCGTTCTCCAGTTGGAACGGGGTCAAGATGGCGGGCAACACGTCGCTGATCAGCGGTGTCCTGAAGGAACGCATGGGCTTCGATGGGATCGTGCTGGGTGACTGGAACGCCCACGGCCAGGTGCCGGGCTGCACCAACGAGAGCTGTGCTACTGCGTACAACGCCGGACTCGACATGCTCGAGGCGCCCGACTCGTGGAAAGGGCTCTATAAGAACACCCTGGCCCAGGTGAAAGCCGGCCTGATCCCGATAAGCCGCGTGGACGATGCTGTCACCCGCATCCTGCGCGTCAAGCTGCGCCTGGGTATGTTCGAAGCCGGGCTGCCTTCAGCCAACGCACTGGCGGTGCGATCAGCGGAAGTGGTCGGAAGTCCCTCGCACCGTGCGGTGGCTCGTCGCGCCGTACGCGAATCGCTCGTCCTGCTGAAGAACAACGGCAGCGTCCTGCCTATCGATCCGCGCAAGCGCGTGCTGGTCGCCGGCGATGGCGCCGACAACATCTCCAGGCAGAACGGCGGATGGACGCTGGGATGGCAGGGAACAGGCCTTACCAATGCCAATTTCCCGGGTGCGACCTCCATATGGGCTGGCCTGCGCGGCCAGATTGAAACCGCCGGTGGCCACGCCGAACTCGCCCCGGAAGGCGACTACACGCAGAAACCCGACGTCGCCATCGTAGTGTTCGGCGAAGACCCATACGCTGAGTTCCAGGGCGACTTGCCGAACCTCGCCTACCGCCCGGGCAACGATCGCGACCTCGATCTGCTCCGCAAGCTTCGTGGGCAGGGCATACCCGTGGTGGCGGTGTTCCTGACAGGCCGGCCGCTGTGGATGAATCGCGAGATCAACGCCGCCGATGCGTTCGTCGTGGCGTGGCTCCCGGGCAGCGAAGGGGAGGGCATTGCCGATGTCCTGCTACGCACTCGCGACGGCCGCGTCGCATACGACTTCCACGGCAAGCTTGCCTATACGTGGCCGCGCAACGCGCTGCAGGTCACCGGCGCCATTGCCCAGGGCGATCGACCGCAGTTCCCCTACGGCTTCGGGCTGACGTACGCCACCACGAAGCCGACCCAGCCGCTGCCCGAGGACCCCGGCGTCGAACTCAGTTCCGCGCAAGCGGGCGTCTACTTCACGAGGGGCAAGCCGGCTCACGATTTCGCAGTGAGCCTCATTGGCGCCAATGGCGCAGCCACGCAGGTGACTGCGACGCCGGCCGCCACTGCTGATGGCAGTCTTCGTATCAGCGCGCTCGATTACAAGGCGCAGGAGGATGCACGTAGCCTCAACTGGTCCGGTGCCGGCAGCGCGGCTTCGAGCATCGCACTGGTGGCGCCTGCGCCGCTCGATGTGGATCGTGAGACCAATGGCGACGTGCTCCTGGTTACGACTCTAAAGGTGGGCCAGGTTTCGGCGGACGATACATCGACCATTGGCGTTGGCTGCGGTAGCGGCTGCATGGGCGTTGTACCGGTCGGCAATCAACTCGCAGCCTTGCCGCGTGGACAGTGGTTGCGCGTGGGGATCCCGTTGAAGTGCTTCCGCGACGCCGGCGCGAACATGAGCAAGGTCGAGCGGCCTTTCGAATGGGCCAGCCATTCCGCGGCGCAGATCGCGATTACGGATGTGTCGTTGGGCACCGTGGTGGATCGTACGCTTGATTGCCCGGCGCATGGCGGCAAACCGTGACGTGGTTCCGCTATCTCACTGCGGCACGTACCGGATGAACGGTCTGGGCGCCCAGACGTCCATTGGCCCTGCAACATTGGCAGCGTAGTGAAGGGTTGGAAGGTCGCCCCAGAGCGCTATGGGAACGGATTGGGACGACACGGAAAGCTTGCTGCCCTGCGGCAAGCTTTCCCGGCAACAGAGTTCTATGATCGACAAATGACAGCGCTGTCATTACGACAGGGGCGGCGCCGGGGATGGGGAAGTCTTGCCATGGCCGTCGCGCACGACAGGCCGCACAGATCCAGGTGATCGAGGGAGAGCCAGATGAATCTGCGTCACAAGCTGATGTATGTCGCCGTATCGCTCGCATTCGCTCCCGGCACGCTGCTCGCGGCGGACCAGGACACAACGGCGCAAGCGCCGTCATCCAGCAACCAGCAAGCCGCCGATAAGGCGGACAAAAAGGTCCAGAACCTGGATGCCATCTCCGTGTCCGCCACCAAGCGCGATACGCCGCTGCAGAAGACGCCCGTCGCGGTAACGGCGATCGCCGTGGACACGCTCGACAGGGAGCGGGTCATGACGGTGCAGGACCTGACCAAACTGGTCCCGGGCCTGCAGGGCACCTCGCAGGGCGACCACGGCGTCGTAACGCTCACGCTGCGCGGCATCGGCAACGACAGCGCCAAGACCGAGTACGCCGATCCCGAAGTCGCCACGTTCGTCGACGGCATCTATGCACCACGCGCCGAGGCGGCATCGGGCTTGCTGCTGGACATGGATGGCGTCGAAATCCTGCGTGGCCCGCAGGGCACGCTGTGGGGCCGCAACTCGACCGCGGGCGCGATCAGCTTCCAGACCGCCAAGCCGGAGATCGGCGCGGGCTTCTACGGCAATGCGCAGCTGGGTGCGGGTAACTATCACCAATTCGGCTCGCGCGCCGCCTTCAACCTGCCCATCAGCGATACCTTCGCGATGCGTGTCGCCGTGGTTCATGAGCAGCACGACGGCTATGTCGATTATCAGAAACCCTCGGGTCAGCTGCCCAGCCTCGCCGACCAGCAGGCGGCCTATCTCGCTTCGCCGGCTTCCGGTGGAACCCTGGCCGGTTTCAAGCCCATCGATCCGGGCCAGTACGTGCAGGGCGGCGACAAGTACAACGCGCAGGACCAGTCGGCCGCGCGCGTCAGCGCGCTGTGGCAGCCCAGCGATGCGTTCAAGTGGAACCTGTCGTACGAGTACTTCATCGACCGCGGCACGCCCAGCATGAGCCTCATGCAGACGCCACGCGACGGGCAGAAGTTCTGGTCGGCGCTGATCGATACCGCGCCGTACCTGCACCGCACCTCAAGCACGGTGCGCAGCCGCATGGACTGGAACATCAATGACGGGATGCAGCTCAGCTACATCGCCGGTTACAACCACTACTCCGGCCAGAGCGATTTCGACCAGGATGTGGGCGTCAGCGTACCGACCAGCTTCACGACCAACGGCGTGTACCAGGACGATCGTACCAACAGCTCCACGTACACGAACTGGAGCCAGGAGATCAACCTGAAATCCACCGGTCCGCAGACCGTGGACTGGATCCTCGGTGCGTACTACGGCTACGAAGACAACAGCATCCGCTTCGACATTCCCATCATGAACGGCACGCGCTACGGCACGGTGAGCTGGCAGGGATCGTTCATCCAGCCGAAGGAGACGGTCGAATCGTATGCCTTGTTCGGCCAGGCCACCTGGCATCTCAGCGATCACTGGCGCCTTACCGGCGGCGCGCGCTGGTCTCATGACGACAAGGAGAACAAGGGCGGCATCAACTGGGGCTGGGCGTATGACCCGGCCGTGCCGCAGGTGCCGATCTCCCCGGACGTCTATCCGGATCCGTCGAATGGCTTCAGCATCTCGCAGCGGAACACCGCCAAATACAGCAAGGGCAAGCCTACGTGGCTGGTCCGGCTGGATACCGATGTCAGTGAGAACGGGCTGCTCTACGCCAGCGTTTCCACCGGCTACAAGTCGGGCGGCACGCAGGATGCCGGCACGCTGTACAAACCCGAGACACTGACCAACTACGAGGTCGGCAGCAAGTTCGTCTTCCTCGAGGGCCACCTGACCTGGAACTCGGCCGTCTACTACGAGAACTTCAAGAACTTCCAGCTCTCTGCGCCCATCGTGTATCCCGATGGCAACCACGGCCTGGGCTTCTCCAACGTGGGCGGCAGCACCAAGGTCTTCGGCATCGAATCGGAACTGGCGTACCAGCAGAAGGGCGATCGCTTCAACCTGATCTTCTCGGCCATCCCAAAAAAGGAGCTCGGCAAGCTCGTCTACGCCGGCTCCAACGACTACCAGGGCCTGCCCGCATGCCCGCCGGAATCCAACCTCGCCAATTGCGCGAACGTCACCGGCAATGACCTGCCGCATGCACCGAACTTCTCGCTCACGGCCATCTATGAGCACGATTTCCAGCTTGGTAACGGCGGACGCCTGACGCCTCGCCTCAGCGCGCAATACCAGAGCGCACAGTGGCTGAGCTACTTCAACCTGGGCTCGGGTGACCGGCAGAAGGCATACACGCGTGGGGACGTGGCACTACGGTACAGCGAGCCGGGCGACAAGTGGTGGGTCAATGGCTACGTGCAGAACGTCTCGAACGGGAAGATCCGGACCAGCGCCGGCCGCTTCCTGATGTCGGACGGCTCGCTACAGTACGTGTCGCAGTACCTCGCGCCACGCACCTACGGTATCCAGCTGGGCGTGTGGCTCTGACACCATGGCACGCCTGAAGAAGATCCTGGTCGTGGGCGGCGGTACGGCAGGCTGGTTGGCGGCGTGCTACCTCGCCAAGGCCGTCCGCGCCATCGATCCGCTCAGCGTCCAGGTGCATCTGCTGGAGTCTCCGGACATCGGCCTGCTCGGGGTGGGGGAGGCGACGTTTCCTTCCATCCGCGGCACGCTGGCGGCGATCGGACTCGATGAGCGCCGTTTCCTGGTCGGTGCTACCGCCACGTACAAACAGGGGATCCACTACCGCCACTGGGTGCGGCCACCTGGCACGCCGGGGGCCGCCCACTTCTTCCATCCGTTCAATGCCCCCAGCCAACGGCCCGGTGGCCCCGAGCTACTACCGTACTGGCTGCTCGGTGCCGCCGCACCCGGCATGGCGTTCGCCGATGCGGTGTCGATGCAGGGGACGGTTGTGGATGGTTTCCGAGCTCCGAAGCGCGTGAAGGACGGCGACTACCAGGGCCCGATGAACCACGCCTTCCATTTCGATGCCGCGTGCTTCGCACGGGTGTTGGCGGAGCACGGCCAGGAGACGCTAGGCGTCGTGAGGCATGTCGCCACGGTGGAGCGCGCCGAGCTCGACGAACACGGAGCCATCGCACGCGTGGTCACGAAGGAGAAGGGCGAGTTCATCGCCGATCTCTATGTGGATTGCACCGGCCTGCGCGGATTGCTGATCGGCAACACCATGCAGTCTCCCTTCCGCAGCCGCGCGGACGTGCTCTTCGCGGATCGCGCGGTCGCCATGCAGGTACCATACGACACGCCCGATGCGCCGATCCCGTCGTACACGATCTCCACCGCCCAGGAGGCGGGCTGGATCTGGGACATCGGCCTGCAGAAGCGGCGTGGGGTGGGCTATGTGTACTCGTCGCGACATGCCGACGACGACCGGGCCGAAACGGTATTCCGCGAATACCTGGGCAAGGCCGGGAAGGACGCCAGGGCCATGCACATCAAGTTCGAGACCGGCTACCGGCCGGAACACTGGCGCAAGAACTGCGTGGCGGTGGGGCTGGCTGGCGGCTTCGTCGAGCCGCTGGAATCCACCGGCATCGCCCTGATCGAACTGGCAACGTACCTGCTGACGCACCTTCTGCCGGGCGACACACATGACATGGAAGGCGCTGCGCGTCACTTCAACGACATGATGGTCGCGCGCTACGACCGCATCATCGACTTCATCAAGATGCATTACTGCCTGAGCCAGCGTCGCGATTCCGCGTTCTGGATCGAAAACAGCGACGCCGCGAGCATTCCGCCTACGTTGCAGGACAAGCTGGCGAAGTGGAAGCATCGGCCACCGCACCGCCTGGATTTCATCACCGACCTGGAGATGTTCATGCCGTGCAGCTGGCAGTACATCCTTTACGGGATGGAGTTCCATACCGACCTCGAGCCCATGCGCAGCGCTTACCCGCACATGGAGATCGCGAGGGAAGAGTTCGCGATGATCCAGCAAGCGGCGATCCGGGCGCTCGCGGATCTGCCGGATCACCGGACGCTGGTGGAGCAGTTGTGCGGGGAGCATGTGGGGCGCGTTTCGGGATCTGGCATTCGGGCTGTAGGCCACTGACACCTACCACCTTCGTATGATGTTTCGCCCGGCACAGCGGGCTATCGTCTACGGAAGGTTGCCATTGGCGGCCGGCCCATCGATCAGCCCGGGAGTCGATATCATGAAGTTGCCGCAACTCGTTTGTGCCGTGCTGCTTTCCGCTCCCTTCGCTGCCTTTGCCGCGCCTGCGCAGGACCAGGCGCTGGTGACCCCGAAGGTGGTTATCGCTGACCACAGCCTGCCGAAGGCGACGGCGCAGGCCAATGAGCTTGCCGCGCGCCGCTACGACAGCTTCTGGAACAACGGCGATGAGTCGCTGGCCCGGGCCGCATTGTCGCCCCAGTTCGTCGACCGCACGCTGCCGCCGGGGCGAGCTCAGGGTGTGGAAGGTCCGCTGGCCGCATCGCGTGCGTTCCGCGCGGCGGTGCCCGACCTCACCTGCCAGGTTGAACAGATGCTGCTGGTCGGTGACCGCGTCGTGTCGCATCTCCATTTCACCGGGCATTTCACCGGCACCTTCCAGGGGATTCAGGGACACGGGCAAGCGGTGGATTTCATCGCCACGGATATCTACCGCATGGCCGATGGCCGCATAACAGACAACTGGCACCTCGAGGACAACCTCACCCTGCTCAATCAGCTGGGTGCCATCAAGCATTGAAGTCTGTTGACGAGTAGATGGAGCGGGAAGGGAAGACGTTCGACGCTATCGAACGTCTGCACCCAACACGCCGAACGTAGGTTGGCGGCAAACGCGTATTCTCCATTCGAAGGCGCTGTTCCGGCGCCCCCTGACAGGAGATGCTTCGATGGTACGTTTGTTCGCCCCGCGATCCATGGCCCGGTTCCTTGCCGCCGCCGTCTTGCTTGCCGGCGTTAGTGCACCCGCCCTGGCCGATGTGACCCCGCTGCCTGCGTCGTTCCATACCGAAGACATCCCTGTCAATGGCGCCACCATCCATGTCCGTGTCGGCGGCCACGGCCCCGGCGTCGTCCTTCTGCACGGTTTCGGCGATACCGGCGACATGTGGGCGCCACTTGCCATCGACCTGGCACGAGACCACACGGTGGTCATCCCTGACCTTCGTGGCATGGGTCTCTCGTCCCACCCCGATGGAGGCTATGACAAAAAGAACCAGGCTGCCGATGTCCGCGCGGTGCTAACGAAGCTGGGCGTCGATAACGCCGTGGTGGTTGGTCACGACATCGGTACAATGGTTGCGTACGCGTATGCGGCGCGCTACCCCGACAAGACGACCAAACTTGTGGTGATGGACGCGCCGGTACCGGGCATCCCGCCGTGGAACGACATCGTCCGCTCGCCTCTGCTGTGGCACTTCGATTTCGGTGGTCCCGATATGGAGCGTCTGGTCGCGGGACGCGAGCGCATTTATCTCGATCGCTTCTGGAACGAATTCGCCGGCACGCCCGCCAGGATCGACGAAGGCACCCGCCAGCACTACGCGGCGCTCTACGCCCAGCCGGGCGCCATGCACTCGGCATTCGCACAGTTCCGCGCCATTCGTACCGATGCCGTCGATAACAAGGATGCCGGCACGCACAAGCTGACCATGCCGGTGCTTGCGATCGGCGGCGAGAAGTCGTTTGGTGAAAACGAAGCTATCGTCATGCGCAACGCAGCGGATCACGTCACTGGCCTGGTCGTGGCCGGGTCGGGGCATTGGCTGATGGAGGAGGCCCCGACCGTCACGATTCACGCCATCCGAGAATTTATCGATGGGCAAACCGTGACTGGGGCGACGACTAACTAATCCGGCCAAGGCGCGGGTGGCCAAGCCACGCCCCGCCCATTGGCTAGGGTGCTCAAACAAAAGCTGGATCATGTTGGGCGAGCCGGCACCAGCGCCATGACGGTCCAGCCCGGACGCGGATCGAGCGGGCCCCGTCCCGTCGCTACTCGCAAAACACCACGTGGATCGATCGCGAAAAGCAGAATCGCATGGCTTTCGTTCTGCGCAACCAGCGCGTCCCAGTCAAAGGTCTCAGTCAGCCGCGTGGTGGCAATCCGCCACCCGTCCTGCAGCAGGTCGTCAAAGCGGGCATGGGTCATGTCCTCGGAAAATAGGGCAGGGGCCACGAGACTGCCGGCGAGGGAGGCTCGCCCATGGCTTTCCTCAGGGGACAGGTTGCGTAAACGGAACACCTTATCCCGCCCGAACTCCTCCCGATAATGGACGCTCACCAGGGAATTGAGTTCGCGATGGGTCGACATGGCCAGCAAATGGCCGATGCCGGACAGGTCGAGGTTGCGATCGGCTGCCTGGGAGACGGGATTTCCGAAGAAGGTGGGAATGCCTTCCATGCGGGCCGTACGGATGCCATGCCAGTCGTCGTCTGCCACCACCACGCGCAGCGCGCCTGTCGCATGCAGCGCACGGGCGATCTCCAGGGCCACCCGATTGGCTCCGTAGACCAGGATGCCATCCGGCTCCGGTTCGGCCACCCGCAGCCATCGCGCGAGCGGGCGGGCCGTCGCGCTCTGGAATACCACGGTTCCGATAATCATCAGGAAGACCAGCGGCACGAGCCGGTCGGCCCCGGTCATGCCGGTCTTCTCCAGTCGCAGCGCGAAGAGCGCAGAGACCGAGGCGGCGACGATGCCTCGCGGGGCCACCCAGCCGATGAGTGCACGCTCCCGCCAGGTGAGGCCACTTCCCATACTTGATACAAGCACTGAAAGTGGGCGGATGAGCAGCTGGGCAAGGGCGAAGATGGCAATGCCCGAGAACAATGCGCCATCCGGCAAAGGCCACGGGAGCCGTGCAGCGAGAAGAATGAACAGGGAGGACACCAGGAGGGTCGTCAGGTGCTCCTTGAAATCCATGATGTCTTCGATATGCACGTCCTTCATGTTGCCCAACGCGATACCCATGAGCGTCACGGCCAACAGCCCTGATTCGTGCGCGAGACTATTGGAGAGGCTGAAGGTCAGCAGCACAGCTGCGAGGGTGCCGAAATTCTGGAGATACTCCGGAATCCAGTGGCGGCGGAGGAGGTTGCCGTGGATCCAGGCGGCAGCGCCACCCACGGCGGCGCCCGCGACGACGGTGCCCAGGAAGACTCCCAGGGAGTGGCCCTCCCGATGCGAGACAATGGCTTCAAACACGAGGACGGCGAACAGCGCACCGATCGGGTCGATGACAATGCCCTCCCAGCGCAGCACGTTCGCAATACGGGCATTGGGCCGGACGGTACGCAGCATGGGCGCGATGACCGTCGGGCCGGTCACGCAGGTCAACGCTCCAAACAGGAACGAGAGTTCCCAGCCAAGGCCTCCGATGAAATGCGCTGCCGCCGCCAGCATAAGAAGGGCCAGGATCGCCCCATACGTAACCAGGCCGCGCACGGCCTTGCCGATGCCCTTCAGTTCATGAAAGCGGAGGGTCAGGCTGCCTTCGAAGAGAATGACGGCGACGGCCAGGGACACGACCGGAAAGAGAAGATCACCCAGGACGCGGTCTGGCTGCAGGCTGCCAGTGACGGGACCGGCGATGATGCCGACCAACAGCAGGAAAAGGATGGCAGGCAGCCTTACGCGCCAGGCAACCCACTGGCAGAGAAAGCCGATGCCAAGCATCAGCGTTAGCAGCATCCCAAGCTCGATACCCATCACACCCTGCTAATCAATGCACCGAAACGGATGCGGCGACGATCGTAACGGTAGCTTTGTGAAGGCGGCTCGTGGATATTGTCGGTTCAGGGGAGCCATAGGGGGTGCCATGAAAGCCAGGTCCGTTCTTTTCTGCGCGCTGAGCGCCGTAGCCTTCGTCGCCAGCGTCTCGGCTGGAACGCCAGCCGTCCCGGCCGCCCAGGCCATCCAGCAGACACTCGACGCGAGCGCAGCCGCCTGGTCGGCGGGGGATCTGAAGACCTTCATGGGGTGCTATGAGCATTCGCCGGCCACGCGCTTCGTGGGTGCCAGTGGCATGGTCGTTGGCTACGACGCGATCGAAGCCATGTATGCGTCGACCTATAAGAAGCCCGGCGCCAGTCTTGGCAAGCTCAGGCTCGAAGTGCTCGACGTCAAGAACCTCGGGAGTGAATACGCCTATGCGATTGCCCGCTACCACCTGAAGCCGGATACAGGCGCCGAGGTGACCGGCCTTTCGACGCTGCTATTCCACAAAGTGAGTGGACGCTGGTTGATAAACAGCGACCATAGTTCGTGAGCATGACCTTTGCATGCCCCTATAGTGACCTTTAGCCTCTATGGCACGTTATCGAACCGATCAAACGGCTTTCGATCCAACAGACAGTCGATGAATGAACCGAGCAGGGCGGGGCGATGCTGCCTGTTCGGATAGTAGAGAAACAGCCCTGGGCGCGAGATCGAGCAGTCCGCGAGGACCTGGACCAATCGTCCCTGGGCTATGAGCTCGCCCACCGCATCGCGCTCGAAATAATAGGCAATACCGAGCCCGTTCAGTGCAGCGGCAATGCCTATGTCGGGGTGATTGGTGACGACGGGGCCGTCCACCTCAACTTCGAGTGACTTCCCTCGTTTCCTGAACTCCCAGCGATAAGGCCTGCCGTCCATCTGGAGCCGCCAGTTGATGCATGCATGGTCCTGCAAATCGGCGGGTGACCTGGGTGTACCTCGCCGAGCGAGATAGTCGGGGGACGCCACGGCAACCATATCCATGTCTGGAGTGAGGCGGACGGCAACCATGTCCTTCTCGAGCCGCCCACCCACGCGGATGCCGGCGTCAAAGCGGCCAGAGACGATATCGGCAAGCGTGTCGTCGACGACGATATCGAGCACCACGTTAGGGTGGACCTGGTGGAAGCGTGACAACCGCGGCGCGATAAGGGTCCTTGCCGCGATTCCCAGCGTGTTGATGCGAATCGTACCGCTCATCTGACCGGTCGCTTCACTGGCCTCGGCGACGGCAGCAGCCATCTCCCGGAAAAGCGGAGCAACACGTGTGTAGAGCAGTTCCCCGCTTGCCGAAGGAGCAACGCTACGTGTCGTTCGATTCAGGAGGCGGGCGCCGATGCGCTCTTCAAGATGCCGAATGGTCTGGCTGAGCGCGGAAGGCGATAGGCCCAGGTGTTCCGCGGCGCGAGCGAAGCTCTTGCGCTCTACAACCGCAACGAACGCTTTCAGTTCGGCAAAGTCCGATCCGCGCATTATGTCCTGTTTCCTACATAACCCATCCCGATTCTAGGATATTAATTAAATTCATGCCGACCGCCATCCTGAGGTCATACCGACCCCATGGACCGAACGACATGAGCAAGAGCTTCGACCTTCAACTGAATGGCCTGCGGGCCGTTGTCACCGGCGGCACGATGGGCCTGGGCGCTGCCGTCGTGGAAGTCCTCACCCAGGCAGGCGCCCGGGTGGCGACGTCCGCGCGCAGCATGCCTGCGAAGCCTGTGGAAGGAGTTACTTACGTGGCTGCCGATCTGTCGACGGCAGACGGCACGACTCACCTGGCCGAGAGCATCCTGGGGGCCTGGGGTGGGATCGACATCCTGATCAATGTGCTCGGTGGTTCGCAGACGCCTGGTGGCGGTTTCGCCGCGATCAGCGATGAGCACTGGTTCGCCGAGCTGAACCTGAACCTGATGCCGGCCGTACGCCTGGATCGCGCGCTGCTGCCATCGATGCTGGCCCAGGGTGCGGGTGTCATCATCCACGTCAGCTCCATCCAGCGCGTGCTGCCCCTGCCCGAGTCCACGACGGCCTACGCAGCGGCCAAGGCGGCGCTCACCACCTACAGCAAGTCGCTGGCGAGAGAGGTGACGCCAAAGGGCGTCCGTGTGCTGAGCGTCGCGCCGGGCTGGATAGAGACCGAAGCTTCCGTTGCCCTGGCCGAGCGCATGGCCGCACAGGCGGGAACCGACTACGAAGGTGGGAAGCAGATCATCATGGATTGGCTTGGAGGCATTCCGGTTGGCCGCCCCGCAAAGCCACAGGAGGTGGCTGAGCTGATCGCGTTCCTCGCTTCTCCGCGGTCAGCCTCGATTGCAGGTGCCGAGTATCGAATCGATGGCGGGACTGTTCCTACCTTGTAATCAACGCGGATTCAAACCAGCAAGGATGAGATCGATTCCCGCCAGGAACTGCTGCCGATCGTCGTGCCCTGGAAGGTGGCCGGCGATTTCACGCAGGAACGGATACTGCTCAGCGTCCAACTCGCCCCACCTTTCGGCGATTTCTGTCAGAAGCCCTTCGCGAGTCGTTCCCTCGTGGACGCGGCGCGCGTTGGCCGCGTTCTGCGTGGCGACGCCAAAGATGTAATTCACCAGCGCCGACCAGGCGTCGAAGCGATCCTGTTGAGGAATGCCTAGCGCGACAAGGCTGCCGCCGATCGCTTCGAACACCTGCATCATGCCCACGCGCCCGGGGGAGAGCGAAAGCTGGATGCCCACCCATGGATGCGCGTCAAACGCGTCGAAGACCGCCAGTGAAACAGCGCGAATGAACTCCCGGGGCTCGGTGGCCGTGAGCTGCGTCGTTTCCACGGCAGCCGACACGATATGGTCCGCGGCGGCCGCGAGCAGCGCTTCCTTATTGGCCACGTGCCAATAGATCGCCCCGAATCCGGTTGAGAGACGCGCCGCAAGTGCGCGGAACGTAAGGGCAGCCTCGCCCTGGCTATCGAGGATCGCAATGGCGGCCTCGATGATCTGCAGTCTAGAGAGGGCTTCGGTGCGCCGTTCGGCACGGGGAGCTTTGTTGGCCATGCGCCATGTTGACACGAATGGAACACTGATCCAATAATTCGCCATCACTGGATCGTCGTTCCATTCTTGGGAGTCGTGCATGACAACGTCGGTTACGATCATCGGGGCAGGCCTTGGCGGGCTCGTGCTGGCCAGAGTCCTGCACGTTCACGGCATTCGAGCCACTGTTTTCGAGGCAGATGCGTCTCCCGCCGCCCGGATGCAGGGCGGCATGCTCGATATCCACGCCGAGGATGGGCAGGTCGCCCTCGCGGCGGCCGGCCTGACGGACGCCTTTGAGGCGCTGATCCTGGAGGGCCGGCAGGCGTTCCGCCTTCTGGATCCGGAGGGCAGGGTGCTGTTCGATAAGCCAGACGACGGCACAGGTTCTCGCCCTGAGGTACAGCGGGGAGAGCTGCGCCAGATGCTGCTGGAGTCGCTGCCGGAAGACACGGTCCAGTGGAATCGGCGCGTCAGCGACGTACGCCGGCTTGCCGATGGTCGGCATGAAGTGCGATTCGTGGACGGAACGACCACACATGCCGATCTGCTCGTGGGCGCCGATGGGGCCTGGTCGAAAGTGCGCGCGCTGGTCACCGACGTCGTACCCACGTACACGGGTACCGGTTGCATCGAGACCTACCTGTTCAACGCCGACAGCAAGCACCCGGCGACAGCGCGGGCGGTCGGCGGCGGCTCGATGGGAGCGCCCGCGACGGGCAGGGCGATCATGGCGCACCGCGAACGGGGCGACACGCTGCACGCATACGTCATGCTCGATCGGCCGAAAGAATGGTTCACGAGCGTCGACTTCGCTGATCCGGCCATGGCTGCAAATCGGGTCGCGGAAGAGTTCAAGGAGTGGGCTCCTGCATTGACCGCACTCATCACCGACAGCGATACCGCCCCCGTTCTCAGGCTGTTCCATGCGCTGCCTGTCAACCATCGCTGGGAGCGCGTACCCGGCGTCACTTTGATTGGCGACGCCGCCCACGTAACGGCACCCAACGGCGATGGCGCTAACCTCGCCATGCTCGATGGCGCGGAGTTGGGCCTGGCTCTCGCGGCTCATCCCAATGATGTCGAACAGGCGCTTCGAGAGTTCGAACATGCCATGTTCGTTCGCAGCGCGAAGTCGGCCGGGCAGGGTGTCGGGTTCTACGAGATCCTTGCTAGTGAGGATCCCGC
>NZ_JBQCFT010000308.1:0-6493 GCF_051958795.1 Luteibacter sp. | reverse complement strand
GATGTACTTGCCGCGAGCACCCATCGCGCGCAAGCGCGCTCCCACAAGGCGTTATGTCAGTCTTCCGTGGAGGGTAGTGCCAGCACGCGGACGCGCTGGATGCGGGCGCCTTCCATCGCAGTGACTTCGAACGCGAGGCGTTCGCTTTCGAAGGTATCGCCCACGCCGGGCAGGCGGCCCAGCTGCTGCAACACGAAGCCAGCCAGCGTTGCGAAGTTGCCTTCGCCAGCGCCCGGCAGGCGGTGACCCAGCAGGTGCTCGACGCGGCGGACGTCCAGGCTGGCATCGAGCAGCCACGCACCGTCCGGCTCGCTGACCGCCGACGGATCGCCCTCGCCGCTTTCATGCGGGAATTCACCCGCAATCGTCTCCAGCACATCGGCCGGGGTGACCAGGCCGAGGATGCTGCCGTATTCGTCGACGACCAGCGCCACCTGCAGCGGGGCGCGGCGGAACTCGTCGATCAGGCGCAGCACGCTGAGCGACTCCAGCACCGTGATCGGCTTGCGCACCGCCGTTTCGGTGACCAGGCGCCCGTGCTCGGTGAGGCTGGCGAGCAGGTCGCGCGATGAAGTCACCCCCACCAGCTGGTCGAGATCGCCATTAGCCACCAGCATCCAGTGATGCGCTGATTCGCGCGCCTCGGTAAGCAGGTTCGGCAGAGCATCGGAAGGATCGACCCAGACGATCTCGGTGCGCGGGGTCATGATCGAGCGTACCGGGCGCTGGGAGAGATCCAGCACGCCCTGGACCATCTCCAGCTCATCCCTGCCGAACACCGCGGCCTCCGCCTGCTCGGTATCCGGTGTTTTCTTGCTCTCGCCCTCGTCGTCGGCGCTACCGCCGAGCAGGCGTAGCACCGCCTTGGCGGTACGGTCGCGCATGAGCCGGCCACCCAGCAGCAGCGAACGGCGGCGGTTGCGCCGCATGGTCTGGTTGAACACCTCGATCATGATCGAGAAGCCGATCGCGGCGTACAGGTACCCCTTGGGGATATGGAAGCCGAAGCCCTCGGCGATGAGGCTGAAGCCGATCATCAGCAGGAAGGAAAGGCACAGGATGATCACCGTGGGCCGCGAGTTCACGAACGCGGTGAGCGGCTTGCTGGCGGTGATCATCAGCGCCATGGCCACGACCACGCCGATCATCATGATCGAGAGGTGGTCGACCATGCCGACGGCGGTGATCACCGAATCCAGCGAGAACACGGCATCGAGGATGACGATCTGGGCGACGGTCAGCCAGAAGCTCGCGCGGCGGGCGCCCTTGCCGTCATGGTCGTCGCCCGCCTCCAGCCGCTCGTGCAGCTCCAGGGTCGCCTTGAACAGGAGGAAGGCGCCGCCGACCAGCAGGATGACATCGCGCCAGGACAGGCCGAAACCGTTCCACTGGAACAGGGGCTGCGTGAGCGTGACCAGCCAGGACATGGCGGCAAGCAGGCACAGGCGCATGACGAGCGCGAGGCCAAGGCCCAGGAGCCGCGCGTGGTCGCGCTGGCGGGCGGGTAGTTTGTCGGCGAGGATGGCGACGAACACGAGGTTGTCGATACCGAGGACGATCTCCAGCACGATCAGCGTGAGAAGACCTGCCCAGGCCGAAGGGTCGGCTAACCAGTCGAATGCAAACATGGGTCGGCGCCAGGGGCGCCACCTTTCCTCCTATGGTGGCCGGTCACTATACAGGGCAAATGTGAAGGTCTGTGCCGGAAGCCATCGTTGCGCAGGCGGAACGGGCTCGGCTACGTTGGCACATGGCTAACGATCCCGCATTCCCCCCCTTTCCCGCCGATACGCTGCCCGAGAGCCCGCCAAGCCGGCCGGGGCCGGGCTGGGTGGAGACAATTCTCATCCTGCTGGCGTATTTCGCCCTGCAGTTCGGGCTGGGCGGCGGCCTCGGCCTCCTGTCGCAGACCCTGGCGCGCGCCTTCCCTAACGCGGTTCCGGTCGAAGCGGACCGGCTGGTCATCGTCGTCATCCTTACCCTGGCCGGCGCCGCGGCCATCACCCTCGCCCTCGTAACCCGACGCTGGGGGCCCCTGCTCCGCGACGGCGGCCCGGCGGGCATCGGCTTCACCCAGCCGGACGGCTGGCAGATCCTCTTCGGGAGCGTCCTCGGCATCGTGGCACCGCTGGCAGGGGGCCTGCTCACCCAGCTCCTCGCCGGCGACCACGAGGTCAGCCAGGCCGTGTCCACGCTCGCCGACAACGCGCATGTCGGCCTCCGCATAGCCTTGCTCCCCGTGGCCATCCTGGTCGGCCCCCTGGTGGAAGAAGTGCTGTTCCGCGGCGCCCTGCTGGCCTTGCTGCGCACGCGCTTCGGCGATGGCTGGGCGATCACCGTGTCCTCGCTCGTCTTCGGCGTTGTCCACCTGCCCGACCTCGGCGGCCTGTGGTACGCGGTGCCCAACCTGGTGCTGGTCGGCGCGTTCTGTGCGTGGCTACGCGTTCGCAGCCGTTCGATCTGGCCCGCTTATGCATGCCACGCGGCCAATAACAGCCTGGCCACCATGGCGTGGTTCAGCTAGAGCCGCTCGAGCGAAGCGACCATGCGGTCCAGCCGCGGGCTCGCGTAGCACTGCGAACCCACCGGGATCAGGCCGACCTTGTCGAACTCCCCCCGGTACCACTTTGCGCTGCGGCCGAAGAAGGCCTCGCGGTCGCCGTCCGGGTCATCTTCCCGGGTGTACACCTCGAGGAAGACCAGGCCTTCGGCCATCTCGCCGATGCCGGTGAGGCCGGCGCGGATCTCGGCCGGCCTGAGGTAGTGCAGCACATCGGTGCAGACGATCAGGTCGAAGCGGGTCTCGAAGCGCAGTTCGGCGAGCTGGCCGAACCGCGCATAGCCGATGTTGCGCGAGCGGCCATAGCGGGCCACGGCGTATTCGCTGGCCTCCAGCCCCCGGTATTCGATGCCGGGGCGCAAGCGGCGCAGCACGGCCCGCCAGGGGGCCTCGCCGCACCCGATATCCAGCACGTTGCGGACGGGGCGTCCAAGATAGAACTCGGCCTGGCCCAGCACCATGCTGACCTTGCGGGTGAGCTCGGCGGTCGAGCGCACGGCGTGGTCCGCGCTGCGGTACCACTTGTCGAAATAGGCCTGGTCGTAGGTCTTGGGCATCGTGCGCGTTCCGCCGAAAACACGCATCGTACCGGGCGTACACTTCCAGCACACGCGCACGGCCGCATCTTTGCTCCATCGCACAGGAGATACCCATGCCCCGCATCCAGCTTCGCATCACCGGCGACCGCGACGTTTTCGACGATGTCATCACCGCGATCCACGGCCTGGACCGGATCGAATACGTCGAGGAAATCGACGACCTGATGATGGGCGTGCGGGACGATTCGAGCTCCAGCGAGCTTTCCGACGACGTGGGCTCACGCACCTATACGGTCGAGGTGGAAGTACCCAACGACAAGGTCGGCGAGCGCGTGCGTGAAGTGGCGGAGGAAACCGCCGGCACCCGCGAGGCCGCCATCGAGTTCGTCTACCCCGACGAAAACGAGATCTGAACCCGGAGTAGCCCCGCACGCCTCGTGGGAGCGCGCTTGCGCGCGATAACCCGCACACGAAAGCCCAAAGTGTGAATCCGAGCCAACATCCCCGGTAAACCCGATCGTCCCTGCCCCGTTTGAGGGTCATCCCGCCTCGAACGGAGAACCGGATGCGCTCGATCTTCACGGCCACCCTCGCCACGCTGCTCTGCCTGGCAGTGGCGGCCCCGCCCGCCAGCGCTGCCGACAAGCCGCTTTCGCAGGAAGACGCCGCGTGGCTCGATCGCGTCACGTTCGGCGTAGATAGCGCCACCGTGGCCAGCTACCGCGAACTCGGCCGGCGGCGCTTCCTCGAAGCGCAGCTGCACCCCAGGGCGGACGGCCTGCCCCAGCCGATCGCCGCGCAGATCGCCGGCTTCGATGTCATGAAGACGCCGACAGGCACCTTGCTGGCACAGGTACGTGACCAGTACCGCGACATCAAGGACATGCCCGATGGCGATGCGAAGCAGGAGGCCCGCAAGGCCCTGCAGAAGCAGGGCAACCAGTACGCGCAACAGGCCCAGGCGGCCGAGCTCCTGCGTGCCGTCTACGATGAAAACCAGCTGCGCGAGCAGCTGGTGTGGTTCTGGCTGAACCACTTCAGCGTCTTCCAGAACAAGGGACGCGTGCGCTGGCTGGTGGCCGATTACGCACAGAACACGATACGACCGAACGCGCTGGGCAAGTTCCGCGATCTCGTCATGGCCACGCTGAAGAGCCCGGCCATGCTCGAATACCTGGACAACGCGCAGAACGCGCGTGACAAGGTGAACGAGAACTACGCACGCGAACTCATGGAGCTCCACACGCTCGGCGTGAACAGCGGTTACTCACAGGCCGATGTGCAAAGCCTCGCCCGCGTGCTCACCGGCGTCGGCGTGAACTTCGAAGGCCAGCCGCGCAAGATGCGCCCGGACCTCAGGCCCTACTACGTCCAGGAAGGCGTCTTCGAGTTCAACCCGAACCGCCACGATTTCGGCGACCAGGTCCTGCTCGGCAAGACCATCAAGGGTGGTGGGTTCGACGAGGTGGAGAAGGCGGTCGACCTGATCGTCAGCCAGCCGGCGTGTGCGACGTTCATTTCGACCAAGCTGGCGAAGTACTTCGTCTCGGACAACCCGCCGCCGTCGCTCATTGCCGCCATGGCGAAGACCTTTCGCCGCAGCGATGGCGATATCGCTGAGGTGATGGAGACCATGCTCACGTCGAAGGAGTTCACGGCGTCGCTGGGCAAGCGTTACAAGGATCCCACCCAGTTCCTTGTCTCGACCATGCGGCTCGCTTACGACGGCAAGCCGGTAGAGAACCCGCGTCCGCTGGTGAACTGGATCAACCAGCTCGGCCAGGCACCGTTCGGCCGGATCACGCCCGATGGCTGGCCCATGACGGACTCGGAGTGGTCGAGTTCGGGCCAGGTGGCAAAGCGCTTCGAGATCGCGCGCGCGATCGGCAGCGGCGCCAACCATCTTTTCGACCTCGATGAAGCCGGTACGCGCAGCGTCGGTGGCTTCCCGCAGCTCACCACACCGACCTACTACGCCACGATCGAGCCCACGCTCGGGCCGAAGACGCGCGGTGCGCTGTCGCAGGCCACATCGCAGCAGGAGTGGAACACCTTCCTGCTCGCCTCACCCGAATTCAACTACCGCTGAGGTTCCGCCATGGACCGCCGCCAGTTCCTCCTCGCGCTCGCCGCGACCGTGCCCGCCCTGACCCTGGGCGGCAAGGTGTTCGCCGCGCCAGCCACTTCGCCGCGCTTCCTGCTCGTGTTCCTGCGCGGCGGCTACGACGCGAACAACCTGCTAGTGCCTTACGCGAGCGATTTCTATTACGAGTCACGCCCGAACATCGCGCTCGCCAGGCCCACGGCCGGCGACCCGAAGTCGGTGCGCGCGCTGGACTCGCACTGGGCGCTCACGCCGGCCGTGGCGCAGACCATGGGGTCGCTGTGGGACAAGAAGCAGCTCGCGTTCATCCCGTTCGCAGGGACGGACGACCTCTCGCGCAGCCACTTCGAAACGCAGGACAACATCGAGGCGGGCGAACCGGGTGACGCGCGCCAGTATGCGTCGGGCTTCATGGGCCGGCTGAGTGGCGTGCTGCGTGGCGTGCCACCGATCGCCTTCACCGACGCCCTGCCCCTGTCATTCCGCGGCACGGGCGATGTGCCGAACATCTCGCTGAAGGGTAACGGCAAGGCGGTGTTCGACGACCGCCAGTCGAAGATCCTGGCCAGCATGTACGAAGGCACGCCGCTCCAGGCGGCGGCCACCGATGGCCTGCAACTGCGCCAGCAGGTCGCGCAGGACCTGCAGACGGAAATGGTCGCCGCCAGCCGCGGCGCCGTGAACGCGCGCGGGTTCGCCCAGCAGGGGCAGCGCATGGCGACCCTGATGAAGGACCGCTTCCGCCTGGGCTTCGTCGATGTGGGCGGCTGGGATACGCACGTCAACCAGGGAGGTGCGGATGGCCTGCTGGCCAACAACCTCAACAACCTTTCGCAAGGCCTCAGCGCCTTCGCCGATGGGCTGGGCGAGGCGGAGTGGAACAACACCGTAGTGGTCGTCGTTTCCGAATTCGGCCGCACGTTCCGCGAAAACGGGAACAAGGGCACGGACCACGGCCATGGCACGACGTACTGGGTGCTGGGCGGAAAGGCGCATGGCGGGCGCGTCGCCGGTGAGCAGGTGGCGATCGATGCGGGCAGCCTGTTGCAGAACCGGGATTATCCGGTGCTCAACAATTACCGGGACGTGCTGGGTGGGCTGATGAAGCGGATGTACGGGTTGTCGGATGGTGACGTGGGCACCGTTTTTCCGGGCGCAAAGCCACGCGATCTGCAGCTCGTGTGAGCATCGCGCGCAAGCGCGCTCCCCCAGGCGGTGCGCCACCGCTCTTGTGGGAGCGCGCGTGCGCGCGATGCCGGCCCGCAGGGCTGCCAGGTCTGCCCACCCCGA
>NZ_JBQCFT010000307.1:0-3515 GCF_051958795.1 Luteibacter sp. | reverse complement strand
GCGCGGCACGGTGCCGGTTTCCCCTTCGATCTGGTCCGGCCCCGCCGGCTGAACATTCCCCACGGAGATCCCCATGTCCGAGAACAAGACCGCGCTGGTCGTCAGCGCCCATTCCGCCGACTTCGTCTGGCGCGCGGGCGGTGCGATCGCGCTGCACGCCGCGCAGGGCTGGAAGGTGCACATCGTCTGCCTTTCGTTCGGCGAGCGCGGTGAATCCGCCAAGCTCTGGCGCCAGCCGGGCATGACCATGGCGAAGGTGAAGACGGACCGGCGCGCCGAGGCCGAGGAAGCCGCCGGCATCCTCGGCGCCAGCGTCGAGTTCTTGGATATCGGCGACTACCCGATGCGCGCCGACCTGGATGTCGTCTTCCACCTGGCGAAGATCTACCGCGAGCTGCGCCCGTCATTCGTGCTCAGCCATTCGCTGAAAGATCCGTACAACTTCGATCATCCGCTTGCCACGCACGTCGCCCAGGAAGCGCGCGTGGTCGCGCAGGCCCACGGACACGACCCGGAGGTGCCGGTGATCGGTGCCCCGCCGGTTTACCTGTTCGAACCGCACCAGCCGGAGCAGTGCGAGTGGAAGCCGGAGCTGTTCCTCGATATCTCGTCGGTGTGGGAGAAGAAGCAGGCCGCGTTCGAAACCATGCGCGCGCAGGAGCACCTGTGGGAGTACTACACCCGGGTTGGCCTGCAGCGTGGCGCGCAGGCGACGCGTAACTCCGATTTCAAGATCAAGTACGCCGAAGCCTTCCAGCGTGTGTTCCCGCATGTCACCCAGGGCACGCTCGCATGATCGGCGTCGTCGTCCGCAACCGGCCCTCGATCACGCCCGACCAGGCGGAGACGCTGGCCTCCATGGGCGTCGCCACCGTGCACGAGGCGCAGGGCCGTACGGGTTTGTTCCTGCCGCCGATCCAGCCGATCCAGCAGGACCGCGCCATCGCAGGTTCCGCGGTCACGGTGCTGGCCCAGCCGGGCGATAACTGGATGCTGCACGTGGCCGTCGAGCAGTGCCGCCCCGGCGATGTGCTGGTCGTGGCCTGTACCACCGAGAACACCGACGGCATGTTCGGCGACCTGTTGGCGACCTCGCTCATGGCGCGTGGCGTCGCCGGGCTCGTGATCGATGCCGGTGTGCGCGACAGCGCTGAATTGCGCCGCATGGGCTTCCCCGTGTGGGCGAAGGCCGTGCACGCGCGCGGCACCGTCAAGGCCACGCTCGGCTCGGTGAACGTGCCGGTGGTGATCGGCGGCCAACTGGTGAAGGCCGGTGATGCGATCGTCGCCGACGATGACGGCATCGTGGTGGTGCCGCATGCCTCGGTGGACGCCGCCATCGCTGCCTCGCGCAAGCGCGTGCTCAACGAAGAAGCCAAGCGCGAACGCCTTGCGGCGGGTGAGCTTGGCCTGGATATTTACGATATGCGCCCGCGCCTGGCGGAAGCCGGCCTGCGCTATGTGGACGACCTGCCGAATGAATAACCCGCTCAAGAGCTGCCTGCCGCCGGACCCGAACCCGACGAAACCGTTGCAGGCGATGCCCCCGCTATCGTGCGACGCACACTGCCACGTCTTCGGCCCGGCGGATCGCTTCCCCTATGCACCCGACCGCAGCTACACGCCGCCGGATGCACCGTACGAGCACCTCGTGGCCCTGCATGATTTCCTCGGCTTCGACCGTGGCGTGATCGTGCAGGCGAGCTGCCACGGCACCGACAACACGGCGATGCTAGACGCGATCGCCCGCAGTAACGGCCGCTACAAAGGCGTCGCCATCGTCGACGACGGCATCGACGAGAAGGGCCTGGTTGCCCTGAACGATGGCGGCGTGCGTGCCGTGCGCTTCAACTTCGTGCAGCATCTCGGCGGCCGCCCGGACATGCAGGTGTTCTGGCGTGTGCTGGATCGCGTGGCCGAGATGGGCTGGCACGTCGTGCTGCACCTGGATGCGCAGGATATCGTGGAACTCCAGGACGTCCTGGCGAAGATCCGCGTGCCCTTCATCATCGACCACATGGGCCGCGTGCAGGCCGCGAAGGGTGTTGAACAGGAACCGTTCCGCCTGCTGCTGGCGCTGATGCGCGATAATCCGCTCGCGTGGGTGAAGGTCTGTGGTGCCGAGCGCGTCTCGGTTGGCAAGCGTCCGTTCGATGATGCGATCCCGTTCGCCCAGGCCCTGATCGAGGCCGCGCCGGATCGCGTGCTCTGGGGTACGGACTTCCCCCATCCCAATATCTCCAAGGATATGCCGAACGACGGCGGCCTCGTCGACCTGATGTTCCGATTCTGCCCCGACGAGGCGCTGCGCCACCGCCTGCTCGTGGATAACCCCGCCCGCCTCTACGACTTCACCTGACGAGCGTGACCATGCCCGATACCACCGCCCTCCCGCCAGCGCGCCCGCGCAAGCCGTTCTATCGCCAGCTCTATGTGCAGGTGCTGGTGGCGGTGGTCCTCGGCGTCATCCTCGGTTACCTCTCGCCACGCTATGCCGTGGCGATGAAGCCGTTCGGCGACGCGTTCATCGCACTGATCCGGATGGTGATCGGGCCGATCATCTTCTGTACGGTCGTCACCGGCATCGCCGGCATGCGCGACATGCGCAAGGTCGGCCGCGTCGGTGGAAAGGCACTGCTGTACTTCGAGATCATCTCGACCATCGCGCTGTTCTTCGGCCTTGTCGCCGGGCACATCTTCCACCCGGGCACGGGCTTCAACGTCGACCCGTCAACGCTGAAGTCCAATGAGGTCGCGTCGTTCGTGGCGCAGGGCCACAACATCGAGTCGATCGACTTCCTGCTCAGCATCATTCCCACGACGTTCGTCAACGCGTTCGCCAAGGGTGACGTGCTGTCGATCCTGCTGATCTCCGTCCTTTTCGGCTGCGCCCTGGCGTCGGTCGGCGAGCGCGGCAAGCCGGTCTACGACGTGATCGAAGCCGGCGCACAGGTGTTCTTCAAGATCGTCCACTACATCACCGCGGTGTCGTCGATCGGCGCGTTCGGCGCGATCGCGTTCACGATCGGCAAGTACGGGGTGGTCGCGCTCGTGCCGCTGATGGAGCTGATCGGCAGCTTCTACCTCGTCTGCATCATCTTCGTCGTGCTGATCCTGGGCATCGTCGGTCGCTTATGCGGTTTCAGCATCATTCGCTTCTGCGGGTACATCAAGGATGAGCTCCTGATCGTCCTTGGCACCTCCTCATCCGAGGTCGTGCTGGCGCCACTGATGCGCAAGATGGAGGAGGCTGGCTGCCCGAAGGAGACCGTCGGTCTCGTCGTGCCGACGGGCTACTCGTTCAACCTCGATGGCACCAACATCTACCTGACCATGGCGATCCTCTTCATTGCCCAGGCCCTCAACGTCGACCTGACCCTCGAGCAGCAGGTCACCGTCGCCATCGTCGGCATGCTGACCTCGAAGGGTGCCTCCGGCGTCGCCGGCGCCGCGCTCGTTATGCTCGCCTCAACCCTCCGCGTCGTTCCCGTGGTGCCGGTGGCCGGCATGGTGCT
>NZ_JBQCFT010000306.1:0-11851 GCF_051958795.1 Luteibacter sp. | reverse complement strand
CTCTCCCCTCACTTGTGTGGGGCGGCCCTCGTCCCCCCCAACAAATTTTTGTTGTGCTGGCGGGGGGGGGGGGGGCGGGGGGCGGGGTGTGCACCCCCCCCCCCCCCCCCCCCCCCCCCCCCGCTCCCACGATCAGCTGCGCGGGAGGCTGATCGACTGGTTCGCCGTGACGCGGCGGGAGATGGCGTAGTAGATGAGGTTGCCGATGCCGGTGCAGGCGGCGAGGACGGCGACGACCCCGGGGTTCACTTCATCCCAGCCGGCGGCCTGGATAATGCCGAAGCCGATCGCCACGACGACCAGTACGGCGCCCCAGCGCAGGGCCGACTGGCGGCGCTGGTTGAGTTCTTCCTCAAACCACTGGCGTTGCAGGTCGCCGGTCATGCCGGCCTGGATCATCTTCCCGCGGAAGCGGGCCTCCACGATCCACTTGATCACCAGGGCGATCGAGGCAAACAGGCTGATCGGTACGAGGAAAACGATATTGTCCATGGCACGGCTCCTGGCGAAGGTGGGTCTTGGGAACATGGATACGTCCAGGCCATGACCGGTTGCACTGCAACCGAACGCCGATTGGGCGTATCCCTTACCCCCATGGACGATCGCGCGACATGATTGAGGACCGCACCCTGGTCGAAGCCGTACTGGCGGAGGCGCCGGGAGCGTTCGCGCGCCTGGTGCGGACCTACCAGGGCCTGTGCTGGCATATCGTCCAGCGCATGGTCCGCCAGCCGGACGATACGGCCGAGCTGTGCCAGGAGGTGTTCCTGCGCGTACACCGCACGCTCCACCAGTTCCGCTATGAGAGCCCCCTGCGCGCCTGGATCGGCCGGATCGCCTACCACACGGCCCTGCGCCACCTGGAACGCAAGCGCATCGACATCGTGGACCTGGGGGCGGACGAGGACGGCCAGGCGTTCCTGGAGAACCTGGGTGACGGGGCCGACCTGGAGGAGCGCATGGGCCAGGACCAGGCCGATGCCCTGCTCCACGCCGCCATCGAGGCGCTCCCGCCGGTCCAGCGGACGGTGCTGACGCTTTACCATCTGGACGAACTCTCCATCGCGGAGATCGCCCTGGTCACCGGCATGGCCACCGGCACGATCAAGAGCCATTTGTTCCGGGCCCGCCTGCGCCTGCGCGGCGAGCTGGAACCAAGCATGGGAGTTACCGCGCCATGAAAGACATCGATTTCCGCACGAACCACGCCGCCGAGAACGAATGGCAGGCGCAGGAACGAGGTGATGGACCGTACGCCGCCATCGGCCGCGCGGCCCGCCAGGGCATGGAACCCGGCTTGCCCCCCGACTTCGCCGAGCGGGTGGCCGCGACGGCCCAGGCCCGGGCGCGCGCCCTGCGCCAGCCGGCCCGGCTGGAAAGCTGGCTGATCGGCGTGCTGCTCGCCGTGCTGGTCGTGACCGGCGGGGCCGCCATGGTGTTCGACGCCCGCTTCCAGATGACCCTGCGCGAACTCGACGTGCCTGGCACAAACTGGCTGCTGGGCCTGGCCGCCTGCGCGGCGCTGACCCAGGCCATCGCCTTGTTACCCGGTTCCCGCCGGCAAGGCTGACGCTTACTCGTTCTCGCCCTCAAAGCGCAGATGCTTCACGCTGCGGCCGTGGCGACGGACCAGCTTCAGGGCTTCCACGCCGACCTTGATGTGCTTCTCGACGAACTGGGCGGTGACCGTGGCATCGCTGGCTTCGGTCTTCACGCCCTCGGGGATCATCGGCTGGTCCGAGACCAGCAGCAAAGCGCCGCAAGGGATGTGGTTGGCGAAGCCGGCCGCGAAGATGGTGGCCGTCTCCATGTCGATCGCCATGCTGCGGGTCTTGCGCAGGTATTCCTTGAAGGCCTCGTCGTGCTCCCAGACCCGGCGGTTGGTGGTGTACACCGTGCCGGTCCAGTAGTCGTGGCCGAGGTCGCGGATCATCGTGGAGACCGCGCGTTGCAGCTGGAACGCCGGCAGGGCAGGCACTTCCGGCAACAGGTAGTCGTTCGAGGTGCCTTCGCCGCGGATCGCCGCGATCGGCAGGATAAGGTCGCCAATGGCGTTCTTCCGCTTCAGGCCGCCGCACTTGCCAAGGAACAGGGCCGCCTTGGGCTCGATGACACTTAGCAGGTCCATCACCGTGGCGGCATTGGGGCTGCCCATGCCGAAGTTGATCAGGGTGATGCCATCGGCCGTGGCGTTGGGCATGGGCCGGTCGCGGCCACGCACTTCCACGCCGTTTTCCTCGGCGAAACGCTCGACGTAATGGCCGAAGTTGGTGAGCAGGATGTGCTCGCCGAAGCCATCCAGCGGCGTACCCGTGTAACGCGGCAGCCAGTTGGTGGTGATTTCGTTCTTGGTTTTCATGGGGAACCCGGTGCCGATGCGCCGGCAAGGGGATGGGCCTGGAGGGCCTGGCCGGCGCGGTTACCGGCGACGCCACGCCGGCAAGATGCCAAATTCATTCGGGCAAGTGTAGCATCCGGCGCAGCGGGGTGGGCAGGGCGCAATGGGCGCCCGGGCATGCCGCCAGGCCGGCAGGGCCTGACGAGATGGGGGTACGACCCGATGCGGATTGGTGTGGCGATTGATGCGGCTGTCGACGTGCCGCAGGACTTCGTGGAACGCAACGGCATCGCCGTGATGCCGATCACCGTCAAGGTGGATGGCCAGAAGTTCAAGGACGACCGCGACCCTTCGGAGATCCTGCGCTTTCGCAACCAGAACCTCGGCAGCAAGAGCCATTCGGCTGAGACCGAAGCCAGCAGCGTGGACGATGTGCAGAACCTCTTCCTCGAGCGGCTGGTCAAGGAATACGACTGCGTGGTCTGCCTGACGATCATGGCGACGCGCAGCCCGATCCACGACAACGTGATCAAGGCGAGCTTCGCCATCCTCAAGAACTACCGCCCCGTGCGCGAGGCCGCCGGCATTTCCGGCCCGTTCCTCATGCGCGTGGTCGACACCCGCAACATCTTTGCCGGCGCCGCGCCCGCGGTGGCCGAGGCGGTGCGCATGATCCAGGCGGGCAAGTCACCCGCCGAAGTCCGCGAACGCGCGGCGCACATCGCCGACTGCTCCTATGGCTACATGCTCCCGCGCGACCTTAACTACCTGCGCTCGCGGGCGCGCAGCAAGGGCGACCGCAGCGTGAGCTTCCTCAGCTCCATGCTCGGCACGGCGCTGGACATCAAGCCGATCCTGCGTGGCCACCGCGGCGAGACCGGCCCGGTCGGCAAGGTGCGCGGTTTCGAGCACGGCGCGCAGGTGCTGTTCGATTACACGGCCAAGCGCGTGCAGGCTGGCCTGCTGGTGCCCTCGCTCACGCTGAGCTACGGCGGCGATCTCGATGACATGCGCAACCTGCCGGGCTACAACGCGCTCGTACGCATCTGCGGCGATGCCGGCGTGGAGATGCTGGAAACACCGATGAGCATCACCGGCATGGTCAACGTGGGCGAAGGCGCGATGACCCTGGGCTTTGCTTCCGAAGACCACGTGGCCGACTTCTGAGCATGCGCGCCGGTTGCGTCCTCGCGCTGCTCCTTGCCTTGCCCATGGGCAGCGCACAGGCGGAAACCGTCTACAAGTGCGTGGCCGGCGGGCAGACGATCTACCAGCAGGCGCCGTGTGCGAAACAGCAGCACCAGGAAGTCTTGCAGCTCACCGATTCGGCGCCGGCCGACGGGCGCGTGGCACCGATGCCGACGGCACCGCCATCGCGCGATCAGCTGACGGTCACCGACGAAACCCCGCCGCGACCGGCCGCACCGCTGCCCACCCTGTACCTGTGCGTGCGCGCCACCGACGGCAAGACCTACACCAGCAGCAACGGCCATCCCGATGCCTATGCCGCGCCGCTCGGTGTGCTTGTCGCCGTCGACAACGGGCTCGCGAACACCTACGGAAGCCGCAACGCCGCCGTGTCGTCGTTCCCCGAGATCAACCGTGGCAAGGGCAATGCCGCCGCCATCGCCACCAGCAACTACGTGTGGGTGCGGGACCAGTGCCGGCCGATGTCGCCTGCCGAAACCTGCGGCGCCCTGCGCGACCAGAACGACGTGAACCAGAAGGCGATACGCAACGCGTTCAAGAGCGAACGCGGGCCACTGGATGCGAAGGATGTGCAGCTGCGCTCGCAGCTGCAGAACTGCGACTGATCAGAACCCGTAGCGCAGGAACCCGCCATCCACGCCGATCACCTCGCCGGTGACATAGCTCGAGGCCGGCAGGCAGAGGAAGGCCACCGCACCAGCAACTTCTTCGGGCTCACCCACGCGGCCCATGGGCGTGCGGTCGAGCACTTCATCGAGATAGTCGGCATCGGCCAGGGCGGGGTCGGTGCGCTGCGTGCGGATGTACCACGGCGCCACCGCATTCACGCGGATGCCGTCTTCGCCCCACTCACACGCGAGGTTGCGGGTGAGCTGGTGGATCGCGGCCTTGCTCATGCCGTACGGTGAGCCCGTGCGGACGTGCTGGATACCCGACACCGAACCGATGTTCACGATGGCCGCGTGCGTGTGTTCGACGAGATGCGGGTGCGCGAGGCGGCACATCTCGTAGGTGGAGAACACGTTGAGCTCGAAGATGCTGCGGTAATCATCCTCGGTATAGGCAAGCGTGGACTTCACGATGTTGCCGCCCACGTTGTTGACCAGGATCGACAGCTCGATCTCCATGTCGTTGACCCAATCGAAGACGGCGAGGCGGTCCTCGTGATCGGTCAGGTCGGCGGCCATCACCAGGATGTCGACCTCGGGGCATTCCTCGGCGAGCTCCTGCGCGGCTTCCTCGAGCGCATCTTCATCCCGCGCCACCATGAGGACATTGGCGCCGAGCACGGCGAGTTCGCGGGCGCAGGCATAACCGATGCCCTTGCTGGCGCCGGTCACCAGGGCCGTGCGGCCATCGAGCCGCCAGGCGGCCATTCGTGGATGCATCTGGGAGTCCTCCATGCCGGTGATCGTACCGTATGACCGGCGCGACGGAATCCATGATCCGCGATTGCGCTCAGGCCCGCGCGGCGGGAGACTCACGCCCTACTGCCTGAGGACCACCGCATGATCCGCTACGCCCTGCCGCTGGCCTTCATCGCCACCTGCGCCGCCTGCTCCAAACCGCCCCAGCCCGCCCAGACGCCGCCCGCGCCCCAGGCGCGCGTGGAGACCCCCTGGGACAGCCTGGAAGCGCAGAAGAAAAAGGCACAGGACGTGCAGAAGACGGTCGACAAGCAGGCCGAAGACCAGCGCAAGGCGGTTGATGCGCAGACCCAATAATCAGCACGCCTCGTAGGAGCCCACCCTGTGGGCGACATCTTTTGCGACAGCGCTACAGGGCCTGCAGCGTCATCGCGAGAAGCTGTCGCCCACAGGGTGGGCTCCTACGGGTATCGCGGTCAGCGCGGGTATTGCGGTTACCGCGGCGAACAGAAGCAGTAAGCGTACACATGCGGCTTGCCTGCTTCCGCCGTGCGGAACAGGGCAAACTCCGGCGCCAGCTTCGGCAGTTCGGATACCCACGCCGGCAGGTGCACGCCCCACGACACGACGACGCGCGCCTCGGTGCTGTCGCCCACGTTGGTCAGGACGCGTTCGAACGCGCCCATCGGCTTTTCCGCGTAGCGCACGCTGAAATCCTTGCCGAGGTTGGCCTGTTGCGCGGCGTCGCGCACCGCATCGTCCAGGCTGCCCAACTTATCGACCAGGCCACGCTGCATCGCCTGCTCGCCGGTCCACACGCGGCCCTGGGCGATCGCGTCGATCGCAGCGAAGTCCTTGCTACGCGCCTTGGCGACGCCGCCGACGAAATCGCGGTAGCCCTTGTCGATGATGCTCTGGATCAGGATGCCGACCTTGGGATCGAGCGGGCGGGTCACGTCGAACGCGCCGGCGAGCGGGCTGGTGCCGACGCCATCGCTCTTCACGCCCAGCTTGGCCAGCGTATCGGGCACGGTGAAGAACATGCCGAAGATGCCGATGGAACCGGTGATGGTGTTCGGCTCGGCATAAATGCGGTTCGCATTCATCGAGATCCAGTAACCGCCGCTGGCGGCGACATCACCCATCGATACCACGACCGGGATGCCGGCTTCGCGGGTGAGCTCCACCTCGCGACGGATCTGCTCGGCGGCGTACACCTCGCCACCGGGCGAATTCACCCGCAGCACCAGCGCGCGTGTGCGGCGGTCCTCGCGGACGCTGCGGATCAGGGCGGCGGTAGAGTCGCCGCCGATCGTGCCCTGGGCCTGCTTGCCACCGGTGATTTCGCCTTCGGCCACCACGACCGCGACGCCCGGTGACGTCTGCAGCATGTCGACGGTATTCAGACCGCGATCCGAAAGGTAAGTACCGAGCTCGACCTGGCGGAAGCCCGTGTCCTTGCGACCCGCCGGCACGCCTTCCTTGCGCAGCATGCGCACGATGTCCTGGTCGGAGGCGATGCCATCGGCGAGTTTCTCGTCGACGGCGAGCTG
Organism: Luteibacter sp.; assembly: GCF_051958795.1. Taxonomy (GTDB): domain Bacteria; phylum Pseudomonadota; class Gammaproteobacteria; order Xanthomonadales; family Rhodanobacteraceae; genus Luteibacter. Next base: position 5,384 of record NZ_JBQCFT010000306.1, on the reverse strand, counting down.
GGCGAGGCTGCCCTTCGCATCGCGCACGCGCTCGGCCAGGCCATCCACGTCGGCGCGCAGGGCGGCGGCATCGATATGGCGCAGCTTCGCCACTTCATCGATCCAGGTCGTCCACAGGCCGCCCAGCCAGAACGCGTCGGCTTCTTTCGATTCGGGCGATGCGTGGTCGAGGATGAAAGGCTCGGCCGCGCTCTTGAACTGGCCGACGCGGAACAGGTGCACCTGCACGCCGATCTTGTCGAGCAGATCCTTGTAGAACAGACGGTAGTTCGCCAGGCCGGTCGCGATCACGCCGCCCTGCGGGTCGACATAGATCTTGTCCGCGTGCGCGGCGAGGTAGTACTGGCCCTGTTCCAGGTTCGCGCCCCACGCGATCACCGGCTTGCCCGCGGCGCGGAAGCGATCGAGCGCGGCACCGACCTCGCGCAGCGCGGCGAACCCGCCAGCCTGCAGCTTGTCGGTGCGGAGCAGGATCCGGGTAATCCGATCATCCTTCGCCGCACTGTCGATGGCGCGCACCAGGTCGCGTACCTGCACCTGCTTCACGCCATCGCCGGACATGCGCGAGAACGCGCGTGACACGGGATCGGCGCTGTACTGCTCGACCAGGGCGCCATCGGGCGCCAGCACCAGTACGGTCTTCTCCTGGATGGCATCGGCACGGCTGCCGATGAACACCAGCAGGAAGAAGATGCCCAGCGCGCCGAAAAACAGCACGTTGAGGATGATGAGCCGGGTGATGTTCAGGCCACGGCCCAGCCCGCGCAGGAACCGGCCGAAGCCGTTGCGGCGCGGCGGGGGTACCGGCGGCACGGACGACGGGCGTCCGGGCAGGGGCGGCGGCGTGGTGTTCAGCGGATCCGGCATCGTGGGCTTTCCTTCCGAGTTACGCGCAGCGTAGCGCGTTGCCCCGTCGGCATCACGTGTGGAATGGCACGGGGGCGTCGCCCACGTCCTCCGGCCAGTCGGCGCGGCCGCTGGTCCGCCAGAACCTTGCGAAAAGGAGCACCGCGGCCACGGTCAGGCCGGCCACCAGGCCCATCCACATGCCGCGCGCGCCCAGGCCGCGATCGAACGCCAGGTACCAGCCCACGGGCATGCCGACGATCCAGTAGGCGAACAGGGTGAGCGCCATCGGCACGCGGGTGTCCTTCAGGCCACGCAGCGCGCCGTTGGAGGCCACCTGGATGCCGTCCGCAAACTGGAACACGCCGGCCAGCAGCATCAGCTGCGCGGCCGTGGCGACCACCGCCGCGTCGCTCGTATACAGCCGCGCGATGGGCGCCGGAATCAGCATCATGATCCCGGACGAGAACAGCTGCGTGACCAGCACCAGCAGCAGGCCGGAGAGGCCCGCATAGCGGACGCCGGGCGCATCACGCCGCCCCGCCGCATTACCGACCCGCACCGTGATCGCCATGGAGACGCCGAGCGGGATCATGAAAGCGACCTGCGCGACATTGAGCGCCACGTGGTGGGCGGCCGACACGGTTTCGCCCAGCCGGCCGATCATGAGCGCGACCGCGACGAACAGGCCCGCTTCCATCAGCAGGGTCACGGCCATCGGCACGCCGATATGCAGCAGCTGGCGGATCTGCTTCCAGTCCGGCGCGGCCATGCGGGTACGGAGGTTGAGGTCGCGGTAGTTGCGATGCAGGAGCACGTACGTCGCGAAGCCGATCAGCTCCAGCCACAGCACGGTGGCCGTGGCAATGCCGCTGCCGCGCGCGCCAAGCGCCGGCAGGCCCAGCTTGCCGTACATCAGCACGTAGCCGAGCGGCGCCAGCACGATCGTGCCGCCGATGCTGAAATACATGGAGGGGCGCGGCATGGAAAGGCCATCGGAAAGCCCACGCAGCGCGAAGTACACCGTGAGCGCCGGCGCGGCAAAAGCGATGGCATGCAGGAAGGCGGTGACGTCCGCGCGCATCGATTCCACCACGTGGAACAGACCCATGAGCGGCGAGGCGTGCCACACCGCCACGCCCAGGATCAGGCCAAGCACCAGCGCGATGTACAGCGCCTGGTGGAAGACCGGGCCGATCTCGCCGCGGCGGTTGGCGCCATCCAGCTGGGCCACGGTGGGTGGCACGGCCATCATGGTGCCGATGCCGGCCACGATGGCGAGCACCCAGATGTTCACGCCGGTGACCACCGAGGCCTGGGTATGGGCTCCCTGGTGGCCAGCCAGCACCGCGTCGACCACATTGGGGCCAACGGAAGAAAGCTGCGCGGCGATGATCGGCAGGGCCAACCGGGTGGTGGCGCCGATCTCACGTCGCGCGCGGGCGCGGTCGATGGGCATGGGGGAGACACGACGAATGGGCCGCCCATTGTACCCGGCCGCATGCCATCATCCGCACGGTAAGGGGACAATCAACGGGGAAACCAGCGGATGAACGAGCTCAAGCCGTCACCTGCGCTGCATTGCGCGAACTGCGAAGCGGTGCTGCAGGGTGAGTTCTGCCACGAATGCGGCCAGTCGATCCACAGCGTGCTCAAGCCTGTCTCGCACATGCTGGAAGACGCTGGCGACATCTTCTTCCACATGGACGAGCGCATCATCCACACGGTGCCCCCGCTTTACACGAAGCCGGGATTCCTGACCCTGGAATACTTCTCCGGCCGCCGCGTGCGCTATATCGCACCGTTCCGGCTGATGTTCGTGTTCTGCCTGCTGTGCTTCTTCTTCATCCACCTGGCGATCAGCGGCTCGAAGCTAGGGGAATCCAGCGGCGAGCAGGACTCGATCTCCGCATTCGCGACCGCGGAGACGGCCGACGACGTCCATGAGCAGTACCGCGCACAGATCCGCGATGTCCTGGCGACCGAAAAGGATCCCAACGTCCCCGCGCCAGCCCGCATGGGGCTCGCGGCGGCCCGCGGCGTGATCCGTGAGGCGGCGAACCGCCGGCTCGCCGAGCTCAAGGCGCCATTGATCCCGGCCGAGGTCGGAGAGAACGATCCCGACGCGGTGAAGCTCAAGCACGACGACTTCATGTCCCGCCATGACGCCGTGGACATCGGCTGGCTCCCGGCTGCGGTGAATGCGCGCCTCACCACCGGTGTGGAACACCTGAAGTTGAACCTCGCGCTGCTGAGCAACCACGGCCCGCAGCGCAAGGAGGCGGTGGCACGCATCGTGGAAGGCGTGTTCGGTGTCCTGCCACAGACCATGTTCGTCATGATCCCGGTCTTCGCGCTGGTCCTGAAGCTGTTCTACGTGTTCCGCCGACGCCTGTACGTCGAGCACCTGATCGTGGCGCTGCACAGCCATGCCTTCATTTTCTTCGCCCTGCTCCTGATTACGCTCCTCGGGTACGCCAAAGGCGCCATCGGCCCCCATGTGCCCTTCGCCGGCGGGGTGATCGGCGTGGTGAGCTTCGCGATGTGGGTATGGATACCGGTCTACCTGCTGATCATGCAGAAGCGGGTGTACCGGCAAGGATGGGGAATGACTATCCTTAAGTATTGGTTGATAGGCAGCGTCTATTTCTGGCTACTCATGTTCGCCCTGACCATCGCCATCATCATCGGTATTTCCCACTAGGATTTTTTCCTAAGTAGCAAGCGGTTGTGCACAGGCGCCGAGGTCCCTTCGCCTTTGTCAAGGTTTTGCGGACGCGCGGTGAACCGGCCGGGCATCGCAATTTTAACTCGTTGATTTCATGCTATATTTCAGCTTGGTTAAAATGTGTTCAAGATGATCGGCACGGCTCTACCAAGCGCCTGGAGGCCCTCCATCCGAAGCTCATCCACAGACTTATCCACAGCACTTGTGGATAACCTTGAAAGGCCCCGGCGGACGGGCACTTAGGCTGGATTCCTCTCCCTCGGCACTTCATTCGCCGCCATGCCCTCGCCCCCGTGGTTAATCATTGACCAGCGAAATCGCTGGACCCCGTTAAACTAGGCCTCGCATGTCATCCGTTCTTCGCGTCGCCCTGCCGGTCCCCCTGCTCACCCTTTTCGACTACCTGCCGCCCCTGGCCGGGGTCGCCGGGGCGGGTTCGCGCGTGCGCGTGCCGTTCGGCCGTGGCGAGATGGTGGGGATCGTGATCGATCCCGCCGCCGAGCCGGCGGTTGGGGCGAAGCGGCTGAAGCGGGCCAGCGAGGTGCTCGACGATGGGCCCCTGCTGGATGCCGAGCTGCTCGCGACGCTGGCCTGGGCCGCCGACTATTGGGCCGGTGCGCCCGGCGAGGCCGTGGCCAACGCCCTGCCCCTCGCCCTGCGTGAGCCGAAGCCGCTGCCCCCGACCGGGCGCGAAGTCTGGGCGCTGACGCTGCAGGGTCGCGCCGCCCGGGATGCCCGTTCTCGCAAGGGTGGATCGGCCGCGCTGCTGGACGCTTTATATGACGGCCCGCGTGCCGCCGACGAGCTGGGATTTGCGCTGCCCGACTGGCGCGCCGCCGCGCGCCGGCTGATCGAGGCCGGCCTCGTCGAGAAGCTCGAACTCAGGGAAGGCACGCTACCGGCGACGCCCGCCCCCGGCCCCGCGCTCAGCGACGAACAGGCGCGCGCCGTCGCCGCCGTCGCCGAAGGGCTCGGGCGCTTCCAGCCTTACCTGCTGGATGGCGTCACGGGCAGCGGCAAGACCGAGGTCTATCTCGCGCTGATCGAGAAGGCCCTGGCCGAGGGTAAGCAGACGCTACTGCTTGTCCCCGAGATCGGACTGGCTCCGCAGACGGTGCGCCGCCTGCGCGAAAGGCTTGGCATCGCCATCGAGGTCCTGCATTCCAACCTGGCCGAGGGCGACCGCGCCCGAGCGTGGCTACGCGCCCGCGACGGCAGCGCCCGCGTGGTGATCGGTACGCGCTCCGCGGTGTTCACGCCGCTGCCGAACGCCGGCCTGATCATCGTGGACGAAGAACACGACCCTTCTTATAAGCAGCAGGAAGGCTTCCGCTACCACGCCCGCGACCTGGCCCTGGTACGCGCCAAGGCGCACGGGGTACCGGTGGTCCTTGGCTCGGCGACACCCTCGCTGGAAAGCCTGGCCAATGTCGAGGCCGGCCGCTACGAGCGCCTGGTGCTGCGCGCCCGCCCCGGCGCCTCCCAGCCCACGCGCGTGCAAATCGTGGACATGCGTGCGCAGCGGCTCGATCACGGGCTCTCGCCCACGCTGGTGAACGCGGTGGCGGCCTGCGTCGCTCGCGGCGAGCAGGCGCTGGTGTTCCGCAACCGCCGTGGCTACGCGCCGGTGCTGCTCTGCTACGACTGCGGCTGGCACGCCGATTGCCCCCGTTGCGAGCGGCCGATGACGCTGCATGCCGGGCGGCGCCGGCTGATCTGCCACCACTGCGACAACACGATCGCGCAGCCCGCCGCGTGCCCGGCCTGCCAGTCGACGAACCTCAGCCCGCAGGGCCAGGGCACCGAGCGC
>NZ_JBQCFT010000305.1:0-8208 GCF_051958795.1 Luteibacter sp. | reverse complement strand
GGCGCCCGCTCGTGCGGGGGTGGTGTAGCGCGCGCCGCCCAACTGGCGTCACCGCCCGCTCCCACAAGTGCTGCGGGGTTATGCGGTGGTTTTGCCGATGGCTTCGAGGTCTTCGAGCACTTCGGTGGGGAGCTCGACCGTCGCGGCCTCGAGGTTCTGGCGCAGGTGGGCCACCGACGAGGTGCCGGGGATCAGCAGGATGTTCGGTGAACGCTGCAGCAGCCAGGCGAGCGCCACCTGCATCGGTGTCTCGTCCAGATGCTTGGCCACCGCCGCCAACCGATCCGACTGCAGCGGGCTGAAGCCGCCGAGGGGGAAGAACGGCACGTACGCGATCTGCAGGGCGTTCAACTCATCGATCAGCGCATCGTCCACGCGGTGCACGAGGTTGTAGTGGTTCTGCACGCAGACGATAGGCGCCATGCGCCGCGCTTCGTGGACCTGGGTAAGCGTGGCGTTGCTGATGCCGAGGTGACGGATCAGCCCCTGCTGCTGGAGCTCGGCCAGCGCGGTGAACTCGCGCTCGATCGAGCCTTCCTTTGGTGCGTGGACGTCGCCCATCATCCGCAGGTTCACGACATCGAGCACATCGACGCCGAGGTTACGCAGGTTGTCGTGGACGCTGGCGACCAGCTGCGCGGGTTTCATCGCGGGCAGCCATTCGCCTTCGCGCCCACGCAAGGCGCCGACCTTGGTCACGATCGTCAGCGAGTCCGGATACGGGGCGAGGGCCTCGCGGATGATTTCGTTGGTGATGTGCGGGCCGTAGAAGTCGCTCGTGTCGATGTGGTTGACCCCGGCTTCGACCGCTTCGCGCAGCAGGGCGACGGCGGCAGCGCGGTCCTTCGGCGGCCCGAACACGCCGGGACCGGCGAGCTGCATGGCGCCATAGCCGATGCGGTGGACGGTGCGGTCACCGAGGGTCCATTGGCCGGACCGGGAAACGTCGATCATGTACGTCACTCCTCCTTGGGTTGGGGGTGACTATAGGGGCACGGGCGCATTCCTTCCGTTATGCCGGTCCGGATCCCGGGCCCCCGGGGGCGCTCACGTGAGCTCCAGGCTCTCCAGTTCGCCGCCTTGCGGCCCAGGGAGGTGTAGTAGCGCCTGGATGGACGGCGCGGGGTTGGCCCCGCGCCGCGCCGTACCCGCTACTTCCGAAGCGGCCTGAAGGACTCACGCAGCTCGGTGACGAACGCATCGGGCTGTTCCCACGCCGCGAAGTGGCCACCCTTCGGCAGACGGTTGTAATGGATGAGCTTCGGGTAGGCCAGCTTCGCCCAGCTCTCCGGCGCCTGGTAGATCTCGTCCGGGAACGCGCTCACGGCCACCGGGATCTGGATGTGCTTCGGCGCGAAGAACGGCAGTTTACTCTCCCAGTACAGGCGTGCGGATGAAACGGCGGTATTGGTGAACCAGTAGAAGCACACGTTATCGATGATGTCGTCCTTCGTAAGCCCTTCGCTCTCGCCATCGAACACACGGCGGATAAGCCGGTAGCTGCGGATGTCGTGGTCGATCATCCACGCGGCGAGGCCCACCGGCGAGTCGGCCAGCGCGTACAACGTTTGCGGCCGGCCGGTCATTTCCTGCGCGTAACCGAGCCCGTGCTTGTAGAAGTCATCGAGCTGTTCGTATGCCTTCTTTTCGTCGGCGGAGAGGTTGTCCGGCGGCGGTGCGCCAGCGGCGAGCAGCTTCGCGATGTCGTCGGGCACGGTGGCGGCCATGTTGGTGCTGATGCCCAGCAATTCCGGCGGCGCCTGCACGGCCATCTGCTCGGAGACCGCATTGCCCCAGTCGCCACCCTGCGCCACGAAGTGCTTGTAGCCCAGGCGCTTCATCAGGATCACCCAGGCACGGGCGATGTGTTGCGGATCCCAGCCGAGTGCGGTCGGCTTGCCTGACAGGCCGTAGCCCGGCAGCGAAGGAATCACCACGTCGAACGCATCGGACGCCTTGCCGCCGTGCTTCGTTGGGTTCACCAGCGGGTCGATCACCTTTAGCTGCTCGACGATCGAGCCCGGCCAGCCATGCGTGATGATCAGCGGCAACGCATGCTTGTTCTTCGACTTCACGTGGATGAACTGGATATCCACGCCATCGATGGTCGTGACGAACATCGGGATCGCGTCGAGGCGTTTCTCGAACTTCCGCCAGTCGTAGCTCGTGCCCCAGTACTCGGCGAGCTTCTTCATGGTGGCGAGCTGCACACCCTGCGTATCGTCCGCGACCACTTCCTTGTCGGGCCACTTGGTGGCTTTCACACGGCGAAGCAGGTCGGCGAGGTCGTCGTCGGAGACGTGCAGGCCGGGGAACGGGCGGATCGACGAGTCGTCTTCCAGCGCGTAGAGCATGCCGGTGCCGGCGGGCGAAACGGCCGGGGTGCCAGGTTGTGGTGCATCGGCATGCGGGGCGCCGGCGGGCGTCGAGGCGGGCGTTACCGCCATGGTCGGCCATGGGGCGAGGATCACTGCGCCAGCGAGTGCCAGTCGTACCGGCAACGACCAGAGTGACCGCGAAGGAAGGCGTGGTGACATGGGGCGGCTCCTTGGATGCAGGGAGTGGGCTATCGCGGCGTCGCGAATACCCTGGGTCATGTCCCGGCGAGGTTAGGTCCGGTCTGGAGCGGGCGATTGCCGTTTCCGGCGTGCGCTTGCGAAATTGCGTCGTGCAATCCCGAAAGCACATGCCGGGCGCCGCTCGCATACTTCAGGTCCCGACGAGCGCGTGCCATGCCCTTGATGCATCGATGGCTTCTCCCTGCAGCCCTGTGGATCGCGCTGGTCCTGAGCGCGGCAGTGCTTGCTTCCGAGCGCAGCGAGAACCTGGCCAGCCCGTTCTACCGCTACACCGCCCAGGACCTCGATGGCCCACCCGGGTCGCTCATCCGTGCCGAGCCCATGGCCGGCGCCCCGCTGGGCGCGAACGCGTACCGCGTGCTGTACCGCTCGCGCGGCGTGCATGATGAACCCATCGCGGTCTCCGGCGTCGTGGTCGTACCGGCGGGCGCGGCACCCCCGGGTGGGCGGCCGATCGTTGCGTGGGCGCATCCAACGACCGGCGTTGCGTCGATCTGTGCGCCGTCCGTCGCGGGGTATGTGTTCCAGCGGATCATCGGGTTGCGCGATATGGTCCGCGATGGGTACATCGTCACGGCCACCGACTACCCCGGGTTAGGCACCGCGGGTCCGCACCCTTATCTGGTCGCCGGCAGCGAGGCCCGCTCGGTCATCGATTCGGTACGCGCGGCCCGGCAGCTTCCGGGTGCCGATGCGGGGAAGGCTTACGCCGTTTGGGGACACTCGCAGGGTGGACAAGCCGCCCTGGCTACCGGTGCGCTTAGTGCTTCTTATGCCCCGGAGCTTAGGCTCGTCGGCGTAGCGGCCGCAGCTCCCGCCACCGATCTGCTGAAGCTGCTTTCTGACGATGCGAACACCGACGGAGGGCGCAACGTCACTGCGATGACCTTATGGTCGTGGCAGCAGGTCTACCACGTGCCACTCACCGACATCGTCGCGCCTTCCGCGATGCCTGCCGTCGATGCGCTCTCCAACGAATGCATCGAATCGTGGTCGGACATCCTTGCGCGTTCCCGCTCACAGCGACCGCTTCGCCAGCAGTTCCTGACGGTGCCGAACCTCAGCCAGGTCGAGCCGTGGAAGACGTTGCTCGCCGCAGACGCAACGGGCACACCGCCCGTGGGGATGCCCTTGTTGATTACGCAAGGGAGCGCGGATGGGCTTGTGTTGCCAGCGGTAACGCGCGCTTACGTGCAGGCGCGGTGCAAGGCCGGGGAGCGGGTGCAGTATGTCGAGTTGCCGGGTGTGCATCACGGCATGGCCGCGATCGATAGTGCGGCGGTTGCGGTGCAGTGGATGGCGGATCGGTTTGCGGGGGTGGCGGTGCCTACGAGCTGTCCGCTTGCTGTTGTGGATGGGACGCCGAAAGCTTCCTCCGAATAAAGAAAAGCCCCGCACAAGGCGGGGCTTCCCAGAGACGTGATCACTCCGCCGTTCGATCAGAACGGAATATCGTCGTCATCAAAGCCTTCGTTGACCGGCGGGGCCGAACGCGAGGGGGCGTTGCCGCCACCGCGCTGCTGGCCGTAGTCATCGCCGCCGCGGTTGCCGCCGCCGTAGCCGCCACCCGGGCCGCCGCGCTGCTGGCCACCGCCACCACCGCCGCCATAGTTGCCGCCACCGCCACCACCACCGTTGTTACCGCCACCGCCCGGGCCGCCGCGCGACTGCTGCGGACGGCCGCCGCCGCCGAAGCCACCGCCACCGCCGCCTTCACCGCCACCCTGGCCGCCGAGCATCTGCATCTCGTTGGCGATGATGTCGGTGCTGTAGCGCTCGACGCCATCCTTATCGGTGTACTTGTCGGTGCGCAGCGAGCCTTCGATATAGACCTGGCGGCCCTTCTTCAGGTACTCGCCGGCGATTTCGGCGAGCTTGCCGAACAGCTTCACGCGGTGCCACTCGGTGCGTTCCTGCTTCTCGCCGCTCTGCTTGTCAGTCCAGGCCTCCGAGGTAGCGAGGCGCAGGCTGGTGATAGCCGTGCCGCTGCCGGTGTACCGGGTTTCCGGATCGGCGCCGAGATTGCCGACGATGATGACCTTGTTGATGCCGCGTGCCATGGATTTTCCTCGTTTACGTGATGCGCCCTTCGCACCAGGCGGCCAGGGGGCCACCGGAAGAGCGGACCGGATAGTGTGGGCGATGGTGGGGCCTTGGGCAATGCTCGGGCAAGGCCTTTTTGGCCCGTCGCCGTGTAGGGTTCGTCTCACCCCGCCCCGAGCCTGTGGGAGCGCGCTTGCGCGCGATCAGGGTCCCCGATCAGTCCAGCCCCGCCGCGTCCCCGATCGCGCGCGAGCGCGCTCCCACGACGGCGGCGTTTTGCAGGACCAGGGGGAGCCAGACCAGGGTGAGGGCCGCCGCTGCGGCGAAGACGCCGCGCAGGCCGAGGGCGCCCAGGGCCAGCCCGCCCACGGCGCCGCCGACAAAGGCACCGAAGAACTGGCTGGTCGAATACGCGCCCATGGCCGCCCCGCGCAGGTGGGCGGGCGCAATACGGGAGACCAGGCTGGGCAGCGCGGCCTCGAGCAGGTTGAACGCGGAGAAGAAGACGGCGACGGCCGAACCGAGCAGCCATTCGTGGCGGGTCGCCAACGCCATCCCCGCCAGGGAGAGGCCCAGTGCCACGATGCACCCGACCACCGTCCGCGCGCTACGGGCGGAGTCGCGCATGCGCGGCATGAAGGCGCCCATGACCAGCGCGGCGATCACCATCACCGGCAGGTACAGGGTCCAGTGCCGGGCGACGGGCACCTCGAAGGTGTCGGTCAGCAGGATCGGCAAGCCGACGAAACTGGCGGTCAGCAGGGCGTGCAGGAAGAAGACAGAGCCGTTGAGCACGAGCATCGAGCGATCGCCCAGCATGGCCAGGATGTCGCGCAGCGTGCCCGTCGCTGGCCGCTCGGCCCGCGCCGGGGTGGGCACCAGCCACCACAGGAGGAGCATGGCGACGAGGGCGAGCAGCGAGGTCAGGCCAAACAACCCGCCAAGACCCGCGACGGCTTCCAGCGGCGGGCCGAGGATCAGCGCCAGCAGGAATGAAAGCCCGATGGATACGCCGATGATGCCCATGACCTTCCCGCGGTTCGTCTCCGCGGTCAGGTCGGCCGCCAGCGCCGTACCCGCGCCGGCCACGGCGCCCATGCCCTGTAGCGCGCGGCCCAGGATGATGCCGGCGAGGCTGTGCGACATGGCGGCCACGAGACCGCCCAAGGCGAAGACCACCAGCCCCAGAGAGATCGCAGGCTTGCGCCCGATCCGGTCAGAGAGCATGCCCAGCGGCACCTGCAGCAGCATCTGGCCGATGCCGTAGACGCCCAGGGCCAGGCCGACCAGCAACGGCGTGGCATCGGGCAGGCCGCGGGCGTAAACCGAAAAGACGGGAAGGATCAGGAACAGGCCGAACAGCCGGAGGCTGATCACCAGGGCCAGGGTCAGGGCGCTGCGTCGTTCCAGGGGGCTGAGCTGGCTCACCGAAGGTTCGATCCGTCCAGGCACCAGGACCGGTGCCGGCGCCGATTATACGGACCGTCACCTCCGTGACGGTTCAAACATGAACGGCGCCCCTATAATGTGGGCTGATTTGCCGCATCCACGACGGGCCCATGTCCTCCATTGCCGAAAGCCAGACCCCCATTGATTTCGCCAGCGTCCGCGCTTTGGCCGCTGACGACATGCGGGAGGTGGATGCGCTGATCCGGCACCGCCTGTCCTCCGACGTCGTCCTGATCAACCAGATCGCGGAACACATCATCGCCGGCGGCGGCAAGCGCCTGCGCCCGATGCTGCACGTCCTGGCCGCCCGCACCGCGGGTTACCAGGGCGCCGAGCACGCCAAGCTCGCCGCGATCATCGAGTTCATCCACACCTCCACCCTGCTCCATGACGATGTCGTCGATGAGTCGGATATGCGCCGCGGCCGCAAGACCGCCAATGCGCTGTGGGGCAATGCCGCGAGCGTCCTGGTCGGCGACTTCCTTTATTCGCGCTCGTTCCAGCTGATGGTCGAGCTGGATGACATGCGGATCATGCGCATCCTGGCGAACACCACCAACACCATCGCCGAGGGCGAGGTGCTGCAGCTGCTGAACATCGGCAACGCAGACGTGGACGAAGCAGCTTACCTCGCGGTCATCGAGCGCAAGACGGCCGTGCTGTTCGCCGCCGCCACCGAGCTCGGCGGCGTGCTGGGTGGCTTGCCGGATGCGCAGGTCGCCGCGCTGCGCCGCTACGGCATGGAGCTGGGCTACGCATTCCAGATCGCGGATGACCTGCTCGATTACGTCTCCGATGCCGACACGCTGGGCAAGAACATCGGTGACGACCTCGCTGAAGGCAAGCCAACGCTGCCGCTGATCTACGCGATGCAGGTAGCGGATCCCGACCAGCTGAAGTCGTTGCGCCATGCGATCGAGCACGGCGGCCTCGATTCGCTCGACCGGATCATCGCGGCGATCCGAGATTCCGGCGCGCTGGATCGCGTGCATGAAAAGGCCGTATCGCACGCGCTGGCGGCAAAGGAAGCCCTCGCCGCCCTGCCGCCTTCGGCACACCGCGACGCGCTGTCGACCCTGGCGGATTACAGCGTCGAACGGCGATTCTGATCATCGCTCTATCGTAGGAGCTCACCCTGTGAGCGACGCCGTTCGCGGATGGCTACAGGGCCTGTAGCGGTGTCGCGAAGGATGTCGCCCACAGGGTGGGCTCCTACGACGGCGGTTAGTGTTTGAAGGCTTCGGTCAGCCAGGCCTTCATCGCCGCATAGGCGCGCGTGGCCACCTTCGCGTCATAGCGGCAATTGCCGATGCTTTCGGTGGCTTCCTTCTCCGTGAAGCAATGCACGGCGTTGCCGTAATCCACCGAGGCCCAGTCCGCTTTCGCGGCGCGCATTTCCGCCTCGAACGCGGCGCGCTGCTCGGGCGGCACGTTGGCATCGTCGGCACCGTTGAGCGCCAGCACGTGGGTGTCGTGCAGCTTCGAGCCCAGCTTCGAGTCATCGGAAAGCAGGCCGTGGAAGGTCACGACCGCGGCGACATCCGCGCCGGTGCGCGCCAGGTCGAGCACCGCCGATCCACCGAAGCAGAAACCGATGGCGGCGAGTCGCGCCGGATCGATCGGGGCATTCTTTTCCTGCGCCTTCAGCTCGTCGAACGCGCGGGTGACGCGCTCGCGCATGAGCTTGCGATCGCCGTAGAGCGGCTTTACCGCGGCGCCCGCTTCGTCCGTGTTCTTCGGCCGCGTATCGCCGCCGTACATGTCCGTCAACAGGATCACGTAATCCTTGCCGGCGATGTCCTTGGCTTTCGCGATGGCCATGTCGTTGACGCCGAACCAGTTCGGGACCATGACCAGGCCCGGGCGCTTGGCCGTCACGGCATCGTCGTAGACCAGGAAGCTCTTGAAGGTCACGCCGTGGTCGGTCCACTGCACCGGCTTCGCGACCATGGCGGCATGGGCGCTTCCGGCGGCGCCGAGGGCGAGGAGTGACAAGGCAAGCAAGCTGCGGCGCATCGGCGTTCTCCCTGGGGGTTGGTGGCCGAAGCATAAGGGAATGCAGACGTTGTGGGAGCGGGGGGGGGCGCGGCGGGGGGGGGGCGGGGCGGGCGGCACGCCCCCCCGCGCGCCCCCCACG
>NZ_JBQCFT010000304.1:0-4167 GCF_051958795.1 Luteibacter sp. | reverse complement strand
GGGGGGGTGCCCCCCCCCCCCCGCCCCCCCCCCCCCCCCCGGGGGGCGCCCCCCCCCCCCGCCGTCTTTTGGGGGGTGCCGGGGTCCCCCCGCCGGGCCCGGCTACCCCCACCCCCCCCCCCCCCACTCCCACAGTGCAGGGAGAGGAATTGCGCTGACGGACTTCTACGGGTCGTCAGGACTGAATTCCACACTTGTCGCCACCACCACGGTCCCGCCGTGCCGGGTTTCAACCCGCCCGGTAACGACTACGCTGTAAGGCCTGGCATACAGCCTCGCCTCGGACGCCTTCGACAGCGCCGCGCGCTGCGCAACATCACTCTCGTCGCTCTCCAGCTTGATGAGTGTGTCCGGACACCGCCCGTCTGAGAGCTGCAGACCTGCGTGCATCGTCGGTGTGATGTGGGACCGAATCCGAAGGTCGGTTCCTTTGTGAGCGCTCGCGCTCGTCACATCGCACAGCGTCAACGCTGTGGGTTCGTGGGCAGCTACGGACGTCGCCGCTACAGAGATCAGCGCGAGGAAGAACTTCATTCTGGTGATCATGCCAGCCGCTGGCGCGGAAGACCTCTCAGGTGCAGCGTAAACGCCACACCATCATCGATATTGCGCGCACTGGCGCTGCCCTGGTGCCGCTCCGCGACGAGCCGCACCACATAGAGGCCGAGCCCCAGATGCGGCGCCTCACCCGGCGTAGCCTTGTCACGCAAACTCACCAGTGAATCGAACAGCCTGCCCTGCATCGCTTCCGGCAGCGGCGGGCCCTGGTTGGCGAGTTCGACGTCGGCCCCGTCGGCGGTGACGCGTAGTGACATACGCAGCCAGCCACCGGGCGGCGTAAACGACAGAGCGTTGTCGAAGAGCTTATCGAGCGCCTGCGCGATGAGTTCGGGCGAGACGTGCATGGTGACCGGCGCTTCAGGCAGCTCGACGTCGATATGCCGATTCCCGGCGAGCGAGCGATAGCCTTCCGCGCAACCGCGCACCACGTCGGCGAGGTTCACATCTTCTGCTTCCGCCGCGGCGATGGCGCGTTCCATCCGGCTCGCTTCGCTCATGGCGCGGACGAGCGCGCTGAGGCGTGTCACGCCATCGCGGGCGCGCGCGAGGTACGGCTCGGCTTCCGGCGGCAGGCCTGCGTGGTCGAGGTTGTCCAGCGAGGATTTGACGATGGCGAGTGGCGTCTGCAGTTCGTGCGAGAGCTTGGAGGCCAGCGTGCGCAGGTAATCGGTGTAGCCGCCGACCACGTCGAACAAGCGCGAGAAGCTGCGTGCGAGGTCGCCGAGTTCGTCCGTGGCGTCGATCAGGGGGAACGGGCCATCGAGCTTGCCATCGTTGTCCTGCGCGCGCTCCGCGGCGTTGCGCAAGCGGCGCAGGCGGAAGGTGAGGCGCGTGGCGAACAGCAGCAGCACGCCACCGGCGATGAGCAGCACGGCGAAGCTGGTGAGCAGCAGGCCGAACAGTGCGCGGTTGGCGAGCAGCGGTACCGCGCGGCTGGGCTGCTCGAGCAGCACCACGCCGTGGAGCTTGCCGCCCTGGGTGATCGGCATCGCCGCGGCGAGGACCACGCTGCCGCGCGCCTCGCCTGCGCGCCATGCCGTGGCCGGCTTGCCGGAGCGCGCTTCGCGGACTTCGGGCAGGTCGATCTTCGGGGCGTCCTCGGTCCACGCGGCGTTGTCGTCGAGGCGCGTGGCCAGCAGCGAGCGGTAGACGAGCGAGGCGAACCAGCCCGCCTGGCCGCTGGCCGGCGTGTCGGGCAACGAGAGGCGGCCGGTCTGGGCCATCAGCCACGCATCCGGCGAGAGGACGCGTACGCGCACGCCATCGGGAGCTAGCCGCGCCAGCTCCTGGGAAAGCGCGGGTGAGAATTCGAGCAGGGGCCGGGTATCGGCGCTGAGCGGCTCGGCATTGCCATCGGCGGCGAGGTGCACGCCCACGCCGACACGATCGAGGCGCAGGCCGCGCGGCAATTTCAGCTCCGCGCGGAAGCCGCCGCCGTCCTCCTGCCATTGCGCGTTGAGGCGGTCGGGCAGCACGCCCGCTTCGGGGTCGAGCGCGATGGCCGTCGTAGCGCCTGGCGCGGCGCTGGCGAGCAGGTAGCGCTGGGCATCCTCGTTGCTGGCGATCGACAGGATCAGGTGATCCGCGCTGAGCGCGAGGCGGTCGGCGGCATCGGCACGATTGCGTCGTGGCGCGCGCACGTCGATCGTGAAGTACAGCCAGCGTTCGTCTTCCGCGAACATCACCTTTGCATTGCGGCCAAGCGGCTGCGCCCACGGGCTCAGCGGTGCCCAGTCATCCGCGTAGCCATCGACAGTGATGGGCACGTTGGCCTGTTGCACGTACCACGCGCTGCCGGCAGGCGGCAGCGGCGCTTCCACGACGACCAGGCTTCGCGCGAGCGCACGCGCCGACGCCACCAGCGCCTGGGCCTGGCCTTCGCGGAGGAGGGTTTCCATCTGGCGCACGTAAAGCCACCCGGCCACGGGGAGGGCCAGGGTGCAGAGGGCGACCAAGAGGAGTTTTTGGCGCAGCGTCATACCGTAGGAGCCCACCCTGTGGGCGACATCTTTCGCCTCGGCGCAGCGGGCCCTGTGGCGTTATCGCGAACGGCGTCGCCCACAGGGTGGGCTCCTACGACAGCGGGCATCGGTTACGGCGTCCAGCGGTAGCCGACGCCGTGGACGGTTTCGATCGCGTCGAAATCTGGCGCCAGCGCGACGAACTTCTTGCGGATGCGCTTGATGTGCGAGGTGATGGTGGCGTCGTCCACGACGAGCTCGGCTTCGCGCATGAGCTGGTCGCGATTCTTCACGTGGCCGGGGAAGCGGACCAGCGTGTGGACCATCCAGAACTCGGTGACGGTGAGCGGGATCTCGGTGCCGTTCCAGGTGATGCGCATGCGCTCGCTTTCCAGGCGCAGCGGGCCGTGTTCGATCACGTTCTCGCTGGCGGTGGGCGTCTTCAGCGACTCGATCCGGCGGAACAGCGCGGCGATGCGCGCGGCCAGCTGGTGCAAGCTGGTGTCCTTCGACAGGTAATCGTCGGCGCCGAGGCGCAGGCCGCTGATCACATCGAAATCGGAATCGCGCGCGGTCAGGAAGATCAGCGGCAGCGTGGCGCTCTTGGCACGCAGCTCGCGGCACAGGTCGAAGCCGCCCTCCGGCTCGTCGCCCAGGCCGATATCGATGATGACCAGCTCGGGGAGGCGCATGGCGAAGGCGTTGGACGCCTCGGCGCGCGAACCGTAGCCGCGGGTCTCGTAGCCGAAGCGGTTGAGCGCCTCCACGTAGTTGGCGCGGATGAGGGGTTCGTCTTCGACAATGGCGATGCTGCGGCCCATGGGGGTTCCGTGATTTGGGTTGGCGTGCGCAGGGTGCAATGGCCGCCCTCGCGGCGCAAGCGCCCGCCCGCGATTGCCCGTGTTTTGCCCGTGGACGTGCCGATCCCCGGCCTACACGCCGCGTTTGCCCTTGTTTTGCCACAAACAGCCTGTGGATTGCCCCACGGGAGCCGCGCCTGCCGCCCCGGCAGGCGCTGTACTGGCACCACGGCGGCCCTGCCGGCGCCGAAGGATAAAGAAGAACATGAAGACCAAGCCCGACGCTGATAACACTGAACTGGAACGCAATTTTGAGCCTTTGCGCGTTACGCTGGCTCTCGGGGCCCTGTTGCTGGGCCTGCTCTGCGGGCTGCACTGACCGCACTCACCAAGGGAGGCTTTCCCATGGACCTTTTTGACGACTTCGTGGAACCGGCCATGGAAGGCCTTGGCGCGGCGGGCCCGCACGGAAGCGCGCCCGCCGCTGGCATGCCGGAACCCGATCCCAACTGGCAACCGGTTTAACCGACCTACAGTTTCCCCTCGAGCTCCGGTGTGGACGCTCCTTCACTCCCCAGGCCTCTGGCCCGGGGAGATTTTTCGTGGGCTAATTGGAGGCCTTGGCTTCGGCCTGCTTCGGCTGGGCCACCTGCCCCAGCGGCACCAGCTGGGCGTCACCTACCCACACGTGGGTGTTGTAGCCGGCGAAGTAGTTGGTGCCTTCGTTGCGTAGCCGCTGTAGCAGGGTCACGCCACGCACGTTGCCGCCCGAGAGGCCGCTGATGTACAGGTCGCCGCCGAAGGCCGTGGCCGTTTCCAGCTGGTGCATCTCGCGGTCGAAGCGC
>NZ_JBQCFT010000303.1:0-6700 GCF_051958795.1 Luteibacter sp. | reverse complement strand
GAAGGCCGGGCTCGCGAGACATGTTACTTTAACGGATCGTGATGCCGTTCCGTGGGTGCACGGTGAGCCGGCCGCAATTCAGCTACCGCAAAGGTCGGGCATGAAGGTCCTCTTGACGAATTTCCACGCCGGGGACGGCGGTGGCCACACCACGTACGTCATGGGGCTGGCGCGAGGGCTCGCCGCACGGCACGTGATTCATGTGGCGGCGCCTCCGGGGAGCCGCCTCAATCGTGAGGCACGGCTTGTACCGGGGGTGACGGTGCTCGACCAGCCGTTTCCCAACGGGCTGGGCAAGTTCGTGGCACGGCGCCGGGCGCTGCGCCAGCTTGCCGGCTGGCTGCGTGAACATGAGCCGGACCTTGTCCACGTGAATGGCTCGGCGGACCATCGCCTGGTGATGGCCGCCGTCCGCGGGCTCCGCCACCGGCCGGCCATCGTACTCACCAAGCACAACTCGAAGCCGATGACCGGCATCGGGCACCGCTGGCGCGCGCGCGTCGGGACCGACATGGTGATCGCCGTCTGTGAGTACGTGCGCCGGCAGCTCGCCGCTTCACCATATGCGCAGTGCCGCCTAGTTACGGTCTTCAATGGCGTGGACATCCACCGTTTTTCGCCGTCCACCACGGTCCCGCCCGAGCGCGCCGCATGGCTCGCGCCGGCCGACGATGCGTCGGCGCTCGTGGTCGGCAGCAATGCGGGCACGGCCCGTTACAAAGGCTGGATGGACCTGGTCGAGGCCCTGGCCTTGTTGGGGCCCGGCGAGCGAGAGCGCTTCCGCGTCGTACTTGCCGGTGGGCTGCCAGGCTCCGACGCGCTCGAGCGCATCCAGGCGCTAGGCGTGGCGCACCTCGTGCATTTCACCGGCAGGCTGGACGATGTGCGGCCGATGGTCGCCGGCCTCGACGCGGGCTTCGTCCTGTCGTGGGATGTGGAGACCATCTCGTTCGCGTGTCGCGAGATGATGGCCATGGGCAAACCCGTCCTGGTCAGCGACTACGCCGGGCTCCCGGAAAACATTCGCGAGGGCAGCGACGGCTGGGTTGTCCCCGCACGCGACCGGGTGGCGATCGCAGAGGCCCTGCGTGGGATCTGGGCGCAACGCCCGGCGCTGCCGCAGATGGGCCAAGCGGCACGTGCGCACGCCGAGGCCGCGTTCGGCCTCGAGCACTTCGTGGATGCGACGGAACAGGCTTACGCCGGGCTTCTTTCCAGCAGGGCGTAGTACATGCCGTCCAGGTCACCGTCGCCGGGCAACACCTGCCAGCCGACAGCCGCGGGCTGGCCCACGGGAAGCGTGAACGGGATGGCCGAGGCATCGCTTCGGCTGGCAAGGAAAGCACCGACCACGCCTTCGTTCTCCTCGCGAAGTAGCGAGCACGTGACGTAGAGCAGCCTGCCGCCCGGGGCCAGCGTCTCCCAGCATGCGGCGAGGATGCGTGACTGTTGGGCGACGAGTGCCTCGATATCCGCCGCGCGGCGATGCAGGCGCACGTCGGGGCGGCGGCGGATCACGCCCGTCGCCGAACAGGGGGCGTCGATCATGATCCGGTCGAAGGGGCGGCCATCCCACCACGCGGAACTGTCACCCGCATCGCCCACGATGATCTGCGCATCCAGGTGCAGCCGCTCCAGGTTCTTGCGGATGCGTGCCGCGCGTGACGCTTCGAACTCCACGGCGAGCAGCGCGACGTCGGCGCGTTCGAGCACATGGCAGGCCTTGCCGCCAGGCGCCGCGCAGGCATCCAGTACGCGTTGGCCGTCGCGGGCATCGAGCAGGTCCGCCGGTACCTGCGCCGCACCGTCCTGCACCGCGAAGTGCCCTTCGGCGAAACCCGGCAGGCGCGTCACATCGGTGCTGTGTGGCAGCACCAGGGCGTCGGCCAGCCAGGGGTGGAGTGCGACCTCCTGGCCTGCGCCGGCTAGCCCGGCGGCCACCGAGTCGCGACTGGCGCGACGGCGGTTTACCCGCAGCATCAGCGGGGGCTCCACGTTGGCGGCGGCCATGATGGCGCTGGCCTGGACTGGCCAGTCGCGCTCGATCGCCCTGGCCAGCCAGGCGGGATGCGCGTGCCGTGTAGCCGGCCTGGCGTCGAGCTCAGCCAGGAGCGTTTCGCGTTCACGCTGCCAGCGGCGCAGCACGGCGTTGACCAGGCCGGCGAGACGTGGCCGGCGCAGTTCGCGGGCCGCTTCGACGGTGGCGGCCACGGCCGCATAGCCGGGCAGCTCCAGAGTTTCGAGCTGGACGAGCCCGGTGACGAGCAACGCGTGGATCACCGGCTCGTGCCGGCGGATCGGCTTGTCGAGGAGGCGGTCGAGTGCGGCGTCGAAGCGCGGCCACCAGCGCGCTCCGTCGCTGAGCAGGGCCGTCAGCAGGGCGCGGTCGCGTGGGTCGGCCAGCTTTGGCATCGCACGGTCGGCTGCCTCTCGAAGCGAATGGCCGGACAGCGCGATGCTGGCAAGGGCTTCCGCGGCCAGTGCGCGGACGGACGGCGCCTTGCTCACGAAGCGGCCTGCTTCAGCTCCGGCCGTGCATTCAGGTAATCCGCGGCGCCGATGCGGCGGCCACCGGCGCGTTGCACCGCCGTGAGGCGCAGCGCGCCTTCGGCGCAGGCGATGTCGATGCCATCGCGCGTGGCGGCCAACACCGTCCCGGGGGCGGCACCGGTCCGTCCCTCGACGGCGCGTGCCGCCCAGATGCGCAGCCGCTCGCCGGCAACATCGCCTTCCGCGACCGGCCACGGATCGAAGGCGCGCACCTTCCGCTCGAGCGCGATGGCCGGCTGGGTGAAATCGAGCCGGGCCTCCGCCTTGTCGAGCTTGTGCGCGTATTCGACCCCTGTATCGGCCTGTACACGAGGCGCGAGTACTTCACCGACCAGCGTGCGGCGCAGGCCCTCGGCAAGCGCCTCGGCGCCTAGCGCGGAAAGGCGATCGTGGAGCGTGCCGCCGGTGTCGTCGGCGGTGATCGGCGTGCACCGTTCGATCAGCACGGGACCGGTATCGAGCCCTGCCTCCATCTGCATGAGGTCGACGCCACTCTCGGTGTCGCCGGCCAGGATGGCGCGCTGGATCGGCGCCGCACCGCGCCAGCGCGGAAGCAGCGAAGCGTGCACGTTCCAGCAGCCCAGGCGCGGGATGGCCAGGACCTTGCGCGGCAGGATGAGTCCGTAGGCCACCACCACCATCAGGTCGGGTGCGTAGCGAGCCAGGCGTTCGCGGTCGGCCTCGGCCTTGAAGGATTCCGGCTGCTCGACGGGTATGCCCGCTGCCACGGCGGCTTCCTTCACCGGGCTCGCCGCCAGCTTGCGCCCCCGGCCGGCGGGCCGGTCGGGCTGGGTATAAACCGCTACGACCTCCGCACCGGAGGCGCGGCAGGCTTCAAGGCAGGGGACGGCGAAATCGGGGGTGCCCGCGAACACCACGCGCAAAGGACGGGCCGCCATGGATCAGGCGCTGGCCTTGCGCTGCTTTTCCATACGCTTCAGCAACATGCTGCGCTTGAGCGGGGACAGGTAGTCGACAAAGACCTTGCCGGCCAGGTGATCCATCTCGTGCTGGATGCACACGGCCAGCGGCCCTTCCGCCTCGACGATGATCTCGTTGCCGTCCACGTCGTTGGCCTTCACCTTCACCTTGAGGGCGCGGGTGACATCGGCGTAGATGCCCGGGAACGACAGGCAGCCGTCCTGGTAGACCTGCTGGCCGTCCTTCTCGATGATCTCGGCGTTGATCAGGGCCAGCGGCTCGTTGCGGTCTTCGCTCATGTCGGCGACCAGCACGCGCTTGTGCACGTTGACCTGCGTGGCAGCCAGGCCGACGCCGTTGGCGGCGTACATGGTCTCGTACATATCGGCCACGAACTGCTTCAGCTCGGCGTCGAACGAGGTAACGGGCGCTGCGACGGTGCGCAGGCGCGGATCGGGGAATTCGAGGATGGTAAGGGTGGACACGGTGTCACCTTGAACGGTTGCGGGCCGGGGGAGGCGCGCCATGCCCGGAAAATTGCGGGCAAGTCGGCGAAAACCAAGCGCTTCGACCCTGTAGGATGCCTACACATTCTACGCTCACGCCGAGGGCCCGGCGAGCGTGGTGACATATTGTGCCCGTTAACGATTCGGTTACACTCGCGACAGAACCGGGGAAGGGGGAAAACCCGCCATGATCAAGAAGTTCGCCATGCTGCTCGGCGGCATGTTTTTCACTGTGGCTGTCTATGCCGCAGCGGCCCAGTTGCGACCGAATGCGCCGGATACCTATACCGTGCGCAAGGGCGACACCCTTTGGGATATTTCGGCGAAATTTCTCAGCAAACCGTGGCTCTGGCCCGAGATCTGGCAGGCTAATCCCCAGGTCCGCAACCCGCACCTGATCTATCCCGGCGACGTGCTCAACCTGAGCATGTTCGGCGGTGCCCCGCGCGTTGGCCTGCAGCCGCGGATCCGCACCGAGGAAGACGCGATCCCGGCCATTCCGCTGTCCGAGCTGCGCACCTTCCTGAAGGACATGCGCGTCATGGACGCTGATAGCGTCGAGAGCGCGCCCTACGTGGTCGGCTTCGAAGATGCGGCCCTGCGCGGCATCCCGGGCAACAAGGTGTATGCCCGCGACCTCGATAGCGCCACGCCGGGCCAGCGCTGGGCGATCGTGCGCCCGACCCACCGCTTCCGTGACCACGGCGACGACAAGGGCAACCTGGATGCCGTGAACAACCCCGGGCATGGCTCGTTCGTCGCCGATGACCTCGACAGCGATGTGTCGATGAACCCGAGCCCGTGGCGTGAAGATACGTACCACGACACGCACAATGGCACCGGCAAGGACGCGGGCGTCGAGGTGACCGTGATCGGCACGGGTGAAGTCCTCACCACCAACGGCGATATCTCGAGCCTGGTGATCGTCGATTCGACCATGGAAATCCGCACGGGCGATCGCTTCATGCCCGTGGATGACAAGCCGTACGACCCGTACTTCTACCCGCATGCGCCCAAGGCCTTGCCGAACGACCCGCGGGTCACCGGCCTGACCGAAGCCCGCTATGGCGTCGGCCGCCACCAGGTCGTGTCGATCTCGGCCGGCAGCGCGGATGGCGTCGACAACGGCACCACCTTCACGGTGATGAGCCAGGGCGAGACCATCTCCGATGAGGTCAGCGGCAACTACAACCGCCGCGGCACCTCGCGTAGCGCCACGCTCCCGGATGAGTTCGGTGGGCACCTGATGGTGTTCAAGACCTTCGACCACGTCAGCTACGCGCTGGTGATGGACGCGCTGCGCCCCGTGCGCCGCGGCGACAAGCTGGTGCTGCCGGAGTAAGCGCCCGGCGCCCGGTGGTGTGAAAGGGGGAGGCTTCGGCCTCCCTTTTTTATGGCCGTGCGCCGACAACAGCTCCCGGGCGCCTGCCTGCCGGCCTCCCCCTAGACTGTCCGCATGACTGACTCCGACCTCCGCCACTGGCTTCTCCTCATCCGCACCCCGGGTCTCGGTGGACGCCGCCTGCGTGAAGGGCTGGCCCTGCGCGGCGGGCCTGCGGGCGTTGTCGACTGGATGCGGCGGCATGCGGAGACGCTGGCCGCGGATACCCGGGCGTGGCTCGATGCGCCCGACGAGACCGCGCTCGCGCGCGACGAGGCATGGCTGCAGGGGGCTGACCACCGGCTCCTCCTGTGCACCGACGAGGACTTCCCCCCGCAGTTGGAGGCCTTGTCCGACGCGCCCGCGGCATTGTTCGTGAAGGGCGATGCCTCGCTGCTCCTGCGCCCCCAGATCGGCATCGTCGGCGCCCGGAGGGCCCAGGCGCCAGGTCTGGCCACGGCCCGCCGCTTCGCCAGCGAGCTCGCGACGGGCGGCCTGCTGGTGACCAGCGGCCTGACCGACGGCGTCGATGGCGTAGCGCACAGCGGCGCCCTGGATGCGGGCGAGCCGACCATCGCCGTGATCGGTACCGGTCCTGATATCGTCTATCCCAGCAAGCACCATGCGCTGGCCCGGCGCATCGCCGACCAGGGGGCCATCGTGAGCGAATTCGCCCCTGGCACCCCGTCGCGCGCAGCGCATTTCCCCATGCGGAACCGGATCATCGCGGGGCTCAGCCTGGGTGTGCTGGTGGTCGAGGCGGGGTTGCGCTCGGGCTCGCTGATCACCGCCCATCAGGCGGGTGGGCTTGGGCGGGAGGTCTTCGCGGTGCCTGGGTCGGTTAACAATCCACTGGCCGAGGGGTGCCACGCCCTTATCGCGGAGGGCGCCCGGCTGGTCCAGCGCAGCGATGAGATCCTTGCGGCGCTTGGCCCGGCGGCCCTGGAACTGGGGGCTGAGCTGCAGGCCAGGCTGGCGCTTGGCGGCCCGGGGCACGCGGCGCCGAAACGGCAAAAGGGCCCGTTCGACTGGCGCGAGGATGAGGAATATCGCCGCCTCCTCGACGCCATGGGTTACGATCCCGTCCTTTTGGACGCCCTCGTGGGCGGCACGGCCCTCTCCCCGGGTGCCTTGTCATCGATGCTGCTGATGCTTGAGCTGGAGGGCGAAGTCGCCAGCCTTCCGGGAAACCGCTATCAGAGGGTCGTGCGCTGAAGCGCTGCTTGACAGGCAACACGAGGGTGTGTTTCCAACTAAATATATACACACGCTAGGGTTCACTCGGCCCGGCGGACTTCGGAATCGCTTACGCATGGCAAAGAACCTCCTCATCGTCGAATCG
>NZ_JBQCFT010000302.1:0-3221 GCF_051958795.1 Luteibacter sp. | reverse complement strand
CCATCCTCGTGCAGCAGGCGCCGGTTCAACTCACTGATGGTGCCCGCATCATGCGTGCGCACGAGTTGCTGCACGCGCCGCTTCAGTGAAGCGGGCGCGTACTCGCTGAAGTCGTAGCCGTGCGCGCGCTGCATGGCGCGGACGAACAGCTCGATTTCGATATCCTCGATATCCACCTCAGACCCGGGCCGGCAGCCACCCGCGGATCATCGAGAGCAGCCGGTCGACGTCGATCGGCTTGGACAGGTAGTCGTTCGCGCCCGCTTCGAGGCACTTCTCCCTGTCGCCGCGCATGGCTTTTGCCGTGAGCGCGATGATCGGCACGTTGGCCACCGCGGGTTTGGCGCGGATCGCCCGCATGGTGTCGTAGCCATCCATCACCGGCATCATGATGTCCATCAGCACGAGTTCCAGCTCGGGATCCTTGTCCAGCGCGTCGAGCGCCTTCTGGCCGTCCTGCGCCATGACGACATCGATGCCCTTGCCACGCAGCACCTTCGACAGCGCGAACAGGTTGCGCATGTCGTCGTCGACCAGCAGCAGGCGCCGGCCACGCAGGTCGCCTTCATCCATGCCGCGCGCCGCCGTCGGCCGTTCCGCAGCCGCCGCTGCGCCACCGTGGCGGATCGAATGCAGGAACAGGCTCACTTCGTCGAGCAGGCGGTCGGGCGAGCGGGCGCCCTTCACCACGATGCTATCGGTGTACTGGCGGATCTTCATGCTCTCTTCACGGGAGAGATCGCGCCCGGAGTACACGACCACGGGCGGCGTGTGCCCGGATTGGGAAAGCTGCTCGAGGAACTCCATGCCCGACATGCCGGGGAGGCCCAGGTCGAGCACGATGCAGTCGTAGGCCGTTTCCTGGGTCTTCGCGAGCGCCTCTTCGCCGGACCCGGCTTCCTCGATCACCACGTTGTCGTCTTTCAGCAGGGTGCGCACGGCTGCGCGCGCGCTGGCGTCGTCATCGACCACCAGCAGGTGGCGGGTACGCCCCTCGGCGAAATGGAGCAGGCGGTCGAACGCGGTGGCGATCGATTCGCGGCTCACCGGCTTGGTGAGGAAGCCGACGGCGCCCAGTTCCATGCCGCGGCTTGCATCGTCCGTCGCGGAGATGAAGTGCACCGGGATGTGCCGCGTGGCGGCATCGTGCTTGAGGCGGTCGATGACGGTCCAGCCATCCATGCCGGGCAGCATGACGTCGAGCAGGATGCCGGTCGGGCGGTACTGGCGGGCTAGCGCGAGCCCGGTCTCACCGTCCGCGGCGGCCAGCACGCGGTGGCCCTTGCGGTGGATCATGTCGGCCAGGATGCGCGCGAAGGCGGGATCGTCCTCGACGACGAGGATGATGGTGTCGCCCGGGGCCAGCGCGGCGCGGTCGTCGTCGATGGACTCGGCGATGAGCGATGGCGATAGCGGCAGGGTCGCCTCTGCGGCCGCCTGTTCGCGGGAGACCGGGTCGGTGCGCTCACCGGCGGAATCGGGCGCATCCTCCGGCAGGAAAATGGTGAACGTGCTGCCCTGGCCGACAGCGCTTTCCAGCGTAATGTCGCCACCCATCAGCATCGCGATGCGCCGCGAAATGGCGAGGCCGAGGCCGGTGCCGCCGTACTGGCGGCTGGTGCTCGCATCGACCTGTTCGAACGCGTGGAATACCCGCTGGAATTTGTCGGGCGGGATGCCGATGCCGGAGTCGGTCACCGCGATGCAGATGGCGCGCTCCGGATCGAGCCCGGCGGGCAACGCGGCGCCGCGCGCGGGGCGGGCGATGCGCAGGCGCACGCTGCCATGCGAGGTGAACTTGAACGCATTGCTCAGCAGGTTGTTCACCACCTGCTCAAGCTTGCCCCCGTCCGTACGGATACTGGCGGGCAGCCCATCCTCGAGCTTTACCTCGAAAGCCAGCTTCTTCTCCTGCGCCACGTGGTTGAACGTGCGGCCCAGCGTACGCGCGAGGTCGGCCAGCGGGAGCGTATCGACCATCAGCTCCATCTTGCCGGCCTCCACCTTCGACAGGTCGAGGATGTCGTTGATCAGGCGCAGCAGGTTGGAGCCGGCGTCGTGGATGATCCGCGCGGACTCGACCTGTTCACCGGTGAGGTTCTCTTCGTCGTTATCCGCGAGGCTGCGCGACAGGATCAGGAGGCTGTTGAGCGGCGTACGCAGCTCGTGCGACATGTTCGCGAGGAACTCGGACTTGTACTGGCTTGCGCGCGCCAGTTCCTCGGCCTTCTCGTGCGTTTCCTTCTGCAGGGCCTCCAGCGCATCCTTCTGGTGGTTCAGGGTCAGGCTCTTTTCGCGGAGTTCCTCGTTCGAGGCATGCAGTTCTTCCGTCTGCACGCGCAACTCTTCCTCGGACGCGATCAGCCGCTGCGACTGCTCCTGGAGCTCCGCGGTCTTCGCATGCAGCTCGCTGTTGGTCGTCTGCAGGGCATCCTGCTGGTGGCGCAGCGCCTCTTCGGACGCGCGCAGTTCATCGGCCTGGCTCTGGGTCTGCCCGAGCAGGTCGTGCGTGCGCAGCGCGCGCGCCAGGTTCTCCAGCGAAAGCGCGGCGATCGGCATGAGCTCGTCGAGCAGGCGTTCCTGCAGGCCGGTGAGGTGCTCGAAGCTGGCGATCTCGATGACGCCGAGCAGGGTGTCACGGGACATCACGGGCACGACGACGACGCTGCGCGGCGCCGCTTCACCCGTGCCGGAGTGGATCCGGGTGTAGTCGTCCGGGATGTCCTGGAGGGTGATCGCATGGCCGTTGGCGGCGGCCTGGCCCACCAGGCCCTCGCCGAGCGCGTATTCCGTGGTCACGTGGCGGCGCTGGCGGAAGCCGTAGCTCCCCGCCAGCTCAAGGCGCCGGGTGTCCTCGCGGTAGATGTAGAACACGCCCACGCCGGCCTTCAGCGACGAGACCAGCTCCGACACCAGTGCCTCGGCAAACTCGCGGTAGGTGGTGCACTCCTGCAAGCGGTTGGAAATCGTGGTGATCGCGGACTTGAGCCAGGTCTGGCCGGCCGTCTCGATCGCCATGGTCTTGAACACCTGCAGGGAGCGGGCGATCTCGCCGATTTCGTCGCGGCGGGTCAGCTGGCGCACTTCGATCGTGTGGTCGTGGGCGGCCAGGCGCGTCATCAGCTCGGTCATGCGCACGAGGGGCCGCGTGATGAGGCGGAAGGTCATGGCGATGACGAGCCCGCCGACCACCAGGCACAGGACCAACGAAATGATGTCGA
>NZ_JBQCFT010000301.1:0-10176 GCF_051958795.1 Luteibacter sp. | reverse complement strand
GCGCGGTACTGCCGCGCATGATCACCGCGGACGTCGGTGCACCGATCGAGGTGCCGGCCGCATCGCGCGGCCGCGTGTGGAAGCTGCTGGGGAGCGGTGACGTACTCGTCGGCGAGGGCGAGCTTCCCTCCGGCGAATCCCGGCTACCCGCCCAGGCCGAGCCTGGCTACTACACGCTCTTCGTCGACGATGCCGAAGTGGTCGTCGCCGTCGCGCCACCGCGCGCCTTCGGCGTAGGCGATGTGCAGGGCGCGCGCCGGCCCTGGGGCATGGCCGTGCAGGTGTCGGGACTGCGGCGGCCGGGCGACGGCGGCATCGGCGACTTCACCGCCTTGTCGATATGCGCGCGCGCGGCGGCGGAGAAGGGCGCGGACGCGCTGGCGATCAGCCCGGTCCATGCCTTGTTCGCCGCAGCGCCCGAGCGCTACAGCCCGTATGCGCCTTCCAGCCGGCTGTTCCTCAACGGCCTTTACATCGACCCGGCGCAGACGAGCGGCGAGCCCACCGTGCGTGCGGTGATCGATACGCACAACCTGCGCCAGGAGCTGGCGGAGCTGGAGTGGCTGGAACTGATCGACTGGCCACGCGCCGCCCGTGCGCGCATGACCATCCTGCGCTCGGTCTACGAATGGGCCTCGGTCGACCTTGCCCACGCCGATCGCTTCGCCACGTTCCGCCGAGAGCAGGGCGAACCGCTGGAGCGGCATGCACGGTTCGAAGCGCTGCATGCGGACTTCACCGCGCATGGCCGTCCCGGCGGCTGGCAGGGCTGGCCGGAAGCCTTCCACGATCCCGCGAGCCCCGAGGTCGCGGCCTTCGCCCGTGAGCACGCGCGCGAAGTCGGCTTCCATGCATGGCTGCAGTGGCTCGCGGCGCAGGGTCTTTCCGCAGCGCAGAAGGCCGCGCGCGATGCGGGCATGAAGATCGGCCTCATCGCCGACCTTGCCGTCGGCGCCGATTCGGGTGGCAGCCATGCCTGGGCGCACCAGGCCGAAGTGCTCAAGGGCCTTTCGGTCGGCGCGCCGCCGGATGCCTTGAACCGCCTTGGCCAGGATTGGGGCCTGACGACATTCTCTCCCCGTGGCCTGCGCGAGACCGGATTCCGCGGTTTCATCGGCATGCTGCGCGCGGCGCTGGCCTATGCGGGCGGCGTACGTATCGACCACATCCTCGGCCTGAAACGGCTGTGGATGGTTCCACACGGCGCGGGCGCGACCGAAGGCGCCTACGTGCGCTATCCGATGCAGGACCTGCTGCGCCTTATCGCCCTTGAAAGCCACATGCACCGCGCGGTCATCATCGGCGAGGACCTCGGCACGGTGCCGTCCGACTTCCGCGAGGCGATCGGCGGGAAGAACGTGCTGGGCATCCGCGTGCTGTGGTTCGAGCGCGCCGCGGATGGCGGCTTCGTCGCGCCACGCGAGTGGTCCGACAACGCGATGGCGACGACGAGCACGCACGATGTGCCCACCGTTGCCGGCTGGTGGAGTGGCCGTGACATCGAGTGGCGCAAACGCACCGGGCTGAACGATCCCGCCGTGGATGAAGCGGCCCAGCGCGAAGAGGACCGGCACCGCCTGTGGAGCGCGATGTACGCATCGAACTCGGCGTACAACGAGGAATCGCCACCCGCTCCGGACGACATCTCGCCGGTGGTCGTGGCCGCGGCGAAGCACGTGGCGCAGGCCCCCGCGCCCATCGCCATTTTCCCGGTGGAGGATGTGCTCGGCCTTCACGAGCAGCCGAACCTGCCCGGGCCGACCGATGCGGTGCACCCGAACTGGCGGCGACGCATGCCGGATTCGTCGGCGCGCCTGTTCGATGGCCCCATCGCGCATGCCGTCAGCGCAGCGATAGACCAGACCCGGAACCGGAACCGCACGTGAGCCCACCCCGCGCGCTGGCGCGCCTTCAGTTCCATGCGGGCTTCACGCTCGACGACGCCGTTGCGGTGGTCGGGTACTACGCGCGCATGGGCATCAGCCACCTGTATGCCTCGCCGAGCCTGCGTGCGCGCCGCGGCTCGACCCATGGTTACGACGTCGTCGATTGCCACGAGGTCAACCCGGAGATCGGCGGTGAGCCCGCGCTACGCCGGCTGGTGGCCGCGCTGCGCGAGCACGGCATGGGGCTCGTCGTCGATATCGTGCCGAACCACATGGGCGTGGGTAGCGAGAACGCGTGGTGGATGGACGTGCTCCGGCAGGGACGGGAGAGCCGTTACGCCGGGTATTTCGACATCGACTGGCTTGCGCCGGATCCGCTCGTGCGCGGACGCGTGCTGCTGCCGATCCTTGGCGATGGTTATGACCTGGTGCTGCGCGAAGGCCACCTGCGGCTGGGCAAGCGCCGCGGCGAATGGGTGCTGCGGCTTTACGACGATTACCTGCCGTTGTCGCCGGCGACATCCTCGCAGCTGGCCGACGATGCGGAGCGCACGCACGACCCGAAGGACGAAGCGGGCAGGGCGCGCCTGCATGCGCTCATCGAGAAGCAGAACTATCGCCTCGCGTTCTGGAAGCTCGCGAGCGACATGGTGAACTACCGGCGCTTCTTCGACATCAACGAACTCGCCGGCCTGCGCATCGAGCGCACGGTGGTGTTCGAGGATACCCATCGCACGATTTTCCGCCTGTATGCGGAAGGCCTGATCGATGGCGTTCGCTGCGACCACGTCGATGGCCTGGCCGACCCGCGCCGCTATTGCCGGCAGTTGCGCCACCGCCTGGAGCGGCTGCGTACGCAACGGCCGCAGGGTGCGCCACGCGATGCCGCGTACCTCGTCGTGGAGAAGATCCTGGCGGAGGATGAAGCGCTGCGACTGGACTGGCGCACGGACGGCACGACCGGCTACGAGTTCATGGACCAGGTGTCGGCCGTGCTGCACGACGAGCATGGCGAAGCACCGCTCACGGACCTGTGGCGGCGGCTCACGGGCGATGCCGCGGATTTCGCGACCCAGGCGGTGCGAGCGCGCCGGCAGATCCTGGTGGATAGCTTCGAGACCGAGCTGGATCGCACCGCGCGCGCCCTGTTCGCCGCCGCACGCGCCGACGTGGCGACACGCGATGTCTCGCAGGCGGCGATCCGCCGCGTGCTGGGCGAGTTGCTCGTGCACTTTCCGGTGTACCGCACGTATGCGGGTGGTGCGGGCCGCGATGCGTTCGACGAGGCGGTGTTCGCGCGTGCGGTGGAGGGGGCCATGCGCACCCTCCGCGTCGAGGACGTGGAACTGTTGCACCTGGTCGCGCGCTGGCTGGGTGGCGAAGCGCCGCGTGCCTTGCCGCCGGGGCCGGTGCGCCGTGCCCGCGAGCGTGCGATCGCCTCGTTCCAGCAGGCCACCTCCCCCGTGGCGGCGAAAGCCGTGGAGGATACGGCGGGTTACCGCTACGGCCGTCTGCTCTCGCGTAACGAGGTGGGCGTGGATGCCGCGCGGCTGGCTCTCCCGCCGGAGGACTTCCACGCCCGCTGTGCCGAGCGCCACGAGAACCTGCCGCACACCTTGCTCGCCACGGCGACCCACGACCACAAGCGCGGCGAGGACCTGCGGGCCAGGCTCGCCGTGCTATCCGAGGTCGCGGAGCGCTGGGTGATCACCGTGGAGCGCTGGCGGACCCGGCACGCGGGGCTACGCCAGCGTGCCGAAGGGCGCATGGCGCCCTCGGCATCGGACGAGGTGATGCTTTACCAGATGCTCGTCGGCGCGTGGCCGCTGGGTCTTGCCCCGGATGACGAGGAGGGCATCGAGCTTTTTGCCACCCGGATCGCGGCATGGCAGCGCAAGGCGCTGCGCGAGGCGAAGCGCTGGACGCGCTGGACCTCGCCCAACGAACCCTATGAAGACGCTTGTGAGGATTTCCTCAGGGCGATGCTGTCCGGTGGTGCGGCGGGGGAACTTCACGCCTTCGCCGAATACATCGCCACGCCCGGCGCGGCCAACGGCCTCGCCCAGACGGTCCTGCGCCTGACGACGCCCGGCGTCCCGGATCTTTACCAGGGCACCGAGTACTGGGATTTCAGCCTGGTCGACCCCGACAACCGGCGGCCGGTCGATTTCCTGGCCCGCTCGGCGTCGCTGGAACGCGAGCCGTCACCGGTGGAAGCACTGTGCGCCTGGCGCGACGGTGCCTTGAAGCAGTCCGTCATCGTGCGCCTGCTTTGCGCCCGCAAGGGGCACCCCGAGCTGTTCTCGCGCGGCACCTATCGTCCGCTGGAGGTGGCCGGCCCGGCGGCGGACAAGGTGCTCGCCTTCACCCGCGAACACCGCGGCCAGCGGCTGGTGGTGGCCGTGGGGCGTCACCTGGCGCCCTGGCTGGCCGGGCTGTCGGCACCGGCGATCCCCGCGGATCACTGGGAAGGAACGTCAATCGAGCTCCCCGCGGGCAAGTGGACCAGCCTGCTGGGCAGCGGGAGGCGGGAAGGGGGCAGGGTGCCCATGGCCGAGCTGATGGGCGAACTGACCGTCGCGGCGTGGATCACCGCGAAATAAGTTGGGGAGCTTTGGGGGCGGACTAGCCCCCGAGCTCGCGCACCAGCGAGATGTAATCCCGCATCGCCTGCTCGCGCGGGGTGCCGCTGAGCTTGGCCCAGGCCTCGTACTTGGCGGTACCCACGAAATCGAAGAAGCCGGGCTTCTCGCCGCGGACGTCCCCCTCCGAGCCCTGCTTGTAGAGGGCATAGATGCGCAGCAGCGTATCGTTGTCCGGCCGGTGCCCGAGCCGGGTGATGTCCAGCGACGCCTGTTCGAACTGGCTGCGGAGATCGTCTTGCATGCGTGCGCGCTGGCGTGGTGCTGGAAGGTTGGGGGGCTTGTAGCATGCGTGCCGGAAGCTGTCCATCAGGAGGCCTCGCCCGGCGGCTCGCTGTATCATGCGGGTTTCGCGACCGAGGTATCCCATGGCCCCCACGCCCGTCCCCGTCCTCACCATCGACGGCCCCTCGGGCTCCGGCAAGGGCACCATCAGCCGCCTGGTCGCGGAGAAGCTGGGCTGGCGCATGCTCGATTCGGGCGCGCTGTACCGCGCCGTGGGTTATGCCGCCGGCGCCGAGGGCATCGACCTCTCCGACGAGGCCGCGGTGACCCGCTGCGCCCAGCACCTCAAGATCCGCTTCCAGGCCAGTCCCGACGGCGGTGAGACCCACGTCCTGGTCAATGGCCACGATGCCACCGACGAACTGCGCACGGAAACGGCAGGGGCGGCGGCCTCGGCGGTCGCCGTGTTCCCCACGGTCCGCCAGGCCCTGGTCGACGTCCAGCTGGCGTTCCGCAAGGCCCCGGGCCTCGTCGCCGACGGCCGGGACATGGGCACCGTGATTTTCCCGGACGCCGCCTTCAAGGTCTTCCTGACCGCCAGCGCGGCCGAGCGCGCGAAAAGGCGCTATAAGCAGTTGAAGGATAAGGGGCTGAGCGTTACACTTGCAGGCCTGCAACGGGAAATCGAGGCGCGCGACGCACGTGATGCGTCACGGCCCGTCGCCCCGTTGAAGCCCGCCGAGGGCGCCGTCGTCATCGATACGACCGGCATGCCCATCGACGCGGTGGTGGCAAAAGTATTCGCTGTGGTGCGTCCGTAAGGGCGCATTCGGCACATCGCCCACGCAGTTGCGCGTGGGTTATTGGCAACGGTGCCCGGGGGCGCCATGTATGTGAGCCCCTCCGTAAGCACCCACAACCGGTGGGTCCCCCGTCCGCTCGCGTCAGTGATGATCGCCTGCGCCGGGTACGGCCTTTCATAACCCTGGAATCAACATGACTGAAAGTTTTGCCGAACTGTTTGAACAAAGCCAGCAGGCTATTTCGAAGCTGAAGCCCGGCTCGATCGTCACCGGTATCGTTGTGGAAATCCGCAACGACGTCGTGGTGATCAACGCTGGCCTCAAGAGCGAAGGCATTGTTCCGATCGAGCAGTTCAAGGATGAGAACGGCGCCCTCGAAGTAGAGGTTGGTGACGAAGTCAAGGTCGCGCTCGACGCGCTCGAAGACGGCTTCGGCGAAACCAAGCTCTCGCGCGAGAAGGCCAAGCGTTCGATGGTGTGGGACGACCTCGAGCAGGCGTTCGACAAGGAAGAGACCATCACCGGCAAGATCTCCGGCAAGGTCAAGGGCGGCTTCACCGTCGATATCAAGGATGTCCGCGCGTTCCTGCCGGGCTCCCTCGTCGACGTGCGTCCGGTCCGTGACCCGGTCTACCTCGAGGGCAAGGACCTCGAGTTCAAGATCATCAAGCTCGACCGCAAGCGTAACAACGTGGTCGTCAGCCGCCGCGCCGTCGTCGAGACCGAGTTCTCCGAAGAGCGCGAGAAGCTGCTCGAGCGCCTCACCGAGGGCGCGGTCGTCAAGGGTGTGGTCAAGAACCTCACCGATTACGGCGCGTTCGTCGACCTCGGCGGCATCGATGGCCTGCTGCACATCACCGACATGGCGTGGAAGCGCGTCCGTCACCCGTCGGAAGTCGTCAACGTCGGCGACGAGCTCGACGTCCGCGTGCTGAAGTACGACCGCGAGCGCAACCGCGTCTCGCTCGGCCTGAAGCAGCTCGGCGACGATCCGTGGGTTGCCATTGCCCGCCGTTACCCGGTCGGCAGCCGCCTGTTCGGCAAGGTTTCGAACGTGACCGATTACGGTTGCTTCGTCGAGATCGAGCCGGGCGTCGAAGGCCTGGTGCACGTCTCCGAAATGGATTGGACCAACAAGAACGTCAACCCGGCCAAGGTGGTTCAGGTCGGTGACGAGACCGAGGTCATGGTCCTGGACGTGGATGAAGAGCGTCGCCGCATCTCGCTGGGTATCAAGCAGACCCGCTCGAACCCGTGGGAAGCTTTCGCCGCCATGCACAAGAAGGGCGACAAGGTCTCCGGCCAGATCAAGTCGATCACCGACTTCGGCATCTTCATCGGTCTCGAAGGCGGCATCGACGGTCTCGTCCACCTGTCCGACATCTCGTGGCAGGCCTCGGGTGAAGACCTCGTCCGCAACTTCAAGAAGGGCGACGAAGTCGAAGCCGTTGTGCTCGCCGTGGATCCGGAGCGTGAGCGCATCTCGCTTGGCATCAAGCAGATGGAGCAGGATCCGTTCGGTCAGTTCATGGCCACGAACCCGCGCGGCACGGTCCTGACCGGTACGGTCAAGGAAGTGGACGCCAAGGGTGCGCTGGTTGACCTGGGCGAAGGCGTCGAGGGCTACATCCGTGCCAACGACATCGCCAAGGAACGCGTGGAAGACGCCACGCAGTACCTGAAGGTGGGCGACGCTGTCGAAGCGAAGTTCACGGGCATGGATCGCAAGGGCCGCCAGCTGCAGCTGTCGATCCGCGCGAAGGACGAGGAAGAGCTGGCCGACACCATGGCCGACTACCAGTCCGCTGCCGGTGGCACGACGAAGCTCGGCGCGCTCCTCAAGGAGCAGATGAACAAGGCCGACTAAAGTCGGAGCGAGGGGCGGCGAACCCGCCCCTCGTTTTTGTTGTAACCTGTTGTTTGCGTCAGCTTTATCGAAGAACCAGGGGACCCATGACCAAGTCGGAACTGATCGAGGCGCTGGCGCGGCGCCAGACCCACCTTGCCTTCAGCGATGTGGAACTTGCCGTCAAGAGCGTGCTCGAACAGATGAGCCATGCCCTCTCCACGGGCGAGCGCATCGAGATCCGCGGCTTCGGCAGCTTCGCGCTGCACTTCCGTCCGCCGCGCATGGGGCGCAACCCCAAGACCGGCGAGGCAGTGGCCCTGCCGGGCAAGCACGTGCCGCATTTCAAGCCGGGCAAGGAACTACGCGAACGCGTAAACCTGGCCCTCGAAGACGCCGCTTCCTAAGCGGCGTTTTTTTTGGCCTGGCGCCGGGGAACCGCACAACCTTTACCCCCGAAAACTGTACAAATTCCAAACCGTTCCGCCCAACCCAATCACGATTCAGGTACAGTCGCCGGATGCGTCTGATCGCCATACTTTTCATGCTGTTGTTCGTTGCCGCCGGGGTCGTCTTCGGTGCGCTCAACGCCGACCTGGTGCCCTTCGATTTCGGGTTCGCCCGGGCGTCGCTGCCCAAGGGCGGCACCATGCTCGCCTTCCTCCTGGCTGGGTGGGTCCTTGGTGGCCTCACTGCCTGGGTGGGCACCTCGTTCGCCCACCAGCGAAAGCGCCGGCGGGCCCTCCGCGGCAGCAAGGTAGCTAGCGCGAAGCCCGCATGAACCCGATCTGGTTGCTGGCGCTCGTACCCCCCATCGCCTTCGCGTGCGGCTGGTGGATCGCCCGACGCACCGACGCCAAGCGCTCGGGAGCCAGGGTAAACGAGCTATCGTCCGATTACTTCCGTGGCCTGAACTACCTGCTCAACGAGGAGCAGGACAAGGCGCTGGAGGTCTTCCTGCGCCTGGCCGAGTACAACCGCGACACGGTCGAGACCCACCTCGCACTGGGCAACCTGTTCCGCAAGCGCGGCGAGGTGGATCGCGCGATTCGCTTGCACCAGCACCTGGTATCGCGCCAGGGCCTTTCCGACGAGATGAAGACCGTGGCCCTGCTGGAACTGGGTGAGGACTACATGCGCGCGGGCCTGCTCGATCGCGCGGAAACCCTGTTCTCCGACCTCGTCGCCATGGATGCGCTGGCGCCGTCGGCATTGCGCCACCTCATCGCCATCTACCAGCACGAGCGCGAATGGCACAAGGCCATCGACCACGCCCGCCGGCTGGAGGCCATGACCAGCGAAGACGAGTCGGCGATGATCGCGCAGTTTTACTGCGAGCTGGCCGAACAATCCCGGCAGCATGGCGCGCGCACCGAAGCGCGTGAGTACATCCGCGAAGCGTTCGCGTGCCAGACCGATTGCGTGCGTGCGCACATGATCGCGGGGCGCTTGTCGTCGGAAGAAGATGACATGCCGGCAGCCATCGCGTCGTACGAAGCTGCGATCGCGGCGGATATCGCCTTCGTGCCCGAGATCCTGCCGCCGCTTCTTCACTGCTACGCCCGCTCCCAGCAGATGGATCGCGCCGAAGCCTTCCTGCGCGAGATCATGGGCAGGTACCACGGCATTTCCCCGGTGCTGGCGCTGACCCGCCTTTACGAAGGCCGCGATGGCGAACGTACCGCGATCGACTTCCTCACCGGCCAGCTGCGCAAGCGGCCGTCGGTGCGTGGCCTCATGGCCCTCATCGATGCCACGATGGACAAGGTCTCCGGCGAGGCGCGCGAGAACTACCTGATCCTGCGCGACCTGACCCGCAAGCTGCTCGAAGGGCAGGCGATGTACCGTTGCAGCCGCTGCGGCTTCGGCGCCAAGGCCCATCACTGGCAGTGCCCGAGCTGCAAGAACTGGGGCACCGTGCGTCCCATCCATGGTGTCGCCAACGAATGAGTCCGACCTTGCCCAGCCCGGTCGCTCTCGCCCTTGGCTGCCTCGTGGCTTCGTTCCTGGTCTCCTTCGCGAGCGTCCGCGTGGCCATTGCCTACGCCCACCGCCGGGGCATGCTCGACGCCCCGGGCCAGCGCCGCTCGCACAGCATCCCGACCCCCCGGGGTGGCGGGATCGGAATCGTCCTCGGTGTACTGGTCGGCATGCCGGCGGCCATGCTGCTGCTCCCGCCTTCACCGGGCGCGGTGGTGGTCGGGGCCTTCACCGTGGGGGTCATCGCCATCGCCGCCATCGGCTGGCTGGACGACCACGGGTCCCTGCCGATCCGGCCGCGGCTGGCGATCCAGCTCATCGCCACCGTGCTGTTCTGCCTGGCGGTGGCCGGCCAGACCTCCAGCCTGTGGTGGGCCGTACCGCTGGTTCTTGCGGGCGTTTGGTGCATCAACCTGCACAATTTCATGGATGGCATCGACGGCATCGCTGCGCTCCAGGCCATCGTGTTCGGCGCGGCGACGGCGCTCATCGCGGTAGAAGCCGGGGCGTTCGGGATTGGCATCGCAGCCGCCTGCCTCGACCTGGCGGCGGTCGGCTTCTGGTATTTCAACCGCTCCCCGGCGCGCATTTTCATGGGCGACGTGGGCAGCGCCACGGTCGGTTTCATCGTTTTTGCCCTCACGGCCATGCTGTGGGCGTGGCGAACCGACCTGCTTTGGCCTGAACTGATCCTGTCGTCGGCCTTCGTCATCGACGCGACTTTGACGCTGCTCGTGCGAATTCTGCGCGGTGCGCGCTGGTACACTCCACACCGCGAGCACCTCTATCAATGG
>NZ_JBQCFT010000300.1:0-3171 GCF_051958795.1 Luteibacter sp. | reverse complement strand
CCCGGCCGGGCAGACGCGCGCCCTCGCCCCGACGCCGGGGGTGAAGATCTGGTACGCCCCCCGGGGCGCCACCTCCGGCGCGCCCCCCCCGTAGGAGCCCACCCTGTGGGCGACATCTTTCGCGGAACAGCCACAGGCTCTGTGGCGTTTGGGCGAACGGCGTCGCCCACAGGGTGGGCTCCTACCATCCGATGCTTCAGGCGTGGCGGCGGATGCGCCTTTCGACCACGCCCAACAGCCCATCAACCGACAGCGCCAGCGCGCCAACGAGCAACGCGCCCTGCACCACGTACGCCGTGTTGTTGCCGACGAGGCCTTCGACGATCGGCGCACCCAGCGTCGCCGCGCCCACCGCGGAGCCAATCGTCGCGGTGCCGACGCTCACGATCGCCGATAACCGGATGCCTGCCATGATCGGGCCCGCCGCGAGCGGCAGTTCCACTTCCCATAAGCGGCGCCAGCGGCCATAGCCCATGCCGTCCGCTGCGTGCAGCGCGCTCGAAGGCACCTGGTCGATGCCGGCCACCGTCTGCCCGAGCACCGGCAACACGCCGTACAGCGTCAACGCCAACAGCGTAGGCGCTGCGCCGAAGCCAAGCAGCGGTACGGCGATCGCCAGCACCGCCACCGGCGGGAAGGTCTGGCCGATCACCGCCACCGCACGCACCGTCGGCAGCAACGAACGGCCCGCCGGGCGCGTGGCGAGGATGCCAAGCAGCAGGCCCACGACCACGGCAATCAGCGTGGCCGCTGCGACGAGTGCGGCGTGTGCCAGGGTCAGTTCGGCGAAGGATGTTCGCCAGTACACCGGGTGCGAAAGCTCAGGTAGCCACGCGTGGAACAGCGGGCCGGCATGTGGAAGCAGCACTAGCAAAACGCAAAGGACCAGGACCGGAAAAAACGCCCTCACGACAATCCCGCCATCGTAGGAGCCCACCCTGTGGGCGACGCCGTTAGCGATAACGCCACAGGCTCTGTTGCCTCGGGGCGAGAGATGTCGCCCACAGGGTGGGCTCCTACGGTGGACGACGTTCGCCCGCCCGCCAGGTTAGGCCGGGCGGTCATCATCGCGGTCTTGCCACGATGTCGGTCAGCAGGATCGCGCCGCCGCCTTCTACGGGCAGGCGGTCGCGGCGTTGGGCGAGCATCGCGCCGAGTGCTTCCTGCAGCGTGGACTGCGCAGGGATGGGTTCGCCTTCCGCGTGTTCGTCGCGGCGCACGCTGTCGCGCACGTTACGCACCGCCAGCTCGCGCAGGTACGCGCGCGTGCCACCGACGAATTCGTTCACCCGGTCATCCGCCGGTGAACGGATGAGTTCGAGTGGCGTGCCGACCTGGGCGAGCCGGCCATCCAGCATCAGGCCCACGCGGTCGCCGAGGAGGAAGGCTTCATCCATGTCATGCGTGACAAACAGCATCGCCGTACCGGTATCGCGCTGGATCGCCTTCACGCTGGCCTGCAGCGATTCACGCGTCAACGGATCCAGCGCACCGAACGGCTCATCCATCAGCACGATCTTCGGTCGTGCCGCGAGCGCCCGCGCCACGCCGACGCGCTGTGCCTGGCCGCCCGAAAGCGTATCGGGGTAGCGTTCGGCCATGCCCGGCTCATCCAGCTTCAGCAGGTCGATCAGCTCGGCGACACGCGCATCGATGTCGCGCTTCGACCAGCCCAGCAGGCGCGGCACGGTCGCGATGTTCTCGGCAACGGTGCGGTGCGGGAACAAGCCCACCGACTGGATCGCGTAGCCGATGCCACGGCGTAGCGTCTCGATCGGCTGGGTCGCGACGTCCTTGCCATCCACCAGCACGCGGCCGCGATCGATATGGGTCAGCCGGTTCACCGTGCGCAGCAACGTGGACTTGCCAGAGCCCGAGGGCCCGACGAGGACGAAGAACTCGCCGTCCGCCACGCGCAGCGAGAGGTCTTCGATCACCACGTGATCGCCGAAGGCCTTGTGGACGTGGTCGAACTCGATCATGCGCGGCGCTCGTTCATGGCCAGCAGGCCCTGGAAAAGAAGATCGGCGGCGAGGGCCAGCGCGATGATCGCCAGCGTACCCAACAGCACCATGTCCGTCGCGCCCTGGCCGATACCGAGGAAGACGAAGCGGCCGAGGCCACCCGCGCCGATCAACGCGGCGACCGCCGCGAGGCCGATGGTCTGCACCGCGACGATGCGCAAGCCGGCGAGAAGGACCGGCCAGCCGAGGGGGAGCTGCACTCGAAGCAATACCTGGCCGCGGGTCATGCCCAGGCCGCGTGCGGCTTCGCGGGTATCGCCCGGCACCGCGTCGAGGCCAGCCGCCGTGTAGCGGACGACTGGTAGCAAGGCGTAAAGCACGAGGGCGAACACCGCGGGCGCTGCACCGGTTCCACCGAACCCGAGCGCGCCCAGCGCAGGCCACTCGCGCGCCAGCCAGGCGAACGGGCCAATCAGCAAGGCGAACAAGGCAAGCGACGGCACCGTCTGCAGGAACGCGAGAACGCCGAGCAGAGCCCCACCCGTCCGGCGCTTGCGCCAGGCGATGTAACCAAGCGGAGCACCCACGGCAAGCGCGATACCGAGCGTCACCAGCGACAACGTCACGTGCGTCGCGAGCGCATCGGCGAAGGCGCCGCGCTGTGCGCGCCACTCGCGGACGAGGCCGATATCGTGGAACGCGCCGACCGCCGCGCCGGTAACGAACACCGCTGCCACGCATATCCAAGCCGCTGTGCGCCACGCGATACGCAGGTGGCGCAGGCGGTCCAGCAGGAGCAGCGCTGCCGCCAGCCACATCACCCAGAAGCCCGCACCGAGTTGAATACGCGTCGTTGGCGTTGCCTGTTGCAGGAGTTGCGTGGCGTCGTGTGCAGCGAGGAAGGGCAGCCCGATCGTCAACAACCCGGCAACGAGGGCGCCACCACGCCAGAAGCCCGCCGCGCCCGCGAGCAGCCAGGCTACCGCCAGCAACGCGATGTGTGGACTCGCAGGGTGCCCGCTCAGCAGGCGATTCGGCGCGACATGCAGGAACGCCAAGCCAACCGCCGCAGCAAGTCCCACGGCACAAAGCACAACCACCGGAAGCCGCCCCGGCGAATGTAGGAGCCCACCCTGTGGGCGACGCGGTTCGCGGAGCGCTCCAGGACCTGTCGCCTTTGGGCGAACGGCGTCGCCCACAGGGTGGG
>NZ_JBQCFT010000299.1:0-9280 GCF_051958795.1 Luteibacter sp. | reverse complement strand
TTCGGTGCTGTCGGCCTGGGTGACCACCGCGAGGTTCTCGTGGCGGATACCGTAGCGGCCGGGCTTGTACAGGCCCGGCTCGATCGACGTGATCATGCCGGTCTCCAGCGGCACCAACGCACCACCGGCGACCGGCGGGCGGATGCCGTGCGGACCTTCATGCACGTTGAGGAAATAGCCGACGCCGTGACCCGTGCCATGGCCGAAGTCCATGCCGGCCGCCCACAGCGGCGCGCGGGCGAGGGCGTCGAGCTGCGGGCCGCTGGCGCCTTTCGGGAAGCGGGCGCGGGACAGCGCGATCATGCCTTTGAGCACGAGGGTCGAGTCGCGGCGCTGTTCGTCCGTGACGGGGCCGAGCGCGAGCACGCGGGTGATGTCTGTCGTACCGCCGAGATACTGACCGCCGGAATCGACCAGCAGCAGGCCCTTCGCCGCAAGCGGGCTGAAAGCCGCCTCGGTGGCCCGGTAATGCGGCAGGGCGCCGTTGGCCTGATAGCCCACGATCGTGGAGAAGCTCTCGCCCACGAACCCGGTCTGGCGGGAACGTGCCTCGCGGACGATCGTGTCCACGTCGAGCTCGGTGAGCGGCTCGCCGGCCGCCAGCCCCGTTTCGATCCGGCGGAACGCCTGCGCCAGCGCCGCGCCGTCGCGGCGCATCACGTCGCGGATGTGGTCGAGCTGTTCCGGCGTCTTGCAGGCCTTCTGCGCGGTGGAGGGGCTGGGTGCCCGGATCTGCTTCACGCCCGCGGGCAGGCCTTCCAGCAGGGCGACCACGACACGGCCGGCGTCGTACATCAGGACGGCCTCGTCGGGCAGGGCCGCGATGGCCGACGCGGCGGTGCCATAGTCGGCCAGCGCGATACCGTCGGCGGCGAGCGCCGCCTTGACGTCCGCGGGCACCTTCGCCGCGTCGATGAAGAGCGTGGCCGTGGATTCCGCGACGAGCAGGTGGGCCAGAAACACCGGGTTGTAGTCGACGTCGGCGCCGCGCAGGTTCGTGAGCCAGGCGATGTCGTCGAGGCTGGACACCAGATGGTGCGTGGCACCCGCCCGGCGCATGGCATGCCGCACATGGCGAAGCTTGTCGGCGCGCTCGACGGCCGCGAACGGCGCCGCGTGGTCGAACACGGGCGCGGTGGGACGGGCGGGGCGGTCCACCCATGCGATGCCCGGCAGGTCGAGATCCGTTCGCAGATGGGCGCCCGTCGATCCGAGGCGCGACGCAAGGCTCTCGGCACCGGATACCGACAGGCTGTCGCCGGCCACGGCCACCACGTCGCCCTCGCCGAGCTGGCTCGCCAGCCAGCCCACGTGCTCCGGCGTGTGCGCCACGTTCAGTTTCATGAGCGGAAGCCCGCTGCCGGCCAGCTCGCCGTCGGCCTGCGAGAAATAGCGGGAATCGGTCCACAGGCCGCCGCCGGTGGCCGTCACGACCAGCGTGCCGGACGATCCGGTAAAGCCGGAAAACCATTCGCGGCCCTGCCAGCGGGGAGGCAGGTATTCGGAAAGGTGGGGATCGGCGGTGGGGACGACGACGGCGGCGACGCCTTCACGGGCCATGGCGGCGCGAAGGGCCTGGAGGCGGGCGGGGATCGGGGATGGGCTCATGGACCCATGGTAACGAGTTTCCATTCAGCTCCCACTCGCGAGGGCGGACACACTTGGGTAAAATACAAATTTCCAGCACTGGCTGCTCGCATGACTCCCCTGATTTTCGTCACCGGCGGTGTGGTGTCTTCCCTCGGGAAAGGCATCGCAGCGGCGTCGCTTGCCTCCATTCTCGAGGCGCGTGGTCTCTCCGTGACCATGATGAAGCTCGATCCGTATATCAACGTGGATCCGGGCACCATGAGCCCCTTCCAGCACGGCGAAGTGTACGTCACCGACGACGGCGCCGAGACCGACCTGGACCTGGGCCACTACGAGCGCTTCGTGCGTACGCGCCTCACCGGCAAGAATTCGATCACCGCCGGCAAGATCTACGAGGCCGTGATCCGCAAGGAGCGCCGCGGCGATTACCTTGGCGCGACCGTGCAGGTCATCCCGCACATCACCGATGAGATCAAGCACGCCATCCACGAGGCCACCCGCGGCTTCGACGTGGCGCTGGTCGAGGTGGGCGGAACCGTGGGCGACATCGAGTCGCTGCCCTTCCTGGAAGCCATCCGCCAGTTGCGCATCGAGCACGGCGCGGAAAAGTGCATGTTCGTGCACCTGACTCTGGTGCCCTATATCAAGGCCGCAGGCGAGATCAAGACCAAGCCGACCCAGCACTCGGTGAAGGAGCTGCGTTCGATCGGTATCCAGGCCGACGTGCTGCTCTGCCGTACCGAAGAGCCGCTGCCTGACGCCGAGCGCCACAAGATCGCCCTGTTCACCAACGTTCCGAAGAACGCGGTCATCAGCACGGTCGATGTCGATGTGATCTACAAGCTGCCGATGTGGCTGCACGACCAGGGCCTCGACGAGCT
The DNA here is from genome assembly GCF_051958795.1 of Luteibacter sp. GTDB lineage: Bacteria > Pseudomonadota > Gammaproteobacteria > Xanthomonadales > Rhodanobacteraceae > Luteibacter. Next base: position 6,809 of record NZ_JBQCFT010000299.1, on the reverse strand, counting down.
GGTGATCAAGCGCCTCGGCCTCGATGCCGGTCCGGCAGATCTCTCCAGCTGGGTGCGCACGGTCGAGGCCGTCGAGCACCCGCGCGACGAGGTCACCGTGGCTATCGTCGGTAAGTACGTCGAGCACAAGGATGCCTACAAGTCGCTGGGTGAAGCCCTGCGTCACGGCGGCATCAAGCAGTCGACCCGCGTCACGCTCGACTGGATCGATTCCGAAGACGTCGAGGCCCGCGGCGCCCGCGCCGTGCTTGGCCATGCCGATGCCATCCTGGTGCCGGGCGGGTTCGGCAAGCGTGGCTTCGAGGGCAAGATCCTCGCCGCGCAGTTCGCTCGCGAAACGGGCATCCCGTACTTCGGCATCTGCTACGGCATGCATGCCGCGGTGGTCGAGTTCGCCCGCAACACGGCAGGGCTGACCCAGGCGGATTCCAGCGAGAACGACCGCAACACGCCGGATCCGGTCATCGGCCTGATCACCGAGTGGACCACGGCCACGGGTGAGACCGAGCAGCGCAGCGAGCGCTCCGACCTGGGTGGCACCATGCGCCTGGGCGCCCAGGAGTGCCGCCTGAAGGCCGGTACGCTGGCGCGCGAGCTGTATGGCGAAGACGTGGTGCGCGAGCGCCACCGCCATCGCTACGAGTTCAACAACCGCTACCGCCAGTCGTTCGAGGATCTCGGCCTGGTCATCTCCGGCAAGTCGATGGACGACCTGCTGGTGGAAGTCGTCGAGCTGCCGCGCAACGTGCATCCGTGGTACCTCGGTTGCCAGGCGCACCCCGAGTTCACCTCGACCCCGCGCGAGGGCCACCCGCTGTTCATCGGCTTCGTGCGCGCGGCGCGCGAGTACAAGGCCGTGCGCGATGGCGAAAAGCTGGCGGCGCGCTCCGAAGAATCGGCGGCTTGACGCTATGATGGGCACTGCCCGGCGCGCTTGAGCGCCGGGCTTTCAGCGAGGGGGCCAAGGGCCTCCCCAGGAGAAGGGCGTCGATGGTCGAAGACAGCGGGATCCCCATCGGGAGCGCCCATGCCCAGCATGCGGCGGCGCCGAAGCTGCCGCAGTCGGGTCTCGGCATCGCGTCCTTCATCATCGCGCTCGTTTCCGGTCTCGCTGTCCTTGGCGGCATCACGCTATCGGCCCTGCTCATCGCGAGTGGCGGCGATACGGCTGACCACCTGCCGCTGTTCGGCCTGATCGGCATCGTCCTCATTTTTTTCCTGCTCGCGGCACTGGTCGGCACCGTGCTGGCCCTGGTGGCGCTGCGCCGCCAGGACCGCCGGCGCACGTTCGCCGCGATCGGCCTTGGCCTCAACGTTTTCATCCTGCTTGGTACCGGCGCCATGATGCTGCTGGGTACCGTGCTCCGTCATTCCAACTCGTAACGGGAAGCGCATGACCACCTCGATCACCAAGATCCACGCCCGCGAAATCCTCGATTCCCGCGGTAACCCCACGCTCGAAGCCGAAGTCACCCTGGCGGATGGCTCGTTCGGCCGCGCGGCCGTGCCCAGCGGTGCCTCCACCGGCACGCGCGAAGCCGGCGCCCTGCGCGATGGCGACAAGTCGCGTTACGGCGGCAAGGGCGTGAAGAACGCCGTGGGTAACGTCAACACCACCATCGCCAAGGCGCTGGCCGGGTTCGACGCGCTCGACCAGAAGGGCCTGGATGACAAGCTCATTGCGCTCGACGGCACCGACAACAAGGGCAAGCTTGGCGCGAACGCGCTGCTCGGCGTCTCCATGGCCGCCGCGCACGCCGCCGCCGCCTCGAAGAAGCAGGCCCTGTGGCAGTACCTCATGGTCAACGGCGGCGGCTCGCTGCCGGTGCCGATGATGAACATCATCAACGGCGGCGCGCATGCCGACAACAACGTCGACGTGCAGGAATTCATGGTGCTGCCGGTGGGCGCGCCGAACTTCGCCGAAGCGCTGCGTTACGGCGCCGAGATCTTCCACGCGCTGAAGTCGGTGCTGAAGGGCCGCGGCCTGAACACCTCGGTGGGCGACGAGGGTGGTTTCGCGCCGAACCTCAAGTCGAACGTCGAAGCGCTCGATACGATCCTCGAGGCCGTGGACAAGGCCGGCTACACGGTCGGTAGCGAGATCCTGCTCGGCCTCGACGTGGCCAGCTCGGAGTTCTTCAAGAACGGCAAGTACGACCTCGAAGGCGAGGGCAAGGTCTTCACCCCGGAACAGTGGGTCGATACCCTGGCTTCGTGGGCGAAGCAGTACCCGATCGTCACGATCGAAGACGGCATGGCCGAAGGCGACTGGGACGGCTGGGCGCACCTCACCAAGGTGGTGGATGGCGCAATCCAGCTTGTCGGCGACGATCTCTTCGTCACCAACCCGAAGATCTTCCAGGAAGGCATCGACAAGAAGATCGCCAACGCCATCCTGATCAAGGTCAACCAGATCGGCACGCTTACCGAAACGCTGGAAGCCATCGCCATGGCCGACCGCGCGCAGTACGCGGCCATCGTTTCGCACCGTTCGGGCGAGACCGAGGACACCACGATCTCGGATATCGCCGTGGCGACCACCGCGACCCAGATCAAGACCGGTTCGCTGTGCCGCACCGATCGCGTGGCCAAGTACAACCAGCTGCTGCGCATCGAGGAAGCGCTGGGCGCGCAGGCGAAGTACGCCGGCCGCAACGCGTTCCCGAACCTGACCAAGCTCCCGGGCTGACAGGGGTACCGTGAGCAACGCGGCACTCCTGCGCTGGGTCGGCCTGATCCTTGTCGTCATCCTCATCGCCCTGCAGCTGAAGCTGTGGGTCGGTGGTGGGGGGATGGCCGAGGTCGATTCGCTGCGCACGTCGGTCAAGAAACAGACCGAGGAGAACGCCACGTTGCAGAAGCGCAACGAAGCGCTGGGCGCGGACGTGGAAGATCTGAAGCACGGTGAGCAGGCCACCGAAGCGCGTGCGCGCCAGGAACTGGGCCTGATCAAGCCGGGTGAGACGTTCTACCAGGTGGTGGAGCCGGGGGCCGCGACCAGCGCGCCTCCGCCTCCGCCGCCCGTCAGCGCTGGCGACCAGTAATGGACGCGCTGTGGTGCGTGATTCCGGCCGCCGGCAAGGGCGTCCGGGCCGGCGGCGACCGGCCGAAGCAATACCAGCCGCTCGCCGGGCGGCCGCTGCTCGACCACACGCTGGAGCGGCTTGCGGCGCACCCGCTTATCGCGGGGCTCCTCGTCGTGATCGCGGCGGACGATACCCATTTCGCCACGATCGACCAGGTCCGCGGCAAGCCGCTGCTGACCGCCGTGGGCGGGAGCGAGCGGAGCTATTCCGTGCTGGCCGGCATCGATGCGTTGCCGGCCTCGGTGGGGCCTGATGCCTTCGTGCTCGTGCACGACGCCGCGCGCCCGTGTGTCCGTGCCGACGACATTACCCGGCTTGTCACACTGGCAGGGCAAGGTGAGGGTGGCCTGCTGGGCGCCCCGTTGCGCGACACGCTGAAGCGCGCCGATGCGGACGGCTACAGCGCGGCGACCGAGCCGCGTGACGGCCGCTGGCGGGCCTTTACCCCGCAGATGTTCCGCCGCGCCGCGTTGGCGCATGCACTCCGCCTTGCCGCCGACGCCGGTATCGTCGTCAGCGATGAGGCCATGGCCATCGAGCGTGCAGGCGGCAAGCCGCTGCTCGTCGAGGGCTCGGAAGACAATATCAAGGTCACGACCGCGGCGGATTTCGCGCTCGCGGAGTTCCTGCTCGGGAGGACAAGATGATTCGCATCGGACAGGGATTCGACGTGCACGCCTTCGGCGAAGGTGACCACGTGATGCTCGGCGGCGTGCGCGTGGCGCATAAGCAGGGCGTGCTGGCGCATTCCGATGGCGACGTCGTGCTGCATGCGTTGTGCGATGCGTTGCTGGGCTCGCTCGCGCTGGGCGACATCGGCAAGCATTTCCCGCCCTCGGACGAAAAGTGGCGGGGCGCCGATAGCCGCACCTTCGTGCGCGCCGTGCGCGAGCTGGTGCTCGCCCGCGGCTACGTACTTGGCAATGCCGATGTCACCGTGATTTGCGAAGCGCCGAAAGTGCTGCCGCACGCCGACGCCATGCGCGCCAACATCGCCACCGATCTCGGCGTGGACATCGACCGCATCAGCATCAAGGCCACGACCACCGAAACCCTCGGCTTCACCGGCCGCCGCGAAGGCATCGCCGCGCTGGCCAGCGTGCTGGTACAGCCCGCGTGACGGAGCTCGAGGCCCGCATTCCGGCGCCACGCCTGCAGGATCGCCTGGAGACGATCAACGACCTGCTGCGCCGGCGCGAGGCGGTGGAAGCGCTCGACGAGATGACGCCTGCCGGAGATGCCGTCACGCTGGAGCGCATCGACGTCGAGCTGCAGGCCACGCTCGATGGTTTGCACCCGGCGGACCTCGCCGATGTACTGGAGTCGCTGCCGCTCGAGGATCGCCTTGCCGTATGGCAGCGTGTCCGCAGCGACCGCGATGGTGAAATCCTTCTCGAAGTCTCCGATTCCGTTCGCGAATCGCTGATCGCCGACATGGACGACCGCGAGATCCTCGCGGCGGTCGAGCCGCTGGATGCGGACGAGCTCGCCGACCTCGTCGATGACCTGCCGACTGAAGTGCTGCCTGAACTCATGGCAAGCCTCGACGCGCAGGAGCGCGAGCGCGTGCAGGCGGCCATGTCCTACGAGGACGACCAGGTCGGCGCGCTGATGGATTTCGACATGGTCACCATCCGCGAGGACATCAGCCTCGAGGTGGTGCTGCGTTACCTTCGCCGTTTCGAGGAACTGCCCGCGCAGACCGACAAGCTGTTCGTCGTGAACGCGGAGCATGTGCTGACCGGCGTGCTGCCGCTGCACTGGCTGCTGGTGAACTCACCGGACAAGATGGTCCACGAGATCATGGCACCCGACGTGAACACCTTCCGCCCGGAAGACGACGCGTATGACGTGGCCCAGGCGTTCGAGCGCTATGACCTCGTCACCGCGCCGGTGGTCGACGCGCACACGCGCCTGATCGGCCGCATCGCCGTCGACGCGATGATCGATTTCATTCGTGAGGAAGGTGAAGCCGAAGCGCTGTCGCGCGGCGGCCTGCGCGAGGAAGAAGACATCTTCGCCTCGGTGTGGAAATCGGTGCGCAACCGCTGGGCCTGGCTGGCGACGAACCTGGTGACGGCGTTCATCGCATCGCGAGTTATCGGGCTCTTCGAGCATTCCGTCGAGAAGCTGGTGGCGCTTGCCGCGCTGATGCCCATCGTGGCCGGCATCGGCGGTAATTCGGGCAACCAGACCATCACCATGATCGTCCGCGCCATGGCGCTGGAACAGGTGAACGTGGCACAGGCGGGCCGCCTGTGGCGCAAGGAGCTGGGCGTCGCCCTGATCAACGGCATTCTCTGGGGTGGCGTGATCGGTATCGTCGCCTGGCTGCTGTACGACAGCGCCTCGCTCGGGCTGGTCATGACGGCTGCGATGACGCTGAACCTGCTGCTCGCCGCCTTCATGGGCGTCGGTATCCCGATGCTCATGGTCAAGCTTGGCCGCGACCCGGCGCTGGGCTCCAGCGTGCTGATCACCGCCATGACCGACAGCGGCGGCTTCTTCATTTTCCTTGGCCTGGCCACGCTGTTCCTGATGTAAAGGCACCACCCGATGACTGAGCAAGAACTTCCCTTCGCGTTTGGCGCGCCCCCGCTGCGCGCCCGCCTGCGCAGCCAGCCCGAGGATTTCTTCGTCGAAGAGATCCTGGGCTATGAGCCGGATGGGGCGGGCGAGCACGCCTTTGTCCTTGTTGAGAAGCGCGGGGCGAATACCGACTGGGTGGCGCGTGAGGTGGCGAAGTTCGCCGGTACCTCGCCGATGAACGTGGGCTACGCCGGTATGAAGGACCGCCACGCCGTAACTCGCCAGGTTTTCACCGTGCAGTTGCCGGGCAAGGCCGATCCGGACTGGAGTACCTTCCCGCACGCAGACGTGAAGCTGACCGCGCTCGGCCGTCATTCGCGCAAGATCAAGCGCGGTGCCCTGCGTGGTAACCGCTTCGTTCTGGTGCTGCGTGAGATTGACGGTGATCGTGCCGCTGCCGAGGCGCGCCTGGCGGCGATCGCCGCGCGCGGTGTGCCCAACTATTTTGGTGAACAGCGCTTCGGCCTGGGCGGGAACAACGTCGAGCAGGCCAGGGCGATGTTCAAGGGACGCCGCGTGGATCGCGACAAGCGTTCCATCCTGTTGTCGTCGGCGCGCTCTCATATCTTCAACGGCGCGCTTGCCGAGCGCGTTGCCGCGGGTACGTGGGATGCGGCGATGGACGGCGAGATCTGGGGCCTCGATGGCTCGCGCTCGTGGTTTGGGCCTGAGCCGTTCACCGACGTGCTTGCGGAGCGTCTCGCCCGTTTCGATATCCATCCGACCGGGCCGCTGTGGGGCAGGGGCGAAACCCCGGCGTCGGGCGACGTCGCCGTGCTGGAGAACGCGGTTGCCGCGCGCGATGCCGACCTGGCGGAAGGCCTCGCTGGCGCGCGGATGGACCAGGAACGCCGCGCGCTGCGTCTCAAACCCGCTGACTTCGGCTGGCGCTGGCTTGACGACGGAGCGCTGGAGGTGAGCTTCGCACTTCCCGCCGGCGCCTACGCGACTACCGTGATCCGCGAGCTGGCCCTCACTGCCTGACCGGGCGAAACGACCCGTGGGAGCGCGCGTTGGCGCGCAATCCCCACCCGGCCAGCCCCCCAAACGCGCCAACCCGCGCCCACCGGGCGGTTAGCCCCCGCACGGCGTGTGGGCCACCACGCGGGTGACCGGAGTGGCGTATGCGCC
>NZ_JBQCFT010000298.1:0-11426 GCF_051958795.1 Luteibacter sp. | reverse complement strand
TTATCTGACGGCCGTGGCCTCCCGCCGCGGGGTTGACGCTTGCCGGCCTTTTCCTTCCGGCGCACCAGGAATACCCACCCATGCATACCACCCGTTGGAACCAGCAATGGTTCTTCAACGTGCGTGGCGACGTCCTTTCGGGCCTCGTCGTCGCACTCGCCCTTATCCCTGAAGCCATTGCCTTCTCGATCATCGCGGGCGTCGACCCCAAGGTCGGCCTTTACGCGTCGTTCTCGATGGCCGTAGTGATCGCCTTCGCCGGCGGCCGCCCAGCCATGATCTCGGCGGCAACCGGTGCCATGGCCCTGCTCATGGTCACGCTCGTGAAAGAACACGGGCTGCAGTACCTGTTCCTCACCACGATCTGTACCGGCATCATCCAGATGGGCATCGGTGCGCTGAAGCTCGGATCACTGATGCGCTTCGTGTCACGCTCGGTGGTGACCGGCTTCGTTAATGCGCTGGCGATCCTGATCTTCCTGGCCCAGCTACCCGAGCTGATCGGCGTGCCCTGGCTGGTGTACCCGATGTGCGCCGCCGGCCTCGCGATCATCTACCTGTTTCCGTACATCACGAAGGCCGTGCCGTCGCCGCTGGTGGCGATCGTGGTGCTGACGATCGTTGCGATCGTCTTCCGGATGGATATTCACCGTGTCGGCGACATGGGAGCGCTCCCTGATTCGCTGCCGCATTTCCTCTGGCCGGACGTGCCGCTGAACCTGGCAACCTTGAAGATCGTGCTGCCGTACGCGCTGACCATGTCGGTGGTTGGGCTGCTCGAGTCGATGATGACGCTGCAGATCGTCAACGACATGACCGACACTCGCTCTGACAAGAACCGCGAATGCATGGGCCAGGGCCTGGCCAACATCGCCACGGGCCTGATCGGTGGGATGGCCGGCTGCGCCATGATCGGCCAGTCGGTGATCAACGTGAAATCCGGTGGTCGCGGCAGGCTCTCCACCCTGGTCGCGGGCGTGGTCCTGCTGATCCTGGTGGTGTTCGGCGCGCCATGGGTCCGCCAGATCCCGATGGCGGCGCTGGTGGCGGTGATGATCATGGTGTCGCTCAGCACCTTCAGCTGGCGCTCGCTCGCGACGCTGCGTTCGCACCCCACCTCGTCCAGCGTGGTGATGCTTGCGACCGTGGTGGTGACGGTGTGGACGCACGATCTCGCCCGTGGCGTCCTCACCGGCGTACTGCTCTCGGCCGTGTTCTTCGCCACCAAGGTCGGCCGCATGCTGGACGTCGACAGCTCGCTTTCGGCGGACGGCATACGCACATATTCGGTAAAAGGGCAGGTCTTCTTCGCTTCCTCGGATACGTTCGTCGAAGAGTTCGACCTCCGCGAAGACGGGCTTTCAGGCGTGGTCATCGATGTCGAGGAGGCCCATTTCTGGGACCTCACCGCCGTGGGCGCCCTCGACAAGGTCGTCCTGAAATTCCGTGACCTCGGCGTACCCGTGGAGGTGCGCGGCCTCAACCAGGCCAGCGCCACCCTGGTGGGCCGCCTCGGCACGCACGACAAGGAAGGCGCCCGTCCCGCGAGCGGTCACTGACCACAGTCCCATGTGGGAGCGCGCTTGCGCGCGATAGTTCCCGGGTAGGCAGGCGCCGAGACACGGCAGGTTTCCGTTCCGTCTCGATATTGCAGAATAGGCGCTGACGTAGTGACGGAGGCTCCCGTGAACATCATCTTGGTCGAGGACGACGAGCGGCTTGGTGCCGCGATCAAGCGCGCGCTGGAGCAGCTTACGCACGCGGTGATGTGGCTGCGCGCGGGTAACGAGGCGCTGGAGGCGCTGCGGCAGGAAGATGTCGACCTGGTGCTGCTGGACCTGGGCCTGCCCAACAAGGATGGCGTGCAGGTCCTGCGCGAGGCGCGCCGCGCGGGCATCCGCACGCCGATCCTGGTGATGACCGCGCGCGACAGCATCGAGTCGCGCGTGGAAGGCCTGGATGCCGGCGCGGATGACTACCTGGTCAAGCCCTTCCATCTCGACGAACTGGCCGCGCGCATCCGCTCGCTGGCCCGTCGCGCGCAGGGCCTGGCCGATAACGTCATCGAGGCGGGACCCCTCCGCCTGGATGTGGGGCGCATGGAGCTGACCCGCGAGGGCGAGCGGATCGAGCTGACCCGCCGCGAGTTCGCCCTCGTGCACGTGCTGATGGAGCGGGCAGGGCGCATCGTCCGGCGCGAAACGATCGAGCGCTCGGTCTACGGCAACGAGTCCGATGTCGGGCCCAACGCGCTCGAGGTGCTGGTGCACGCCCTGCGCCGGAAGCTGGGGTCGGACAGCATCCGCACGGTTCGTGGTTTCGGCTACATGGTCCCGACGGACGCTGCGTGAGGCCTGGCTCGCTCCAGCGCCGCCTGCGTCGCTACGTAGCGTTCGCCGTGCTCGCGGTGCTGTTGCCGCTGGGGCTGCTCACGGCCTTGCGGACCCTCTCCGAGTTGAACGAGCTGTCGGACGTGCGGTTGCGCCAGACGGCGGAAACGCTCGACGCGCTGCTCCGCCAGACCGGCGTGGGTGCGCTTTCGAACCAGGCCTTGCTTGAAGCGCTGCCGTCGGTACCTGTGGTCGCCAACGGTGAAGGACCGGCCTCGACCTTCGAGGCCGAGGTGGGGTACCGGGTGACCGACAAGGATGGCGATCCGCTGCTGGTGACCGAAAACATGCGCGACCTGCCACGCGATCTCGTGGCCGACGGCGTCATCCGTACGTTCGTGGTCCATCGCCGCCTCTGGCACGTGTATACGCGCATGGACCCGACGCTGGGCGTCACCATCAGCGTCGCAGAGCGGCACGATTCCCGGCGCGACATGACCAATGCAGTCGCCATGGAGCGTGCGTTGCCTATCCTGGTCGGCCTGCCGCTTTTGTTCATCGCGCTGCGCTGGGCCGTGCGTCGTGGCCTGCGGCCGCTCGATACGCTGGCGAACCTGCTGGCCCGTCGACAGCCGGGTGCCCCCGAGCCGGTCGGGCTCGCGGATTCGCCGCGCGAGATCACGCCGATCGTCGATGCGCTCAACGCGCAGTTCGACAGCATCGAAACCACGCTGGACCGCGAGCGGCGCTTCAGCGCGGACGTAGCGCATGAGCTGCGCACGCCGATTGCCGCCACGATGATCAACCTCGACAGCGCCGCCGCGTTCGGCAGTGCCGAGGCCTCGCCAGCCACGCTGGCGGATGCGCTGGCCAGCCTGCGCCTGCTTTCGCGGCGCACCGACCAGCTGCTGGTGCTGGCCCACTTGGATGAACATGCCCACTTGCCGGTCAATCGCGTGGATCTCAACGAGGTGACCCGTGAGGTGGTTGCGGAATGGTCGCCGACCGTGGACTGCACACGCTTCACGCTGAGCGTGGAGCTGCCGTCGCAGGTGGTCAGCGTGATGGGGTATCCCGCCGCGCTGGCGGCGATGCTGCGCAACCTGCTGGAGAATGCGGCACGCCACGCACCGCCCGGTGGCCGCGTGATGCTGGTCCTGGCGGCACGCGACGGCGAGGCGCACATCGACGTGATCGACGATGGCCCGGGCATTCCGCCGGAACGGCGCACGGCGGTGTTCGCCCGCTTCCATCGCGAAGCGACCGGCCTTGGCGATGGCTTCGGCGTGGGCCTGTCGATCGTTCAGCGCGTAGCCCAGTTGCATTCCGCGCAGGTCAGCCTCGAGGATGCGCCGTGGGGGCACGGGCTGCGGGTGCACGTGCGCATGCCGCTAGCCCGCTAGCTATCGTGCTAACGCCGTTGTGGGAGCGTGCTGTGGGAGCGTGCTTGCACGCGATGGGTGCTTGCGACGAGCACCCATCGCGCGCAAGCGCGCTCCCACAACGTTCCTACAACGGCTTTAGCAACGTCGCGACGCGCCGCGCGGTCTGCTCCGCACCCGCTTCATCACACGTGATGCCCGCATTACCCGCGCCATACGGCGCATAACGCTTCGGGTCGGTGCGGTTGAACAGGCCGATGGTGGTGGCGCGAGTCGCAGCGGCGAGGTGCATCACGCCGCAGTCGGCGCTGATGTACACGCCTGCGGCCTCGATGAACGCTGCAAGCTTGCGGGCATCGCTGGTGAAATAGGTCGGGTACGCGTTATCCAGCCGCGACAGGCCATCCGCGGCCACCAGTTCCACGACGCGGTGTTCGCCGATGCGCTCGAACAGTGCCGCGAGAAACTGCTGCCACCACTGCGCATCCTGGCATTTGGCCCCCGTGGCATTGGGGAAGATCGCCATCACCGGTGCCATGCCGTCATGCCCGGCATCGAGCACGCGGTGCAGCGTAGCGGCGCCCTTCGCTCGCTCCGCGTCGCTCAGGCGCAGGTCGAGCATCGGCCACTCGCCACCCTGGATGCCGAGTGCCTCGCGCAGCGCATGTACAGGCCGTGCCGCGAAATGCGCAGGTGCGTCGGGCGTGGCGTCCATGCGCACCTGGTATCGGGCACGGGCAAGAGCCGCGGCCACGCGGCCGGATGATGAGCCCGAGGCGGCATCGATCACCAGGTCATAGCGTTTTGCACGCAGGCGGCCGAGCGTGCGCAACGTGGCCAGCGGGTGACGCAGCGCGCGGCGATCGAGCAGGAACAACTCGCCGACGGAGGGAAAACCGGAGAACACGCCGCGCGCGGCACCACCGGATGCAAGCAGGTCCACTTCCGCGCCAGGGAACCGCGCCTCGAGTTCGGCGAGCAGCGGCGTCACCATCAAGGTATTGCCGAGGCGGTGGTTGGGCCGGCAGACCAGGATGCGCTGCATGCCGGTACGCGGAAGCTGGCCCGGTGCCACGACATTCGGCGCCTCCGGAAACGCCCGGCGCACGAACCACGCCATGGCCGCGCGGCGAAAGGCTTGCAGGCGGCCGTGCATGGGCGCGCGCTTGCCTTCCGTGGCAGCCGTGGAACGGTTGGTGGCGACGATCAAGGACATGCGCATTCCGTGAAGCACCCGTGGGGCGGGCGATGCGCACACCTTGCCGAACGGACCTTAGGGCCTCCTGTCAGCCAGATGACGGGAGGCTTACTTAGCCTAGTCTTAGCTGAGTGCCCGCCGACGGGCGCGCCATGGCCTTCAACAGCGGCAGCAGGTCACGGGTCGCCTCGTGGTGCGTCGGCGTGTCGGTGTCGTCGATGAGCTGGCCCACCATGTACTTGCGCACGCGGGTGTCCTGGTTCGCATCGTGGCTGACGCTCGCGGAGACGAGCTTGCCCTTCGCGTACGCAATATCCGTGCTTGCATGCGCCGAGTCGTCGATCTCGGTGTAGTTGTAGTTCTGCGACCCCAGCTGATTGGTGAGATGCAGCGCAGTATCCGCCCACGGCGACGTGTGGAAGGTCGCCGTAAGGTGGCTCGACAGCGATTGGCTGATGTGGCGGTCGCTGGCGTTGCGACCACTAAGCCCAGTCGACTGCGATAGCTCGTAGTTGAACGTATCGCGCTCGCCGCTGCGCATCGGATTGGGTGAACTGCCGGCCTGCGCGATCGACGCCTGGAAGTCGGCCAGGCCGGTCAGCAGCGCGTGATCGGTGCTGGAAAGATCGCGCGTCGTGCCGCGCGTGCTCGCATCAGCGGGCGATGGCGGATAGTGGCTGTTGAGCTGGCTGAACCCATCCTTGAACAGTGCGACGAGCGACGTATCGGCATGACCGCGCGTCGCGGCCGCGTCGATCTGGTCGAGCGTATTGGCGATCGACGCTTCGCGCTGGGCACGGTTGCCCCACGTCGCCGGCTGGCTCATGTCCAGGCCCAGCGAAAGGGACCCCGCGGCACCGGCGATCTTCAGCGTGCGGCTGTCGCTGCCGGCATGCAGGTCGATCGTTTCGTGGACGCCCGGCGCGGTTGCGACCGTGGCGCTCAGGTCGACGCCGGTGAGCACCGACGGATCGGCGGCCATCAATCCATCGAGCGACAGCATGGGCGGCTGCTTGCTGAGCCCATCCACGGCATCCTGGAAGGCACGGGACAATCCGGCGACAGCCTTCTTTTCGCCCTCGGAGAGCGTGCGATCCGAATTCAATGCAACGGAGAGCCCGTCGGCCGTCGCGCTCAGCGCCAGCTTGACCGTGGCGCCGCTTGCCGTCTGGATGCCCAGGCTGATGGTGCTGTCCGCGCCGGTAGCGCCGGAGATACTGGAGCTGAAATTGGCGCCTTCGGTCGTGACGCGGCCGAGCAGCGCCTGGCCGAGACCGGCGAAGACGCTACCTGCCTGGCCTGGGGTGCCGTTGCGTGCGAGCAATGCGCCGATTGCATCGTCGGAAGAGGGGTCCACCGTGTTTTTCGACGCGTCGGTATACGTCGGGTCGGTCGCCGGCGGCGAGCTCTCGAACACGACGGAGGGCTTTGCCGGCGCGAGCGACGACACAGCCGGGCGCGTCGCCAGGGCGACGATCCGGTCCTGCCACGAAGGTGCGGCGGGTGCGGCGGGGGTCTTCAGCAGCAGGGGATTCACAACGGTCCTTCGTCAGAGTCTCCTTGTGTAACGGCGGGCGGCCGCACAGCTTGAGGCCGCCCACCTTGTCGCACTCAATCGGCGACTTCGAGCAGGACTTCCAGTTCCACCGGTACGCCCAGCGGGAGGCTCGCCATACCGAGGACCACGCGCGGGGCGAGCTTGTCGTCGCCGAATACGCGGGCCATCAGTTCGGATGCGCCATCCGCGATGGCCGGATGCTCGCGGAAATCGCCGACCGTGGCGATGTAGATCCCGAGCTTCGCGACGGCGGTGACCTTGTCGAGCGAGCCCAGGAACTCCTTCGCCGCGGCGAGCGCGCTGAGGGCGGCCATCTCGGCGGCCTTGCGGCCGTCCGCCACCGTCAGCGCCTCGCCCACCCGGCCCAGCAAGGGCAGGTCATGGCCTACGGCAGGCAGCATGCCGCTGAAGTAGACCATGTTGCCGACGCGTACCGCCTCGACGTATTTGCCAAACGGCGACGGCGGCGGCGGAAGGGTGATACCGAGTTCCACAAATCGCCGTTCCGCGCCGGCGACCTGCGCTTGCGGGGCGTTCATTACCAGCGACCCAGGTGGGCGCCGCCATCCACGCGGAGCGCTTCGCCCGTGACGCGCGGCGCCTCGGTGACGAACACCACGGCATCGACGACTTCCTGGATGCTCGAGATGCCGTTGATCGGCGAAAGCGTGGCGAGGAAGTCCTTCGGGCCGTTCGCGTGCATCGGCGTATCGACGATGCCGGGGCCGACGGTATTCACGCGGATGCCCTGCGCTGCGTATTCCATCGCGAGGTTCAGCGAAGCCGATTCGATGCCGCCCTTGGTGATCATGGCGGCGGAGGTCGGCACGCCGGCGATCGGGTGGTCGGCCAGCGGCGAGGTGATGCTGGTGATGGCGCCACCGGTGCCCTGCGCGAGCATCTGGCGGATGACCTGCTGGGTCATGTAGACGAAGCCGTCCACGTTGGTCGACAGCAGCTGGCGATAGTCGTCTTCGGTGATGTCCGTGAACGGCTTGGCGATGAACACGCCCGCGTTGTTCACCAGGCCATCGACCGTGCCGAAGGCCTTCACCGCGGCCTTGACCACGGCTTCGGCGGTGGCCGGGCTGGCGATGTCGCCGTCGACGCGGACGAGGCGGTCGGAGCTCGGCAGCTCGGTGGACTGGCTGACCGTGCGCGAGGTGGCGACGACGTTGTAGCCGCGCTCAAGGAAGGTTTTGACGAGGCCGGCGCCGATGCCCTGGGAAGCGCCAGTGACGATGATGGTTTTAGCGTTCATGAGTGACTCCGATGCGTTGGGGGAGGTGTCTTGCTGGATGGGTATGCTCCGCCGATCGGCATTACTTGATTAGACGGAAAAGTGTGGAATCTCTTTTCCATTCGTGCAAAAGTCGGCCCATGCTGGATCTCAACGACATCGCGGTCTTTATTCGGGTCGCCCAGCTGGGCAGTTTCAGCCGCGCCGCGCAGGCGCTGGCGATGCCGGTCTCCACGGTGAGCCGGCGGGTCACCGCGCTGGAAGAAGCGCTGGGCGTGACCCTGCTCCAGCGCAGCACGCGCAAGCTCAGCCTGACCGTGCAGGGCAGGGCGTATTACGAGCAGTGCGGCGAACCGCTGAACGAACTGCAGGATGCGGAGCGTGCGCTGACCCAGGCACAGCGCACGCCCGAGGGCCTGCTGCGTATCTCCGTGCCGGTCATCCTGGGCCAGGCGCCGTTCTTCGAGTTCGTATCGGACTTCATGCGGGCGTACCCGCGCGTTCGCGTCGACCTCTTCATTTCCAACGCTTTCCTCGACCTGATTGGCGAGAACATCGACGTGGCCATCCGCTACGGTGACCTGCGCGACTCATCGCTGGTCGCGCGCTCCATCGGCACGAGCGTGCGCTATGTCGTCGCGACGCCGGGATACCTGGAAGGACGCACATTGCCGCAGAAGCCCGAAGATCTCGCGGAGCACGAGTGCGTGATGATCAATGGGCGAAACAACCAGGCCGAATGGGTGCTCACCAAAGGCAAACGCACGGAGCGGGTGCACGTCAGCGGGCCCCTATCCAGCCGTGACTTCAACTCGGTGAGCGCGTTCGTCTACCGCGGCCACGGCGTCGGTTTCCTGCCGTCCGCCTATTGCGACGACCAGCTCGCGAGGGGCGAGCTGGTCCGCCTCCTGCCGGAATGGACCTCGCCCGAATTCCCGGTGCACGC
The DNA here is from genome assembly GCF_051958795.1 of Luteibacter sp. Classification (GTDB taxonomy): domain Bacteria; phylum Pseudomonadota; class Gammaproteobacteria; order Xanthomonadales; family Rhodanobacteraceae; genus Luteibacter. Next base: position 2,772 of record NZ_JBQCFT010000298.1, on the reverse strand, counting down.
GGTGTACCCCACCCGCCGCTTCATGCCACAACGCCTGCAGGTGTTCCTCGACGCCCTGGCGGCATGGCAAAGCCCGTCGTGGCGACAGGGGTGACGACCGGATGAGACGATAGCGCCAGAACGTGAGCGTTCATGGTCTTACACTCTCGATCGTGGCGGCGGACCATGTGCACCAGCCGGGCCGGATGGCCTGTTAACCCTGGAGCTCACATGAACACCGCCTTCCGTTCCCTGCTGGAACGCTTCGTCCGCTTCGAGTCCGTCGGCCCGAACCTTATCCGCCTCGCCATAGCCATCGTGTTCATCTGGATCGGCGCACTGAAGTTCGTGCCGTTCGAGGCCGACAGCATCACGCCGTTCGTCGCGAACAGCCCGGTCATGTCGTTCTTCTATGAACACCCGACCGACTACAAGGCGCACCTGACCCATGAGGGCCAGCTGGTACCGGAGCAGCGCGCCTGGCAGGAGCAGAACAACACGTATGGCTTCTCGCGTGGCCTCGGCGTGGTCGAGCTGACCATCGCGGCGCTGGTGCTGTCGTTCCCGTTCTCGAAGCGGCTTGGTTTGCTGGGTGCGCTCCTTTCGTTCGGCACGACCCTGGTTACGTTGTCGTTTCTTGTAACAACGCCTGAGGCATGGGTGCCCGCACTGGGCGACGCGCAGCACGGCTTCCCCTATCTATCAGGTGCGGGGCGCCTGGTTCTGAAGGACACGCTGATGCTCGCGGGTGCCTGGGTCATCGGTATCGATGCGGCGAAGCGGATCCTTGCGGAGCGTGTTGCGGAGCAGCCCCGAACGGCGGTACTTGCAGGCGTGACCGTGAAGTAACGCGGCAACCAAGGCGGCGCCCAGCAGGGCGCCGCTTTGTTGTCGAAAGCAGAAATAACCCGGGTAAAACGCAAAGAATTGTGATGAACATCACGTTTTGGTGCTAGCGTAACCACTCGCGTGTCCGGGCAGGCGGGCAAGCCGGTGCTTATCCCCAAGGGGTGGATGGGCTGGCTTCGGCATACGTCGTGGGAGAGCACGCGTGGTTACGCAACGGTCGGCGGCGCCTGCCTTTCGCTATCGGGCTTTCATCAGCTACAGCCACCGGGACAAGGCCTGGGCGGCGTGGCTGCACCGCGCGCTTGAGTCCTATGTGATCCCGCAGCGGCTGGTCGGCCGCGTGACCGACAACGGCTCGGTGCCGCGCCGGCTCGTTCCCGTGTTTCGCGATACCGCCGAACTGGCTACCGCGCGTGACCTTGGCCGGAAGGTGACCGACGCACTCGCGCAATCGGCCTGCCTGCTGATCGTCTGTTCGCCCGAGGCTGCGCTGTCGCGTTGGGTCGATGAGGAAGTCAGGACCTACCAGCGGCTCGGCGGCGGTGAGCGCATCTTCTGTCTTGTCGTCGGCGGCGAGCCGAACGCCAGTCGTATCCCGGGCCGTGGCGCGGAGGAATGCTTTCCGCCAGCCCTGCGCCAGCGCTACGACCAGGAAGGCAACCTCATCGACGATGTGATCGAACCGCTTGCCGCGGATGTACGCCCCGGCGGCGACGGCAAGCGGGATGCGCTGTGTAAGCTGGTCGCTGGCATGCTCGGGCTCGAGCTCGACATGCTGAAACGTCGCGACCTGCAGCGAAGGGCACGCCGCGCGGTTGCCTTGTCTGCGGTGGCGCTCACGGTCACAGTGGTGATGACCGTGCTGGCGATCAACGCGATGATCGCCCGCCGTGACGCGGTCGCGGCGAGTCATGTCGCGGAACGTAGGCAGAAGGACGCCGAAGACCTGGTGGCGTTCATGCTGGGCGACCTCAACGACAAGCTCGCGCAGGTCTCTCGGCTCGATATCCTGGAGGCGGTGGACGACCGCGCGATGGCCTATTTCCAGTCCCAACCCACGCATGAAGTGAGCGACAGGGCGTTGCTGCAGCGGGCTACGGCACTGGAAAAGATCGGCAGCGTGCGCCTCGACCAGGGGCGGCTGGATGCGGCACTCGCCTCGTATGAGGCCGCGCGAACCGTAGCCAGCGGACTGGCCGCCGCCGCGCCTGCCGACGTATCGCGCCAGGTGCTGCTCGCCGAAATCACGACATTTACCGGCATGGTCCACTGGCGGCAGGGGCGGCTGGACGAAGCGCAGCGCGCATTCGCCAGCGCCCGCGCGATCCTGGTGCGCGCCGAGCAGGTAGCCCCTGCCAACAACGACCTGCATTTCCAGCTGGCCATGCTCGATAACAACATGGGCCGCGTGATGGAAGCACGCGGTGCGCTCGATGACGCAGGGGCGCATTACCGCGACATGCTCGCGCGCCTCCAGCGTCTCGCTGCCACGACGCCCGCCGATGCCGATGTCGCCGAGTGGCTCGGATCGGCGCATTACAACCTGGGCAAGCTCGCGCTGATGCGCGGCGAACTGGCGAACGCGATCGCCGAGTACGCCGCGGATGAGGCGATCCAGGCGCGTCTTAGCCGCGCGGATCCAAAAGATGCAAACCGTCGGGACAGCCTGCTGACGGTGCAGGCGATGCTCGGCCGTACGCAGGCCATGGCCGGCGATGTGGCTGCCGGCACCGCGCATCTGCAAGGCGCGGTGGACGCTGCTCGAGCCCTCGTCGCGCTCGACGCAAGCAATACCGACGCACAGGAGCATGTCGCGCTGTTCTCCACGCACCTGGCCCGCCTGCGTCGGCTCGCCGGCGATGACGCGGCGGCGGGCAGCCTCGTGAGCGCAGCGCTCCCGGTCTTCGCCATGCTGCACAAGCAGGATCCGCGCAATGCCGCATG
>NZ_JBQCFT010000297.1:0-9054 GCF_051958795.1 Luteibacter sp. | reverse complement strand
AGCACGCTGTTCCCCGGCGATCCGCTGGTCGTCGTGCACACCAGCCAGGACGGGAAGTGGGCCTTCGTCGTGAGCCCGCGCTATGCCGCGTGGATGCATGCGGACGACATCGCGCTGGGGGATGCACAGGCGATCTTCGCGCATGTGGACGCCACGCCCTACCGCGTGATCACGGGTGCGAAGCCGGACATGGTTTACACCCCGGAAGTACCTGCTTTGTCCGAGCTGCAGCTGGACATGGGAACGCGCGTGCCGCTGGACACCAGCGTGGCGGCCGACCAGCCTGTGAATGGGCAGACGGCGTATACGTCGTGGACGCTGAGCCTGCCGTTACGCGGCGCGGACGGCACGCTGTCGTTCCACCCCGCGCTGCTCCAGCGCAACCAGGATTCCGCCGCGGATTACCTCCCGCTGACCCGCGCGAACATCATCCGCCAGGCGTTCAAGTTCCTGGGTGAGCGCTATGGCTGGGGCCACGCCTACAACGGCCGCGACTGCAGCGGGTTCGTATCCGATGTGTATCGCAGCATGGGCGTCCAGATGCCACGCAACACCGGCGACCAGGCGAAGAGCCCCGGCCTCGACCACACCCTGTACACCGACAAGGACAGCCACGATGCGCGCGTGAAAGCCGCGATGGCGCTGGAGGTCGGTGACCTGGTCTATATCCCGGGCCACGTGATGATGGTGATCGGCAAGCTCGACGGCCAGCCCTACGTGATCCACGACGTGGGCGGGATGAGCTACCGGCAGGCTGACGGGAGCATGCGCCGCGTGAAGCTCAACGCCGTCTCCGTCACGCCCCTGCTGCCGATGATGTTCAACGACACGCAGACCTTCGTCGATCGCATGACCAGCATCGTGCGCATCCGCTAACCGCCGAACGACAGGACTTTATGAAGATCACGGACATCCGCTTCGGCATGCTGCGCGTGCCGCTCAAAACGGCCTTCAAGACCGCGCTGCGCACCGTCGAGAGCGTGGAGGATATCGTCGTCATGGTACATACCGACGACGGCCGCGTAGGCTACGGCGAAGCGCCGGCCACCGCCGTCATCACCGGTGACACCCATGGCTCCATCGTCGATGCCATCCGCCACTACATCGCACCGCGCCTCATCGGCGAGGACATCGCCGACCTCAACCGGATCACCCGGCTCATCCAGGGCGCCATGGAGCGCAACACCAGCGCCAAGGCCGCCGTGGAGATCGCAGTGCACGACCTGTGGGGCCAGCTGTACAACGCGCCGCTGTACAAGCTGCTGGGCGGTGGCGATCCGGTCATCACCACCGATATCACCATCAGCGTCGATTACATCGACAAGATGGTCGCGGATTCCGTCTCCGCCGTGGAGCGCGGCTTCGAGTCGCTGAAGATCAAGGTGGGCAAGGATATCGGCGTGGACATCGAGCGCGTCCGCGCCATCCATGCCGCCGTGGAGAACCGCGCCCTGCTCCGCCTGGATGCCAACCAGGGCTGGACGGCGAAGGAAGCGGTCTATGCGCTGCACGCGCTGGAAGATGCCGGCGTGCGCCTCGAACTCGTGGAGCAGCCGGTGAAGGCGCGTGACCTCGAAGGCATGCGCTACGTGACCGAGCGCGTCCATACGCCGGTCATGGCGGATGAAAGCGTGTTCGGCCCCATGGAAGTGATGGAGCTGATCCGCATGCGCGCAGCCGACATCATCAACATCAAGCTCATGAAGACCGGCGGCATCTCCAACGCGATCAAGATCGCCGACATCGCCGGCCTCTACGGCATCGAGTGCATGATCGGCTGCATGCTCGAATCCAGCATCAGCGTGGCCGCGGCCGTCCACGTGGCCGTGGCCAAGTCCGATGTGATCACCAAGGTCGACCTCGACGGCCCTTCGCTATGCGCCTACGATCCGGTCGACGGCGGGGTCACGTTCAACGAATCGGAAATCTCGATCACGGACGCCCCCGGCCTTGGCATCCGCGAGATCCGCGGCCTGGAAGCGCTTTGAGGGAACCCGACGGCATGTCACCCCTGGTGAAAATCCGCTCCGAACGCGACCGCATGAGCGCGGTGGAGCGGCGCATCGCCGATTTCATCCTGGAGAACGCACACCTGTTGCGCGATTACTCGTCGCAACAACTCGCGAACGCGCTGGGCATCAGCCAGTCCAGCGTCGTCAAGTTCACCCAGAAGCTCGGCTTCCGCGGCTACCCGGACCTGAAGTACGCGGTGGGCGAAGTGATCGGCCGGGTCAGCGACGACGACGCCCCGGAAGCGCAGCGCTCCGGCGATACCGTGGGCGCCGAACTCTGGGCCCGCAAGACCCAGGCCGAGGAAGCGACGCACGCGATCAATACACCTGAAACCATGGCCGCCGTGGTGGCCGCCCTGGGCCGCGCGGGCAAGGTGTTCCTGATCGGGCTGGGTGAGGATGACCTGCAGGTGCGCGCGTTCGCCATGCGTCTTTCGCTGCTGGGCATCCCCGCCATCCGCCACGCCGACGTGGGCCGCATGGCCGCGCAGGTCGGCATGGTCACGGCCGGCGATGTGCTGATGGTGTTCTCCGAGCACGGCCGCCACCCGGCGCTTTCCAAGATCGCCCGTTTCGTGCGCGAGCGGCGCGGCCGCGTGGTGACGGTGACGCGGCACACCGCCAACCCACTGCGTACGATGGCCGACCTGTCGCTCGTGGTCGCCGCGCACGATGACGCCTCGTACGTGCAGGCCCTGATCTACCAGACGACCGTGCAGCACCTGGTCGATACGCTCTTCATCCACCTGTGCGAAGGCGACGAACAGCGCCACCTTCACCTGGTGGAAAACCTGGACCGTACCCAGCAACTGCTGGAACCCTAGCCCTTCGCGGAGCCCACCATGGCCCTCCTGCCCCGGCTCGCCGGATTGATCGCCTTCTCGCTCCCCCTCGCCGCCAGCGCCTTCGAAGCACCGGTCGCATGGTCCGTCTCCCGGCAGATGGTGGTGGTCACCACCGATGGCTGGGATGCGAAGCAAGGCACGCTGCGCACGTATGTGCGCGAAGGTGGCAAGTGGAAAGCGGTCGGCAACGCCTCGCCCGTGGTCATCGGCAAGACCGGGAGTGCCTGGGGCGTCGGCCTCTCGCCAGCGCAGGCCGATGGCCCGCAGAAGCGCGAGGGTGACGGGCGCAGCCCTGCGGGCGTGATCCGCATCGGCAAGGCCTTCGGTTATGCCGAGTCGAATCCGACCGCGCTTCCCTACGTGGGACTCACCGCCTCCGACTACTGCGTCGATGTCGACGGTTCGCCGTACTACAACCAGCTCGTCGACGAGAAAAAGGTCGGCGAGAAGGCCGTGGCCGGGGCCACCGAAGCCATGCGCCGCGACATCCATTTCCAGGGCGATCACGCCTACCGCATCGGCTTCGTCATCGAGCACAACCCTGATGGGAAGAAGGGCGCGGGCAGCTGCATCTTCGCGCACCTGTGGAAGACGCCGACGTCCGGGACCGCAGGCTGCACGGCCATGGCGGACGATGTCATGGAACGCCTGCTCGCCTGGCTCGACCCTTCGAAGAAGCCCGTGTTCGTGCTGCTGCCGAAGGCCGAGTACGCCCGCCTGCGCGATACCTGGAACCTGCCCGCGCCATGAGTTCCTACGACATCATCGTGGTCGGCGCCGGCATCGCGGGCGCCTCGGTGGCCTGGTTCCTCGCACCGCATGCGCGCGTCCTCGTGCTCGAGCGCGAGGTCTTCGCCGGCATGCACACAACGGGGCGCTCCGCGGCGCATTTCAGCGAGACCTATGGGTCCGCCCAGGTCCGTGCCCTCTCGCGGGCGACGCGGCCGTTCCTGGAGCGTCCGCCAGCCGGCTTCGCCCATCACCCCATCCTGCACACGCGCGGCTCGCTGGTGGTCGCGCGCGCCGAGCAGGAAGACATTCTGCGCGCCGATTTCGAACTGATGCGCGCCGGTACCAGCAGCCTGGCGTGGTTCGATGGCGACGCAGTACACGATGCGGTCCCGGTACTGCGCAGGAAAGCCGCGCATGCGGCGATCTGGGAACCGGACGCCGCGGACATCGATGTCAACGAGTTGCACCAGGCCTTCCTGCGCGGCGCGAAGGCACGCGGAGCCACCGTGCAACTGGATACCGAGGTGCGCAGCGTGACCCGGGAAGCCGGTGGCTGGTGCATCAACGGCAGCCTGCAGGCACCGGTCGTCGTCAACGCGGCGGGTGCCTGGGCCGACGTCATCGCCAGCCTCGCCGGCGTCGCGTCGATCGGCCTGGAGCCACGCCGCCGCTCGGCTTTCCTGTTCGAACCACCGGAAGGCATGGCGAGCCAGGACTGGCCCTTCGTCGTTGACCTCGACGAAAGCTTCTACTTCAAGCCCGATGCCGGCCTGTTGCTCGGCTCGGCGGCGAACGCCGACCCGACCCATCCGCACGACGTGCAGCCCGAGGAGTACGACATCGCGCTCGGCATCCACCGGATCGAGGAAGCCACCACGATGAGCATCCGCCGGCCCACGCGCACCTGGGCCGGCCTGCGCAGCTTCGTACCCGACGGCGACCTCGTCGGCGGCTTCGCCCACGACGCACCCGGCTTCTTCTGGCTCGCGGCACAAGGCGGCTACGGCATCCAGACCAGCGCGGCGATGGCGGAAGCGTGCGCGTCGATCATCCTTGGCCAGGCCATGCCCACGCACCTCGCCGATACAGGCATCACCGCGGCGATGCTCGCGCCACGCTGAGCACGCATTGACCAGTACAACGCAAGTCGTTGTCGCAACATATGAGATGCGGGTTATCCACACTGTTATGCAGTTGATACCCACACACCCTGTGGATATCGACGCACTTGCGCACATCCATCTGGGCAGAGATTGACCAGTGCAATGCAAGTGGTTGTCGGTGAAGGCGCGTTGCGAGTTATGCACATGCTTATGCAGGTGCTGTCCACATTCGCTGTGGATATCGGGGCGCTGTCGCGAAACCATCGCGCGCAAGCGCGCTCCCCCAGGGGTAGGTTCGACCTGGCCGTGGCTCGTCACTGTGGGAGCGCGCTTGCGCGCGATGGCCTGGCTCGCCATGTGGTCACGCATTGACCACGCCGACGCAAGTCGTTGTCTCACCTTGTGAGACGCGACTTATCCACACTGTTATGCATCGGATACCCACATTCCCTGTGGATATCGGCGCACGCATCCACGCGCCCCGCTGCGCACGGATTGACCAGCGCAACGCAAGTCGTTGTCGCCAAAGCCCAGGCGCGACTTATGCACATGCTTATGCAGCGCGTATCCACACAGGCTGTGGATGAATCCCATGGGCTGGTCAAAGCGTCAGCAGCACAACCCAAGTGCTTGTTGCCGAAGGCGCCGTGCGACTTATACACACGCTTGTGCAGAGGGTATCCACACAACCTGTGGATAGCGCACGCCGCAGTGCGCACGCGACGTTTTCCCAAACACGTGTAGTCCTCGGACTCGCGCGCGGCAGTTCGGCGCCGGACGGCGCTGCGCGTCGCCTAAGCTACGCCACCGCCCTAGAGGAACACCCATGCGCCAACGGATTGGCATCTTCCTGCTCGCCCTCATCATTTCCACCCCAGCGCCTGCCACGGTCGACAAGGCAGTCATCCGGGATTTCGACCGGAGTGTCGCCGCCGGGCTTCCCGCGATCATCGCGCTGCCACCCACCCATCCGCGGGATGACGGCGCAACGGGCAACGGTGAAGAGCAGCTATCGGTCAACGAGGCCATTCCTGCGTCGGTCTATTTCGGCGATGCGCCGCCGGCCCGCATGTACCGCGCCACGCTCAACGGGCGGCCGGCCGTACTGACGCGCGGTGGCCGCAGGCTCGACATCACCCTGGCCGATGGTGAAGACGTGGAAACGCGCGTGTTCGAAATGGAGGATGGTGCCGCATCGCACGAGTTGCCCGAGCCTCTCGCAGTTCAGCGAGGAGACCCGACACGCGAACGCGTCCGGCGCAGCGCGGAGACACCTGGTGAGCCGCAGACAGTGGATATCCACATGTTCGTGCACAACGATGTCACCGGATACATGACTCGCGAGGCGGTCCACGCTGGCTACGTGGCGTGGTGGCTCTCAGACGCGCTCCGCATCCTGCCGTTCGCACGCGTTGACGTTCGCTACCACCCACCCATCCAGGGCCTGTCGGACATGCCCTACATGCACGGGCACGTGCTGCTCGACTGGATGACTGTCGTCGAGCAATGGGCAGGCGATGAAGACCTGGACGACAGCCACCTGCGCAAGTACGTCCTGGTCACCCTCGCGGCGCCCGCGCCAGGCGTCGGTGGCGTGGCCTGGCAGGGTGGCAACGCCGCCGTGGCAAGCATCGCTGGCCGGTATCGCATCCTCGCCCATGAACTGGGCCACATGTTTGGCGCCACGCACGCCGCGGCTGAAGTGCAGTACCGCGGCGGCTGGTGGTGCGAGAGCAACATGCTCGCGACCTCCTCCGTGTTCCGCTCGAACTGCTATCGCTACTCGGCGGAGAATGAGCGCCGTATACGGCGGTACGCCATCGAGGTCCCGGACGCGGCATGGAACCCGCACAAAGGGCCGCCGATCGAGGATTGATCGCACGGCGCATCACCGACCAAAAAAAAGGCCCCGCCAATGCGGGGCCCTTTCGTCGTTCCGCCGAAGCGAAGCGGTATTACTTCATCAGACCCGCGAGGGTCTTGCCGAGGTCGGCCGGCGACTTCACCGTGGTGACGCCCGCCTTCTCGAGAGCCGCGAACTTGGCTTCCGCCGTGCCCTTGCCGCCCGAGATGATCGCGCCGGCGTGGCCCATGCGCTTGCCCGGGGGAGCCGACGCGCCAGCGATGAACGACACGACCGGCTTCTTGACGTACTGGCTGATGAACTCAGCCGCGTCTTCTTCCGCGCTGCCGCCGATTTCGCCGACCATGATGATGCCTTCGGTCTGCGGATCGTCCTGGAACAGCTTCAGGCAGTCGATGAAGTTCAGGCCGTTGATCGGATCGCCACCGATACCGATGCAGGTCGACTGGCCGAGGCCTTCGTTGGTGGTCTGGAAGACCGCTTCGTACGTCAGGGTGCCCGAACGCGAAACGATGCCAACCTTGCCCGGCTTGTGGATGTGGCCCGGCATGATGCCGATCTTGCACTCACCCGGGGTGATGACACCCGGGCAGTTCGGACCGACGAGCACGACGTCCGGGTGCGACTTCAGCACGTTCTTCACGCGCATCATGTCGAGGACCGGGATGCCTTCGGTGATCGCGACGATGACCTTGATGCCGCTATCGATGGCTTCGAGGATCGAATCGGCGGCGAACGGGGGCGGCACGAAGATGACCGAGGCATCAGCCTTGGTCTGGTCGACAGCCTGGCGCACGGTGTTGAACACCGGCAGGCCGATGTGCTCGGAACCACCCTTGCCCGGGGTCACGCCACCCACGACCTGGGTACCGTAATCGAGGGCCTGCTGGGCGTGGAACGTGCCCTGCTGGCCGGTAAAGCCCTGGACGAGGACCTTGGTGTTCTTGTTGATCAGGACGCTCATGTTACTTCGCTCCTCAGGCCGCTGCGGCCACGGCCTTCTGGGCCGCATCGTTGAGATCGTCGGCCGGCGTGATCGCCAGGCCCGAGTTGGCCAGGAGCTCGCGGCCCTGGTCGACGTTGGTGCCCTGCAGGCGGACGATCACGGGGATCTTCAGGCCCACTTCCTTCACCGCGGCGATGATGCCTTCGGCGATCAGGTCGCAACGCACGATGCCGCCGAAGATGTTGACCAGGATGGCCTTCACCTTGTCCGACGAGAGGATGAGCTTGAACGCCTCGGTCACGCGCTCCTTGGTGGCGCCGCCGCCGACGTCAAGGAAGTTGGCCGGCTCGCCGCCCGCCAGCTTGATGACGTCCATGGTCGCCATGGCCAGGCCTGCGCCGTTGACCATGCAACCGATGGTGCCGTCCATCGTGACGTAGTTGAGGTTGTGCTGCACGGCAGCCGCTTCGGCCGCGTCTTCCTGGGTCTGGTCGCGCATGGCGGCCAGGTCCGGGTGACGGAATTCGGCGTTGTCGTCGGAGTTGACCTTGCCGTCGAGGGCGGCGAGGTTGCCGTCTTCGAGGATGGCGAGCGGGTTCAGCTCGACCAGGGCCAGGTCCTTCTCGTTGAACAGCTTGTACAGGCCAAGCATGATCTTGACGAACTGGCCGATCTGCTTGCCTTCCAGGTCCATCTTGAACGCGAGTTCACGCGCCTGGTACGGCTGCAGGCCTTCGACGAAATCCACCACGAGCGTGTGGATGTCTTCCGGCGTGTCGTGGGCGACCTGCTCGATGTCGACGCCGCCGTGCTTGGAGGCGATGAACGAGATGGCCTTGGTGTCACGATCGGTGAGGATCGACAGGTAGAGTTCCTTCGCGATGTCGGTCGCGTCGGTCACCAGCACCAGGTTCACCGGCAGCGCGCGGCCAGCCGACTGGTAGGTTTCCATGTTGGTGCCGAGCATGCCCTTGGCGGCATCACGGACAGCGTCGAGGCTGCGGCAGAACTTGACGCCACCGGCCTTGCCGCGACCACCGGCATGGATCTGGGCCTTGACCATCCACTGCGAACCACCAAGGTGCTTGGCGGCGTCGACAGCGGCGTCGGGAGAGTTGGCAACCTTGCCCGGGGGCACGGCGATGCCGTACTTCGCGAACAGTTCTTTGGCCTGGTACTCGTGGAAATTCATTCGATACCTCGAGCGAACGGAGAAAAGCGAGTGAACACGCACAGGCCGCGGGCGACCGGTGCGGGGATGGGGGATAACACGCGAACTACGCAAAACGGCGCAATACGGCCACGTATTTTCGACGATGGCGCCCCCAAAGGAAAGGGGCGGCCTGGTTCACACCTGCCGTACGCGCGTGTTGCCGTGTATCAGGGGGGCCCTATACTGGCCGTCATCCCAGGCCCCCGGGGCCGCCCGGCGGAGAGCCATAGACGTGTCCACGCCCGTGCCGACCATGACCGCGATCGCCCGGGCAAACCAGGCCACGGCCCGCCACGAACTCTTCTTTTTCAATTACTTCCGGCTGGGCCAGGCGGCGGT
>NZ_JBQCFT010000296.1:0-25098 GCF_051958795.1 Luteibacter sp. | reverse complement strand
CGGCAGGTCACCGGCAACCGTGCGCTCGACCTGGCGTTGGAGCAGGCCGCCGATCGCGTGAAAGGCGGCGCCGGACTCGGTAGCGCGTTGGCCCAGACGGAACGTTTTCCCCGGCTCGCGCTGCAGATGATCCAGGTGGGCGAGGAGGCCGGCGCGCTCGACACCATGCTGCTCAAGGTGGCCGATACGTTCGACGTGGAAGCGAAGCGCGCCATCGACCGGCTCCTCGCCGCCCTGGTGCCGACGCTCACCATCGTGATGACCGTGATGGTGGCCTTCATCATGGCGGCGATCCTGCTGCCGCTGCTCAGCCTGACAAGCAATATCAACTGACCGATCCGTTCCACAGGAGTTCTGCCCATGCGTTCGACCCGTATCCTGCGACACAGCCACGCCCGCGGCTTCACGCTTCTGGAAATGCTCGCGGTGATCGTGCTGATCGGCATCATCGGCGCCATCGTCGTCACCCAGGTCGGCAAGAACGTCGACAAGGGCAAGTACGGCGCCGGCAAGGCGCAGCTCACCACGCTGACTCAGAAGATCGATAACTACGCGCTCGACAACGGCACGCCGCCGGCGTCGCTCGACGGCCTGGTGACCAAGCCGGCCGACGCACAGAACTGGCAGGGCCCGTACGCGAAGCCGTCCGATCTGAAGGATCCGTGGGGCCATGGCTTCGGCTACCGCTACCCGGGTGAGCACGGCCAGTACGACCTCGTGTTCTACGGGCAGGATGGCAAGGCTGGCGGCGAAGGCTATTCGGCCGACGTCGGCAACTGGCAGTAAGCAGGCAGGATCACGGCCATGCGCGTGCGCGGATTCACGCTCTTTGAAATGCTGGCCGTGATCCTTCTCATCGGCCTGGCCGCGGCGGCGGTGTCCATTCCCGTCACCCAGGGCCTCGCCAGCGCGCGGGTCAACGCGGCCAGCGGCGAGCTGGCCGCCGCCTTGCGCTATACGCGCACGCAGGCCATCGTCAAAGGCGAGAGCCAGGCGCTCGAAGTCAACGTGGCGGCGGCCACGTATCACCCGCCGGGCAAGGGCGATATCCACCTGCCGCGCGACATGAAGGTGGCGATCACCAGCGCGCGCGAGGACCAGGCCAACGCGACCACGGGAAGGATTCGCTTCTTCCCCGATGGCAGTTCCACCGGTGGGCGCATCACGCTGAAGCGCGGCCAGCGCGAGTGGCATGTCAACGTAGGCTGGCTCACGGGCGCGGTGAGCGTGGTGGCACCGAAATGAGGCCGGGAACCGTGCCAGGCCGCCGGCAAGCAGGCGGTTTCAGCCTGCTCGAGGTCATCGCGGCCATCGCCGTGCTTGCCATCGCCTTCGCCGCGCTCATGCAGGTCGCCGGCAGCGCCATGAGCCTGACGGCGCGTGCGAATGAACGCACCCAGGCCGCGCTGAGGGCGCGCACGCTGCTGGATGGCGCGTTCATCGTCGATCCCGTGCAGGAAGGCAGCAGCGAGGGGCGCTTCGACGATACCTATCGCTGGCAGCTCAACGTATCGCCGTTCGACGTGGGCGATGCGCCATCGGATAGCGGCGCCGCGAGCCGGATGTACCGGCTGGACCTGGATGTGTTCTGGGGCGAGCGCGACCACGAACGCCGCGCGCATTTCTCGACCCTGCGCCTTTCAGGCGCCCAGGCGGTGGCGCAATGAACCGCGCGCGTGGTTTCAGCCTGATGGAAGTGCTGGCGGCGCTGGCGCTGCTTTCCATCGTGCTGCTGGGCGTTTATTCCGGCATCAGCACCGCGGGGCGTATCGTCCGCAGCGGCGACCGGGCCATCGAACGCATGGACGAGATCCGCTCCGCGCAGGCCTACCTGCGCAGCGAGCTCGCGCAGGCGCTCGTGATGCCCTTCGACCAGACCGATGACGGCGATCCCATTGTTTTCCAGGGGGCGGCCGACAAGCTGACCTTCGTCGCGCCGATGCCGGGTTATCTCTCGCGCCTGGGTCCGCAAATGCAGACCGTGGCGCTCGTGGCCGACAGCCGCGACGGCTACCGCCTTGAAGTGAGCCTGTTCCTGTTACCGCCGGACGGGAGCGAGCCCAAGGCCCTTGGCGAGCCGCAGGTGCTGATGCGCGGCATCCGCAAGGGCGCCTTCAGCTACCGCGGCATGGATGACCAGAACAAGCCGACCGACTGGACGGCATCGTGGGGCGACGGGCGACGCACGCCCTCGCTGGTCCGGCTCGCACTCGACGTGGATGGGACCACCGTCTTCCCCACGCTGGTGGCCCCGCTGCGTATCGATCCATCCGCATCCCGTAATGGTTTTTCGCTGCTGCGCGGTTCGCGCGGGCCGGTGGCGCGATGAACGCGTGGCGGCGACAACGCGGCGTCGCGCTGCTCATCGTGCTCTGGGGCTGCACGTTGCTGGCGATCATGCTTGGCGGTTTCGCCGCGCTCGCCCGCACCGAAGGGCTGCAGGCGCGTTACCAGTTCGCCCAGACCCGCGCGCACTACGCGGCGGAGGCCGGCATCATGCGAGCGATCGCCGGCTTGCAGACGCCTGACCCACAGGCGCGCTGGATCGCGGATGGTCGCCTGTACACGTTCGCTTTCGACGATGCGAAGGTGTCCATCACCATCGTGGACGAGGACGGCAAGGTCGATCTCAACGCCGCCTCGGCCGATGTGCTTACCGGCCTGTTCAAGGCGGCGGGTGCCGACGGCGACCGCGCCGCGAAACTTTCGGCCGCCGTGCAGGACTGGCGTCGCCCTGGCGACGCCGCGCTGCCCGATGGCGCCAAGCGCCCCCAGTACGAAGCCGCGGGGCTGGATTACGGCCCACGCAACGGCCCCTTCGCGACGGTGGAGGAGGCACGCATGGTGCTCGGCATGGACGCGAAGACCTGGGCGGCGATCGCCCCGGCGATCACGATCTGGTCGGGGCGTGAGCGACCCAATACCGAACACGCGCAACCGCTCGCCCTAGCCGCCATCCCCGGCCTCGGTGGCGCGGGCGCGGAAGCGATCCTCGCCGCTCGCACGCAGGCCGGCGGCGCCGCCATCGCCGGCGGCAACGGCGTGACCCATACCATCCACGCGGAAGCGATCCTCGAAGACGGGACACGGAGCGCCCTGACATCAACGATCAGGCTCCGCGGGATAAGATCCGGCAACCAACCCTACGCCATCTTGCGCTGGCGCGAAGGAGATACTGAATGACCGCCCTGCAGGATGCTTCCCAGCTACAGCTTGACCGCTTGCGCCGCGCGTGGCGCGGCAGCGCGTTGCCAGGCTTCCTTCGCTGGTGGGGTGGCGAACTCGCGGCCCTTGCGCCACCGCGCCTGCGCTACGCCTTCGCCGGTGGGCAGCAGTGGTACGCCATTGAGCGCGGCAAGGACGCCTGGGTTCTTCGCCGTGCAGGCGAG
This sequence comes from Luteibacter sp., assembly GCF_051958795.1. Classification (GTDB taxonomy): domain Bacteria; phylum Pseudomonadota; class Gammaproteobacteria; order Xanthomonadales; family Rhodanobacteraceae; genus Luteibacter. The sequence goes on along the minus strand of NZ_JBQCFT010000296.1, from coordinate 21,709 downwards.
TCGATTGCGCTCGCCACGGCCGACGACCGGGATACGCCGGAACACCGCGCCACCGAGCTGCAGCGCGCGCTGGCCGCGTGCGATCCGGCCGATCGCTACATCGCGCTCGTCCTGCCAGCGGCGCAGGTCCTCCGGCGCAGGCTGGTCATGCCGTTCGCCGCGCGCGACAACCTGCGCCAGGTCGCCGGGTTCGATCTCGACCGGCAGACGCCGTTCCGTGCCTCCGATATCCACTACGGCGTGCGCGACCTGGGCGAATCCGCCGGTGAAGGCCGGTTCGTCGCGGAACTGGCGGCCACGCCCCGCGCGGCGCTCGATCCATGGCTGGACGAACTGGCCGGGCTCGGCATCACGCCGGACCGGGTCGACGTCGCCCAGGGGGCGGGGCTGGCGGGGCTCGATGTGTTGCCGCCGCAACGCGCGCCGCGCCGCGTCGACCGCCGGCGGCGCCTGAACCTGGCGCTCGCCGCGGGCATCGTCGTGCTCGCCATCGTGGCGATGGTCAGCTGGCTGCACAACCGCGAGGCCACGCTCAACGCCATGCGCGACGAGGTGGAATCCATGCAGGCCGATGCGAAGCGCGTGGGCGCGCTGCGCCAGCGGCTGGTGGAAAGCGCGGGAGCCTCCGGCTTCCTTGCCCGGCGCAAGGTGGAATCGGCGGCGGTGCTGCCGGTGTTGCATGAACTCACGGCGCGCCTGCCCGACGATACGTGGCTCGAGCGCTTCACGCTCAACGCGAGCGGGCAGATCGGCTTCCAGGGCCAGAGCCCGCAGGCGGCCAAGCTCATCGACGCGTTGAAGGGCGCGAAGACCCTTGGTGAACCCAGTTTCCAGGGCACCATCCAGACGGATCCCACCTCAGGCAAGGAACGCTTCTACATGCAGGCCAAGGCATTGACGCCCAAACCCGCGGCCGCGGCGAAACCCGCGGCACCTGCAAACGGCGGCTCGACCGCGAAGGCGGCAGCGCCATGATCGCCCTGGGCAAGATGAAACCCGCCGAATCGCGCGCGGCAGCGCTGTTGCTGCTGGCCATCGTGCTCGTCGTCGCTTATTTCCTGTTCGTGCACTGGTGGTTCGTCGCACCGCAGCTGGCGATGGGCGACGAGATGGATGAGCTGCGCGATACGCAGCGCCGTTACGCCGCCGCCATCGCCGAGCGGCCGCAACTCGAAAAGCGGCTGGCCGCGCTGGAGCAGGGGCAGACGCGCAGCGATGCGTTCCTCTCCGGCGACGACACCAATGCAGCGGCCGCCGGCCTCATGCAGCGGATCGTGGATGTCGCCGCCGCGCACAAGGAGGATGGTGCATGCGACGTCGTGCAGAAGATGCCGGTTCCCAGCCAGGAGAAGGCAGGCGACCCGTATCGCAAGGTCACCGTCAACATCAGCCTGCGCTGCCAGATGCAGCCGATGGCGGCGGTGCTCCACGACATCGAAGCGGAAGCACCCTACCTCTTCATCGAGGATTTCAGCATCTATCGCAACCCGGTGGCCGCGCGTAACGGCGGGAGTGCGCCGCTCGAAGTGCAGTTCACCGTATCCGGCTCTATCCATGCTGCCGCGCCCGCGGCGAAGGCGACGACATGAACGCGGCCGGCCAGCGGCGTCTCACCCCCATCCTCGCCGGCATCGCAATTGCGCTGGGCTGCACGACGGCGGCTTTTGCGCTTGGCATGGGTCGCGGCGTGCACTGGGACGAACCCGCCACGCCCGAAGCCCTGCCGCCGATGCGCGCGGCGGCGATGCCGGCGCCCAGTCCGCTCGGCCAGTTCGCCGAGGTCTGGCAGCGTCCGCTGTTCATGGCCGATCGCAAGCCCGTCGCGGCGGCCGACGGTGACGACAGTGCGAGCAATATCGGCGACCTCGAACTCACCGGCATCATCATGACCGCGGACCTGCACATGGCCTTGCTGCGCGATCGCGGCAAGGGCACGACCGTTCGCGTGAAGGAAGGTGCCGCGTTGCAGGACGGGCACTGGACACTTGCTTCGCTTACGCCGCGCAGCGCCGTTTTCGATGCGGGCGGCCAACGGCGTGAGCTCACCCTGAAGGTGGCGGCGCCGGATCCGCTCGCGAACGCCAAGGCCGGGGCGACACCTGGCCAGCAGCCCCCCGGCTCGCCGCCGAAGCCGCCCCAGGCATCGGCCGACGATGGCGTCCGCGTCATCCAGCCGCAGGGCGGCACGGGTATGACTGGCCCCGCGCTTCCGCATCCGCCGGCAGCAGGCGGCGCGCGCAACGCGCCACCCCGGCAGGACGATGCCGAACTGCAGCGCGCGCGCATCGAGGCACTGAAACAGGCGGTGCAGAAGCGCCGCCTCGAGCAGCAGCAACAGCAACAACGGCAGCAGGACACGCAATAGCGGGCGCTTACCGCGCCCCTCATGGAAAGAGGAGCACGTTCAATGGAACGAACCACCCTGGGCATGGCCGCGATGCTGGCCATGCTGACCACCGCATGTACATCCACGCCGTCGCGGCTGGCGGGCAACCTCGAGCGCGAGGCGCTCGCCGATCTTGGCCGGCCGGTGCCGGCGTCGCTGCCCGTGGCCGACGCGACCGGCCTTCACCCCACCGAAGCCGCCGTGGCGTCCACGCTGGAGGGGACGGGCCGATTCGTGCGGCCGCGGGCGCTCGCGACGCCGAAGCCACCCGCACAGGGCGGCGATGCGCCGACGTTCAATTTCGAGAACCAGCCGATCGAAGCGGTTGTGCGCGCCGTACTCGCGGATGTGCTCGACGTGAACTACGCGGTGCTGCCCGGCGTCGCGGGCACGGTGTCATTCGCCACGGCCAAGCCGGTCCGTCGCGAAGAAGCCCTGCCCATCCTGGAGACCCTGCTGGCGTGGACAGGCAACGCGCTGGTGAAACGGCAGGGCCGGTACGATGTCGTGCCGCGGCGCGACGCCGTCGCGGGGCAGCTGGTGCCACGACTGGCTGCTTCCGCCCCGCGCGATGGCCATGCGGCGCGGCTGTTTCCGCTGCGCTTCGTTTCGGCCAATGAAATGGAAAAGCTGATCCGCCCGTTCGCCGCCGCGGATGCCTTGCTGCTCGTCGACCCGGCGCGCAACCTGCTCGTCATGGCCGGCACGCCGGATGAACTGGATAACTATGCCGCCAGCATCGAGACCTTCGATGTCGACTGGGTCGGCGGCATGTCGGTCGGCGTGTTCCCCCTGGCCCACGCCACGACCGCCGAGATCCTCCCCGGGCTGGAATCCGTGTTTGGCGCGAAGGGACATTCACCCGCCGCGGGGCTGGTCCGCTTCCTCCCGATCGAACGGACCAACGCGGTCGTCGTCATCGCCACGCAACCGGCTTTCCTCACGCATGTGCGCGAGTGGATCGAGCGGATCGACAAGGGCGGTGGCAACGAGCCCCGGTTGTACGTCTACGATGTGCGCAACCTGCCGGCGGCCGATCTCGCCCGCCATATCGGGCAGATCTATGGGGGCTACCAGCCAGCGACCACGGACCGGGGCGGCAGCGTGGGGCCCGGGCTGCAGGGTTCGACGATCGGTGGCGAGGCCGGTGACGTGGACGACGATGCGCGCGCTTCCGATGCCACGTATTCGGGCGCATCCAGCGAAGCGGACGATCCTTCGTTTTACCAATCCGCACCGGCTGACGGGCAGCGGCCACGGGGCTTGCGCGTGACCGCCGTCGACTCGAACAACCAGCTGCTTGTGCACGCGCGGCCAGCGGAATGGAGCGTGATCCGCGAAGCCATCGAGCGACTGGATGCCGTGCCGCTGCAGGTGCAGATCGAAACGCGGATCCTCGAGGTGGCGCTGCGCGACAACTTCCGCTTCGGCGTCCAGTGGTATCTCGAGGGGCTCGCGGGGAGCGGTGGCAGTGGCAAGCCCGCCCAGCCCGGCAACAAGCAGGGCTGGGGCCTTGGGCGCAACCCGCCCGAGCGCGGCGGCGCGGATACGTTTTTTTATTCGTTCGTGAACCGCAACCTGCAGGCGGTCGTGCGGGCCATGGAGGAAGACACCCACGCACGCACGCTGTCGGCGCCGTCGCTGGTGGTCGTGAACAACCGCCGTGCCGAGATCCTCGTGGGCGACGAGGTGCCGGTGACGCAGACGTACGTGAACACCCAGCTCGGCGGTAACAACGAGGTCGGGCAGGTGAGCTACAAGAAAACCGGCGTCATCCTCAACGTGCGGCCGCGGGTGAATCCGGGCGGGCTGGTGTACCTGGAGGTCACCCAGGAAGTGAGCAAGGTGGGCGAGCAGCCCAACGGGTCGGGCAACGCGCCGATCGAGAAGCGCCGGTTGAAGACCGAAGTGGCGGTGCAGAGCGGCCAGACCGTCCTGCTTGGCGGGCTGATCCGTGAGATGGGCGCCCACGGGCGCGGGGGCGTCCCCGGCCTCTCGCGTATCCCGGTGCTGGGGCATCTCTTCAGCAACCGATGGGACAACAACCAGCGCACGGAGACCATCGTGCTGATCACGCCGCGTGTCATCACCAGTGCCGAGGATGCGCGCCGCGTCGCGGACGATTACCGGCGCCGGTTCCGCTCCCTCGAGCCGTTCACGGGGAAAGCGCGGGACGAGGGCTAAGCACAGGTCCTTCCGTTCGGGCGGGCGACCGGGCGACGGCTTGCTACCATAGCGGGGCATGCAAGCCGTTTTCCCGATCACTCCGCTGCTTCCCGATATCGTCGCTTCGCTCGCGGAGCGGCCACGCCTCGTGCTCGAGGCGCCGCCCGGTGCAGGCAAAACCACCCAGGTGCCGCTGGCGCTGCTCGACGCCTCATGGCTGGCCGGCCAGAAGATCGTGATGCTCGAGCCGCGCCGCATAGCCGCGCGTGCGGCCGCTTCGTTCATGGCTGCGCAGCTGGGCGAAGAGGTGGGTGGCACGGTGGGATACCGGATCCGCTTCGAATCCCGCATCGGTCCGCGTACCCGGATCGAGGTGGTGACCGAGGGCATCCTCGGCCGGATGATCCAGGACGATCCGTCCCTCGAAGGGGTCGGCGCCATCCTGTTCGATGAATTCCACGAGCGGCATCTCGCGGGTGACCTGGGTGCGGCGCTCGCGCTTGATGTGCAGGCCAGCCTGCGCCCCGAGCTGCGCATCGTCGTCATGTCCGCCACGCTCGATGGCGAGCGCATCGCGCAATGGCTGGGCGCACCGCGGCTGAGCAGCCCGGGCCGCAGTTTTCCCGTTGGTATCGCTTACCCACCGGCACGCTCGCAGGAAACGGTGGAACAGCACATGGCGCGTACCGTCCAGCTCGCCCTGCGCGAGAACCCGGGCGACGTGCTCGCGTTCCTGCCAGGCCGGCGTGAGATCGAGCGCGTGCGCAACATGCTCGAGCGGCTGGATGAGGCCGTCGAGGTCGTGGCCCTGCACGGTGAGCTGTCGCTGGCCGAGCAGCAGCTCGCGCTTTCGCCCGCGGATCCCGGTTCGCGCCGGGTCGTGCTCGCAACGAACGTGGCGGAATCCAGCGTCACCTTGCCGGGTATCCGCGCGGTGATCGATAGCGGCCTCGCCCGTGAGCCGCGCTTCGATCCCGCATCGGGTTTCGCCCGGCTCGAAACCGTGGCGATTTCACAAGCCTCGGCCGACCAGCGCGCGGGCCGTGCCGGTCGCGTCGCCGAGGGGCGCGCCTATCGGTTGTGGGCGGAGAGCCGCCGCCTCGAGCCATCGCGCACCGCTGAAATCGAGCAGACCGAACTGTCGGGTCTCGCGCTGGATCTCGCTGGGTGGGGCAGCGATGCCTTGCCATGGCTGGATCCACCGCCCGCGGGCGCCATGGGCCAGGCGCGCGACCTGCTGCGCCGGCTGGGCGCACTCGATGATGCGTCCGCAATCACCGCGCTTGGGCGCGAGATGCTCGCGCTGGGCGCCACGCCGCGTCTCGGCGCCGTCGCCATGCGCGCCGCCATCGAGCAACGTCCGCTGGTGGCCGATCTGTTGGCGTTGGCGGAAGCACGTTCGCCACTGCGTGGCGAAGCGATGCGCAACGATGATTTCCGCCAGCGCGTGCATGCGTTGCACCTGTGGCGCGATGGTGGCGGTCGGGCGGCGCGCTTGGCATCCGCCGATACGGGTGCGCTTGCGGCGATCGAGAAGGCTGCGATGGGTTGGCGCCGCCGGCTCAACGTCAAGACCGCGGCGAGCGGTGTGCCGGACAGCCATGCGATTGGCGACCTGCTGGCGCACGCCTTCCCCGACCGGGTGGCTCGCCGCGACGAAGCACAGCCGTTGCGTTACCAGCTGGCAAACGGGCGCGGCGCGCGCCTGCATGAAAACAGCGCGTTGCTGGGCGAGCCCTGGCTCGTGGTCGTCGACCTGCGCCTTGAAGCGCGCGATAGCCTGATCCATGCCGCGGCGCCGCTCGATCCGGAAACGCTCGAACGCGAGCATGCGGAACGTTTCGTCACCGAGCGCGTCCTGCGCTGGGACGATGCACGGCAGATCGCCGAGGCGTTCGAAGAACGGCGCTTCGATGCGCTGGTGGTGTCGCGCCGGCCGGTGCCGGTGAGTGGTGACGACGCGTTGCCTGTGCTGTTGTCGGCGATCCGCTCGCGCGGCATAGGCAGCCTGCCATGGACCGAACATGCGCGACGATTGCGCGCCCGCATGGGAGCCCTGCGTTGCTGGCGCCCCGAGCTCGGGTTGCCGGATGTCAGCGACGAAGCGCTCGCGGGATCGCTCGAGCACTGGCTCGCGCCCTACCTCTCGGGCAAGCGTAGGCTTGAGGCGTTACAGGCGTCGGATCTTTCTGACGCGATGTCAGCGATGCTTGATTACGAACAGCGGCGTGCCCTCGACGCCCACGCACCCGACGAACTGACCGTACCGAGCGGCATGACGCGCCGCCTTGAGTACGGCGCACAGGAAAGCGAGCCCGGCGCACCCCCGGTGCTCGCTGTGAAACTGCAGGAACTCTTTGGCCTGGCCGATACGCCGCGCGTTGGCGATGGCCGCGTTCCGGTGATGTTGCACCTGCTTTCGCCCGCGGGGCGCCCCATCCAGGTCACCCAGGATCTGTCGGGCTTCTGGGATCGCACGTACCCCGAGGTGAAGAAGGAACTGAAGGGTCGCTATCCCAGGCATCCCTGGCCCGACGATCCGTGGACGGCAGTGGCGACGCATCGGGCGAAGCCGCGCGGTACCTGATCACAACGCGTCGCGTCTATAGGCGCACACTTACATCGGCCACCGAGATCACCTACGACACGACGGGTTTCCTTCCGGTATCCGTCAGTCGCCGCCTCCTTTCAAATGTGCCAACCGCCGGCATCCGCCCGCGGCTTCGCACCGAAAAGGAGATCCCATGCGAACCCTTTGCCTGGGCGCAGCCACTGCGTTCACCCTCATCGCCGCGCTACCGTGCGCGGCCACCGCCAACAGCCGGGTCGGCCCCCCGGCGGGCGACATCATCTCGGCCTGGGTCGGCCACCGCCTGGCCAGCCAGCCGGCGGATGACGCCCTCGTCGCGGACGCGAGCCTGACACTCGACATGGTCAATGCGCCGTTGTCCATCTACACGGGCATCCGCGCGGTACCGTTCGGCTTCCGTGGCACCGTGTGGAACCGTGTGTTCGCCACGCTTAGCGACCGCGGCACGCCGCTCACCCGTGGCACGGCGACCGAAGCGCTCGCCTGGGATCTCGGAATGACGAACGGGTATCCGGGTGTCGACGACGCGGATAACCCCGCGCCCGACCTGGGTGCGCGCTGGGCCGGCACGCAGCTGGCCAAGGCCGCGGTCTCGGAGGACATCGCCCGCAGGGCGCTTGCCCTTGCAGGCCAGGGCTCGTTCGCGGTCGCGGCAAGCTACGCGGTGGCTGCGCAGATCCTCGCCGACAAGCTGGCGTGCTTCGACCAGGCCCAGTGGGCATCGTTGGGGTTGCGTGCGGACGTGCTGCAACGCTTCATGCTCGCGCGCTCGGAAGCCGACCTGCGCGACTACGATCTGGTCTACCTCGTGCGCCTCCTGCAGGCGGAACTCTCGACGTTCCATGCCGGCGAGATGACCTCGGCCGGCCGACGCGAGATTCCGACGGCGCTGCGCGTGGCACGCGTCGCGGCTACCTATCGTGACATGCAGGGCTATGTGGAAGATCCCTGCACCGACCGTGGCCGTGAGCGCGCGGGGGTGGCCTCCATCGCACCCACGGAGAACACCCGTCACATGTGTCTGGTGGCAGCGACGGATCGCACCATCCTGACCTGGTATCAGATGAACCTGGCCTCGCAGGTCGATCCCGCGCACTCCAACTTTGTCATCGCGCCGGCCATCCGCATGGCGCGCACCCTGAGCCCCATGCGGCCGATGTGGCTCGGCGCCTTCGACAAGGCCCTGCAGGTGTACGGTTTGCATGTCGAGATCGTGGAGTCGCTGGTCGCCGACCAGGTTGCCGACGATGAGTCTTCGCGCCGCAACGCGGATCGCTATGCACAGCGTCGCCTCATGTTTCTCTGCGATAAGGAGGTCGGCTCATGAAGCGCCGCTATCTTTTCGCCGCCGCGCTGTCGTTCATCGTCGCCCAGCCCATCCATGCTGCCGAATGGAAAACGCGCGCGTTCGCCACCGATCCGAAGAACCTGGTCATGACGCCGTTGCTGGATGCCTTCCGCTTCCATGCGGAGGCCGCCGCCACGTGGTACCTCGACGAACTCAACGGCGCCCTGGTGTCGCGAACCAAGTTCGAGCGGTTCGGCCGCGCGGTGTCATCCGCTACCTACGGCGCATTCGAATACACGTACATGAAGGACGGTGTGCGCCAGACCCGCGTGTATTACGCGATGTCGGGCCCGGATAATCCGTTCACCGCACTCGGTCCCGCCGGGAGGCCCATGGCGGACTTCATCGCGCAGGACAGCACGCGCATCCACGCCCATCTCCGCACCAGCGATCGCAGCAGCCTGGTGGCCACCGAGGTCGAGGGTGACCAGCCGGGTGGTCAGCACCAGCGCGATGCCGAATTGAAAGCCCTGCGCACGATCGAGCGTGACATGCAGGCAGGGGTCGTCACCTCGGGCGGCGCGCTGCATGCCTTCATCAGCCAGCCCATGTGCGATTCGTGCGAGCACGTGATGCACCAGTTCTCGGCCCAATACAACGTCGATGTCAACGTCGATTATCTCGAAGGCGAACTCAGCGAAGCCTATCGGCGATTCCGCACCATCGCGAACCGCTTCATGGACACGGTGCTCGTGCATATCCGCCATCCCGAGGGCCCCGGACATCCCACGCCGCCACCGAGCGCTGGCACCTGCGCGAGGATCTATGCGCAATGAAGACGCCACGGATACGTTTGACTCTCGCGATGGGTATCCTCGTCGCGATGGCCAGCCCCGCGTACGCGGTCGATGACCGTACCTTTGCCGCGCCGGAGCTCGGTGACACCTACCTCCTGTGGACGCTGGAACGCATGCGCGGCATGGAAAGCGAGGCCGATTTCCACTCGGACGATTTCCTGCGCGCGACCTATCTCAATCGCGCGCCGGATATCTACTCCACGCTGGCATCCCCCTTTTATATCGTTCCCAGCGAACGCGAAGAGGCGGCATGGCTCCGCGTGCAAAGCCGGCTGCACAGCAACAGCGATGCTCCCCTGCCTGACGACCAGGCGTTGCACCGGCAGATGGCGTGGGATCTTGGCATGACCGCGGCGATGCCCGGCCTGCAGGTGCTTCGGGATCCCACGATCCCCACGCCGGGCCACATGAATGCGGTGGGGGCAGCCAGCCTGTCCAAGGCGGGTGTCTCGGTCTACAACTGGTCAAACGCCGTGAACTTCGCCGATGCTCGCGGCAAATTGATCACCCTGGGCAGTGAGCTGGCGGTGAGCCTGCAGATCCTCGAGGGCTGGGTCGCAACGACGGATGCCAGGAAGGCGCGTCGCCTCGGCATCGACGCAAATGTCCTTGTGCGATTCGAACGGGCCAGGAGCCTGCGCGACATGCCCGACAGCGACCTGGTGTACCTGGCTGCGCTCCTGCGCTCGGAGCTTTCGACCTGGCGTGCTGGCCGTGCCGCCCTCGGCGGTCATCGCGAGCTGCCGACGCCGCTGCGGCTGGCGCGGGCCAGCATGGTCCACGCGAGCCAGTACGGCGACAACGATGGGTCCCGCGCATGCAACGGTGATGGGACCCTCGTGCCGGCGGTAGCCGGCCACGTGCCTGAGGACCTGAGCCGGCCGATCTGCCCCACGGAAGCCACGGACCGCGCGGTCTATCGTCGGTATCGTGCGCTACGCAGGATGGAACTGAGCCGGCCGCCCAGCGATTTCACCGACCCGGAGCAGGCCGCGCGGCTCATTCGCTATTTCGGCGACCTGCGCCCGGCCTGGGCATCGATCTACCGGGACGAGGCATTGCACTATTCAAACCACGCCGAGGTGGTCGAGTCGCAGATGGCCGCGGAAAGCGAAGCGGGGACCGTGAATGACCTCAATGCCTGGCGCATGACGGAACGCGCCAACCTGTTGATCTGCCGGAGTGCCGCTCCATGAGATCCATCAAACTTCCCAGTGTCGCGTTTGCAGCGATCGCGACCTTTGCTTGCATGGAGGTGGTGGCACGCCCCGTCAGCAAGTTTGTCGTCGATGCAAGCGATACGAACGGCACGGTCAACGCCCGCGTCTGGGCATCCTTCATGGCCCACGCGTATCCGGCGGCGCGATGGTATCGGCACGCATTGCAGGGGGCACGTGTGAACACCGATGAATTCGCGGGCTTCCGTCGCCGGCTCGAGACTGCGACCTTTGTCAGCTTCACGTACTACTACCAGCGTGACGGCGTCGAACATCAGCGTGTCTATCACGCCATGTCGGGCCGTAGCGATTTCCACCGGGAGACGTATATCCGGCGACCGGGCGTGGAAACCTTGCCATACGGCGCATTCATGACCTACACGCCTGAGGAGGTGGTGGCGTGGGATGACGAAGCGTTGTTCGGATCCGACGTGACGCACTCGCCTGTTCCTGGTGATCGTTATCCCGACGCTCGCCGACGTGATGCGGAACTGAAGATTGCCCGGAAGATTGAACTGGATATCGCAACGGATACAGTGACGCCTGGCGGTGCTCTTTACGGCTTCAGCAGCCAGTTGCCATGCCCATCCTGCGATGCTGCGCTCGAGGCGTTGTCCGATAACCAGGGCATCGACGTGAGCGTAACGTACCTCGGCCCGGACTCACCGGCCTACACTCGCTTCCGCCGCCAGCGCGAGCAATATGTCAACGGCGTGCACGTAGCAGTGAACGGGGGCCAGATGAACCTGCTTCGACAGGAACTGGGGCCTGGCGGCCCTCCGGCGGCGGGAGCGGTTGATTGCGTCGAAGAGCAGGCGTTGCCATTGACCCCGCATCCAGCGCCCCGGGAGTGACCTGACCTGGCTGGCATGGTCAGGAGACAGAACGAATGCCCGCCGCAGATGCGGCGGGCATTCGCCGGGACCGATGTCGGCATCGTGCGCATGCGCGACCGCACCAGGGCGTTCGATCATGATCTCAGCAATCCGGACCGATTACGGGCGGATTGGTTTCGGGCGCGGCGCCAGGCACATCCGTGCCGGACGACCGCCCTGGCGGCGGACCCAATCGGAACGAACGCCGTTGCCAGCGCGTGCCCTGCGATGCGCGCTCGTGTGCCAGTGGTCCCAGGCCCTCGCGAACCTGCGCGTCGCGAGCGCCAGCGAGCACATCGAACGCGACGAGCGGGCGCCCGCTGGCGACATCGACCAGCCGCGGACCCTTCATGCGCGCGCGGCCTGATGCAAGCAACGCATCCTTTACCCTCACCGGCACGGCCGATGACATGCCGCTCAGCGTGATATCCAGATCGTAAGTGTCGGCGAAGGCCTTGATGGATTCGCGGCACGTGGCGCAAGGCGCTCCGCTCATCAGTCCACGCACGGTTCCGCCGCGGGGCATGCGTCCATCGAGGATATCTTCCTCGATGGACCGCAGCGCCTTCTGCTCGGCATCGAACGCGTGGTATCGTCCCTGGTGCCAGTATGGCTTCATGACCGACCGCCCAGCCGGCCGGAAGGGCGCACGGAGGTCGCTCTCGTCGAACCCCGAATACGCTGCTTCGTCCCGCGCTTCCATCGCTCCGATGTCCTCATCGGTCATGCGGCTGAAGGTGGCGACGGCCGGGTCGTCTGAGTCGCTCCAGCCGGGGGACGACGGTGACTCTGGCGAACCCGGTATCTCGCCCTCGAAGGCATTGCGCGCCACGGCACCCAGTGGTTGCCCGCCCAGGGCATGGTAGACGCGGATCGCGACCTCTCCGCCCGTGCTGTATTCATACTCGAGGCGCGCTAGCGTCGCCGTGCGGAGGTGGGATTCGACCTCCTCCCACCGTCGCGCCGAAAGCGTGCCCGGATAGCGCTCGGCCACGATATACCGCATGGCATCGACGTGGCGCTGGCTGCTCGCTTCAAGCAGCGCGGTGGCGCAGCCTTCGTCGATATCGAGGTAGTCCGTTCTCACGCTGCCAGCCCGCGCGGTTGAGCAGGCGATGAGCGCGGCGAGCGTTGCGCCAGCAAGGGTTTTCATCAGCAACATGTTCGTTACTCCGGTATGCGGCACGTCAGGCGGTGCGCGCGAGCCGACCAAAGGCTTGCGTCGTCGTCGGCGATCGCTCCGAGGGATGCCGCGTCGTCGGCGATGGCCGCCTCGACGACCTCGAACACCGCAGCCATGTCGAGCAGCGGAAGAAGCAGGCCGATCGCTCCGAGCACTGCGGCCAGCCCGTGGGGATGTGAAGGCGCGCGCGGTGGCGGGCGACGCAATGCATCGATATACCAGCGATGCACGGCACGGTCGGTGGCGGCCACGAGGCAGGGAACGCGATCGTCGCCGGCGACACCTGACCCGGCATGTCTTGGATCGGGCGACGCATCGGGCAGGCAGGGTGCCCCGGTGACATAGCCGGCTGCGTCGCGAAACGCGGCAGCCGCGCGTGCGACGCGCCACGCCGTCGGTAACTGCGAGTCGCGCCCCGGATGAACCAGACGATGTTGAACGAGTATTTCGACATAGCGGAGGTCATGCCTGGTGAGGTCCGACGGAACACGGGCCTGCATGAACCGGCTCAGCACGTCACCGCGGATACCTGCGGCCAAGTGCCTTTCGGCGGGGACGGTAGCCATCGCGTCACGCAGGAGTTGCAGGCCAATGGCATGGCTCGCGAAGCGCGGCGCGAGGTCATAGCCGAACACATCGAGCACCCGCCAGAAGATATCGACGTCGAGGCCGGCCTTTGTTGCATGGGCGGCGACGAATGGATCACGAAAGCCAGGCCCGGGTGTCACGTCAATGCCGGGACGGGCGCGCTCCATACCTAACTCGCGTCGTAGGCGGGCCAGGACCACTTCCTCACCAGTGTCACCACCGACGGCTTCCAGCACGGCCTGCCACCACGCTTCATTGGTGAACGACGGCTGCGCGACCGCATCGCTGTAGGGCGATGCCGGGTTCACGAGCATTTGTCTGGCGAACCAAGTCTCATCCTGGGCAAGCGACGCTTCCATGCCCAGTTGCGCGACGCGTTGTGCCTGCATCGCCTCGATGACGGTGCCTGCCTTGACAGGCACCGTCAACATCGCCAGCAAGGCCATTACCGCGCGGATAACACTCCATGGCGTGCGTCGTTTCATGCCTCGCCGGGTGCCTCAATCACATGCCGCGGGGATGGCAAGCACGCCAGCTTCGGCAGCGGCGACGCGGGCGGCTTCGAACGGTGTGGACCACCAGTCCATCGAACCTGCTTCGAGCACCTCATCTGACAATACGGTATCAACATTGGCCGTGCGCATGCGCCTGAGCGTTCCCGACCATTGCTGGCCAGGGCTCACGGCCACTCCGTTCACGGTGGTCTCGTCCAGGTGGTAGACATTGCCGGATACCCCGTATGTCTCCGCGAAATCGGCGAAGGCGCGCGTGCAGGACTCACACACGGTCTTGCTGACATAACCGGTAAGGCGGCCGCCCTGTAGCGCGGGGTTGCCTGCGAGTCGGGATTCAAGGTTGCGCAGGGCCTTGAGCTCCGCATCGCCCCCATGGATAACCCTGCCGTCTTCGCCAGGATACGGCTGGACGACCCATCCCGCCTTTCTCTCCAGGTTCACCGCGCGGATGGAGGTGGGCGTATCGGCGGGGTAGTAGCGTGCCTCGCCGACATCCCGCGCCTGTTCGGTGGGGCTCACGGTTTCTCCCGCCTCCGTGGAGCTGCCCGAGCCGCCGCCTGCACCTGTCAGCTGCTCGATCGTGCCTTCGATCGAGCGACCGCTACGCGCGTGCACGAGGATTTCAGGTCGGTTGCCTGGGGGCTGGTATCGTATGTGCGCCACCGTGGCTCCGCGCAGCTTGCCGCGTAACGCCCTGGCCTCCTTGCCCGAAAGCTTCGTCCCGTTCTCCTGGACGTATTTACGATACGCCTCGGCCATCACGGTCGATTCCCTATACACCGTCGCCACGTTGGCCAGACCGGAACCGACAGCGATATTGATCGTTTGTGCCTGGGCACCGCAGGCGACGGCCAGGGCGGCAATGGACGCCAGTGGCATGATGAGCAGCGACGTTTTCATCGTGCGCGTACTCCGCAGATGAGACGAGATGAACGCGCGGCGGCGGCGTCTGCTTCGATCGCTGCGTCGGCCTGGGCGCTCGTTTCGGCGATCTCGGTCGCAACGGACAGCTCGGCCGCCTCGACCAGCGCGGCAACGTCGAGCACGGGCAGTGCGATACCCAGCAGCGTCAGCAGGCCGGTCTTGTCGTGGTTGCCGGATCGCGCGGCCTGGTTGCGGAGGCGTTCGTGCTCCCGGTGGATCTCTTCACGGTACCAGCCCAGCACGCCTCGGTCGGTGGCTGCGACGAAGCAGAGTGCAGGTTCTGCAAGCGCGTCGCTACCGCGCGAGTGACCCGGTGCAGGCGCGTCGGCGGCGCACAGCGGACGGGAAGATACATATCCGGTGGCATCCCTGTATGCGGCGGCGGCGCGCGCGACGCGGTACGCCGCGGGCAACTGCTGCACGCCGTCGGCGACGCTCATGGTGCCCGAGGCGATGGCCGCGGTGACGAGGCTCATCAGGTACTCGTCATCTTCGTCGCTGAGCACGGGCAGGCGGTTGCTTCCCACGGTATAGCGGGCGTGCAGGTTGCCGCGGATATTCATGGCTTCCCAGCGATCGCGCGGGTTCGCGGCCATCTGCTCGCCGAGCAGCATCACCGCCACGGCCTCTTTCGCGGCGATGCTGATACGGGAGGCGTGCCGGTCGAGCGCCGTAGTGAAGACCTGGGGCGAGATGCCAGCCTTCACCGCACTCGCCGCGGCCTCCCGACCGCGGAACGCGCGCACCTGTTCCGCGCTCACGTCGACATCGATACCGGGGCGAGCCTTTGTCAGGCCGAGCTGCCACTGCATGCTCTGCAGGGTGGCATCGAAGGGCAGGCCCTCCGCCACGCGGTCGGCCAGCTCCGGCCACCACACGTCGTTGGTGAACGCCGGCGCGAGGACGAGCTCGCTGTAGGGCGATGCGGGATCCTGCAGCATCTGTGCGAGCAGGCCGGACGTCCCCAGCGCAGCTTCACTGAACGGGACGGCATGGGTCGTGCCGGGCGTGCCGCGCAGGCGGAGCATCTCGCGGTAGACATCGGCGGTGACGGGGTGTTCGAGGGCGGCGAAGGCCGGGAGGGGCAATATGCCGGCGAGGAGGGCCAGCCTTGCTAACGACTTCATGTCGGGGAATTCCGTCCTTGTGGGGGATGCCCGGTGGGGACGGGCGGCCACAGTATCGGGAGGTCCTTCGACGCGCGGTATCGGCGGAAGCCTGCTTTGCGACTGAGGGATTGCCTCAGTCCGATGTAGGACGCAGCCTACAAGCCGCTGATCACCAGCGGGTGCGCTCCGGGAGCAATCCCTTCAGCTCGGCCTCGGTCAGGTTCCGCCACTGCCCCGGCTTCAGGTGGCCCAGCTTCACATTGATGATGCGCACGCGGCGCAGCTGGGTGACGCGGTAGCCGAACGCGGCGGCCATGAGGCGGATCTGCCGGTTCAGCCCCTGGGTGAGCGTGATGGCGAAGCCGAACTTCGCGATCTTGCGCACCTTGCAGGGTTTCGTCATCTGGTTGTGGATGCGCACGCCGCGCGCCATGCTGGAGAGGAACTCGTCGGTCACCGCCTTGTTCACCGCCACGAGGTATTCCTTCTCGTGGTGGTTCTCCGCACGGAGGATCTCGTTGACGATATCGCCGTTGCTGGTGAGCAGGATCAGGCCTTCCGAATCCTTGTCGAGGCGGCCGATCGGAAAGATGCGCTGGGGATGGTCGACGAAATCGACGATGTTGCCGTCCACCGTGGTGTCGGTGGTGCAGGTGATGCCCACCGGCTTGTTCAGGGCGATGTAGACGCCGCGGTTCTTTGCGGATTCCGGCGCGACGGTGCGGGCGACGACCACCTCGCCATCCACCTTCACCACATCGCCGTCGAGCGCCTTGGCGCCCATGCCGACGACTTCATCGTTGATCATGACGCGCCCGGCCTGGAGCAGCTCATCCGCCTCACGGCGCGAGCACAGGCCGGACTCGGCAATGTACTTGTTGACCCGCACCGCTTACGACCGCAGGCCGACGCCGCGGCTGAGCAGGCGCAGGGCGATGGCGCTGAGGCCGACGACGAACACCAGCATCACGACGAAGGCGGTGACGATGGGCACGTCGCTGACGCCGAGCACGCCGAAACGGAAGGCGTTCACCATGTACAGGATCGGGTTCACCAGCGAGATGCTGTGCCACGGCTCGCTGAGCAGGTCGACCGAGTAGAACACGCCGCCGAGATAGGTGAGCGGCGTGAGCACGAAGGTCGGGACCAGCGCGATATCGTCGAACTTCTTGGCGTACACCGCGTTGACGAAGCCCGCGAGCGAGAACACCGTGGCACCGAGCAACACCGAGAAGAACGTGGTGATCGGGTGCGCGACGTGCAGGTCGGTGAAGAACAGCGCGATGAGCAGGACCAGCACGCCGACGACCAGGCCGCGGGTAACCGCGCCTGTAACGTAGCCGAGCAGGATCACCCAGTTTGGCATCGGCGAGACCAGCATCTCTTCCACGAAGCGGCCGAACTTGGCGCCGAAGAACGAGGACGAGATGTTGCCGTAGCTGTTCGTGATGATGCTCATCATGACCAGGCCGGGCACGATGTACTGCATGTAGGTGAAACCATGCATGGTGCCGATGCGGCTGCCGATGAGCTTGCCGAAGATGACGAAGTACAGCGTCATCGTGATGGCCGGCGGGATCAGCGTCTGGGTCCAGATGCGCATGATGCGCACGATCTCGCGGCGGACGATCGTGCCGAGGGCGACGAGATGGTTGCTCATGCGACGTTCTCCCGGCCGTGCTCGACCAGGCGGACGAACAGTTCCTCGAGGCGGTTGGCCTTGTTGCGCATCGACGTGACGGTGATGCCGTGCGCCGACAGGGCGGCGAACAGCGAGTTGAGGTCGTGTGCGCGGGACATCTCCGCTTCCAGGGTGTGGTCGTCGATGACGCGCAGGGTGACGCCGGGCAGGGCAGGCAGTTCGCCCGCGGTGCGGTTCACATCGAGCACGAAGGTTTCGACGTCCAGCGTCGACAGCAAGCTCTTCATCGTCGTGTTCTTGACGATGCGGCCCTGGTCGATGATGGCGATGTTGCGGCAGAGCTGTTCCGCTTCCTCGAGGTAGTGCGTGGTGAGGATCACGGTGGTGCCCGCAGCGTTGATACCGCTGACGAACTGCCACATCGAACGGCGGATCTCGATATCCACGCCGGCGGTCGGCTCATCGAGGATCAGCAGCTTCGGCTCGTTCATCATCGCGCGGGCGATCATCAGGCGGCGCTTCATGCCGCCCGAGAGAGTACGCGCCTGCAGGTGCGCCTTGTCCCACAGGCGCAGCTCCTTCAGGTACTTCTCCGCACGCTCCGATGCCTCCGCGCGGCCGATGCCGTAGAAACCGGCCTGGTTCACGCAGATATCGAACGGCTTCTCGAACTGGTTGAAGTTGAGTTCCTGGGGCACCAGGCCGATCAGGCGCATGGCATCGCTGCGGCGCTTGTGGATCGAGACGCCGAACACCTCGGCATCGCCCGAGGAGGCGTTGACCAGCGAGGAGAGGATGCCGATGAGGGTGGACTTGCCGGCACCGTTCGGGCCGAGCAGGGCGAAGAAATCCCCCGGCTCGACGGTGAGCGAGATGCCCTTCAGGGCCTCGACACCGTTGCCGTAGGTTTTCCGTAAATCTTTGACGTGTAAGGCAGGAGTGGTCATGGGCTGCGCCGGGATGACAAGCCGCCTATTATACCGGGCTTTGCCGGGCGACCTTGTTCCCTGGCGTCAACAGAGACTTTCCATGGCCGAACAATTCCAGCTCCGCCTCGCCGACAGCTTCATGCTCGCCCCCTCGGTGCGGCACCTGTCCTTCGAGCGGGCGGATGGCCAGCCCCTGGCCTTCGTGCCGGGCCAGTTCCTCCAGGTCCACTTCCAGTACGACGACGGCAAGCCGACCAAGCGGAGCTATTCCGTGGGCACCGTGGGCGATGGGTCGGGCCCGGTCCAGCGCATCGAGATCGCGGTTTCCTACGTCGATGGCGGCGCGGCTACCGCGCTGTTGAGCGGGCTGGAGGAGGGCGGCGCGATCGACGCCAGCGGGCCCTATGGCCGTTTCTGCCTGATGGATGGCGACCAGAACGCCCGCTATATCCTGATCGCGACGGGCACGGGGGTGACCCCGTACCGCGCCATGCTGCCGCAGATCGAGGCGCTGATGGCCTCGCGCGGCTGCCGTTTCGTGCTGCTGTACGGCGCCCGCAACGAGGGTGAACTGCTCTACGGCGAGGAATTCGACGCGTTCGCCCGCAAGCACGAGGGCTTCGATTTCCACCCCTGCTTCAGTCGCGGCCCCCGCCCGAACCCGCGGCCCCACGATCGCGTGGGGTACGTGCAGGACATGCTGGCCGAGCTCGAGCCCACCGCGGAGCGGGATATCGCCTACCTTTGCGGCAACCCGAACATGGTGGACGCGGCCTTTGCGGCGCTGAAGGAGCATGGGCTGGCGGTTCAACATATCCGCCGCGAGAAGTACATCTCATCGCGGTGAGGCCTGGGTTCCGCACACGCTCCTAACGCGTGCCGGGGGTGGCCTATACTCCCGGGCATGCACGCCAAGGCCGAGTCCGTCCCCCTTTCCCCCGAAATGCGCCGCTTTTCGGCGCTCGACCACCGCCTCCTCGTTGCGGTGCGCAATATCCGCATCCTGCCCACGGTGTCGTGGCCGGCCTCGGTCGAGGAACGGCTGATCGAGGAGTTCAGTGCGGGGCGCGTCTCGGTCCCGGTCATCCACTACAACACGCCGGATCTCTCCGAGACCCGGGCGGAGCTCGAGGCGATCGAGGCAGAGGCGGGCGAAGACCACCCCATCGCCGATTACCTCCGGCGCACCGCGGAATCGTGGCGGGTGGCCTCGCGGATGCTCGAAGCCGCCGGGACCGACGGCGTGACCGACGCCTCGGTGCTCCTCTACGGGCGGCCGGGCGATGCTATCCCTGGCAGCACCCGCAGCAATCTCGACGCGGCGGCGTATTTCGTGAACCTGGCCGATGAGCTCGGCGCCGACCTGGAAACGGAGGATGCGGCCGGCCACATCAGCGCCGAGGAACTCCGCCGCGACATGACGGCGAGGCTCGATGCCTTCTTCGAACCGGGCACGATCGCGGTCGAGGTCGACCCGGAACTCACCGCCAAGGCCGCGGCGGGCGCGACGCGCATCCGCCTGCGCGGCGGCGCGCGCTTTACCGAGTACGACCGCCACCAGTTGCTGGCGCACGAAGCCTTCGTCCACTCGCTCACCGCGTTGAACGGCCGCGAGCAGCCTGTCCTGGCCTCACTGGCGCGCACGTCGCCACGCGTGACCGCAACGCAGGAAGGCCTCGCGGTGTTCGCCGAACTGATGTCGGGCGCCATCGATATTTCCCGGCTCAAGCGCATCAGCCTGCGCATCCTGGCGATCGACATGGCGATGAATGGCGCGGATTTCGTCGAGGTGTTCCGCTATTTCCGCGTATGCGGGCAGAGCGTGGCGGATAGCTTCCATTCGGCGCAGCGGGTGTTCCGCGGCGTGCCGCTCACGGGCGGCGCGGCGTTCGCGAAGGACAACGTGTACCTCACCGGCCTGCTCGCGGTACATACCTTCTTCCGCTGGGCGTTGCGCCAGCGCCGGCTCGACCTGTTGCGCAACCTGTTCGCCGGCAAGCTGGCCCTGCACGACGTGATGTCGCTGGAAACGCACTTCGAAAGCGGTGACATCGCCGCGCCGCGCTATCTGCCGCCGTGGATGCAGCACGTGCACGGCCTGGCCGGGAAGCTCGCGTTTTCGCTGTTCGTGAACCATATCCACATGGCCGGCGTGGAAGCCGAGGAAATCTCGCTCGGCCTCTGACACGGTCAGCCGATGCGGAAAGGCTCCGCGGACTCGGCAAAGAACGGGCGCCAGTCGCAGGCGACACGCAGGCGCGCCCGCTCGGTCGCCGAACCCTCCGGAAGCACCAGGCTGGCTTCGCCATCGTTGGGTTCGCCGCTCGACAGCGGCTGCCAGCTGCCACCATCGTCGCGCGATAGCGCGATATCCACGAAGTGGCAGGAGAGCGGCGGCGACGTCGTGCCCGCGGGATCCCAGCGGACGACCAGCGGCGAAGCCGTCGCAGTATCGGCCATGGGCAGCACCGCGAAGGGGCGGCCGGTGTCGATCACCTGCACGCGCAGGTCCAGGCTGGACCATGTCGCGGTGGCGCCACCGTTGTCGCGCACCGTAAGCCGGTAA
This sequence comes from Luteibacter sp., assembly GCF_051958795.1. Classification (GTDB taxonomy): domain Bacteria; phylum Pseudomonadota; class Gammaproteobacteria; order Xanthomonadales; family Rhodanobacteraceae; genus Luteibacter. The sequence goes on along the minus strand of NZ_JBQCFT010000296.1, from coordinate 874 downwards.
TCCATCCAGCGCGCCGTGGCGGGCAGGGCGGTCGTGAACTCGCGGCGGCTGCGCGCGGTGGGTGGCGTGGCGGGGCCCAGAGGCGCTTCGTCGATCTGGTCCCAGGCGTACGTGAGGCGCCGATCGGGCACGGACGCTTCGACGCTTGCGTCCAGCCAGAAGGGCGTGCGCGCCGGGATCATTGGCGGCTCCTCCCAGGATTGCGGGTTGATCCATGGCGCGGCCGCATCGACCAGCACCTTCTTCGCGCAACGGCCGCCGCGCGAGCCGAGCCAGTTGCGGACGCGTCCGATGCTGGCGCCGTCGAACGACAGGCAGTGCCAGCACGCGTTCGGACGGAACGGTGCGCCCAGCTGGTTGGCGAGGGTGAACAGCATGCCCGCGACAGCGGTCTCCGGATCGGCCGCGCCACTCCAGGCCGCGGCCTTGTGGGTGGCGAAGAGGTCGGCGTCGCGCGCATCGCTGCATGAAGTGCCCGTGGCTGACTCGCCCCCGGACAGGTCCGGGCCGAGCAGGGCATGGCCGACATCGTAGGCGCTGGCACCGAGGCGGCGGTCGATCAGTTCGACCGCGGCGGTGCGGGGTTCCCCGTGCTGCAGCGGATCGCCCTCGGGATCGGTGATGACGAGACGCTCGTTGTTCGCCGCAAGGGTGAGGTGCACACCGAGGTCGTTCTCGAACACCTCGGTCACCGGGTTGGCCAGGTGGGCGAGCGCGCCCAGCGCGGCATCGCGCGTGCCGCCGTGGGTGGCCGTGAACCGGCTGCCCGCCGCCAGGGCCAGCCGGAATTCGTAACGAACGGGGGCGGAGCTGGCCACCGGTGCCCAGTGCGCCCAGGGTGTATCGCTGGCGCTCACTTGCGCACGCGAGGGAC
>NZ_JBQCFT010000295.1:0-10191 GCF_051958795.1 Luteibacter sp. | reverse complement strand
AAGGAAGCGCCCGTTCATTTCCTTGGCCAGCTCCTCGGGTTCGGGCTCCCACGGGTTCGAGTAGTTCCAGGTCATCGACATGAGCGCGTCGGGGAAGGCGCCGCCTTCCTTCTGGTACAGCGCGCGCAGTCGCTGGAACAGCCCGGCCATGATCCACAGGTCGGACTTCGCGATCCCCGGCGGGTCCGCCGCCTTCCAGTGCCACTGGAGCCAACGCGCCGAGTTCACCAGCGAGCCGTTCTCCTCGGCGAAGCAGGTCACGGGTAGCTGGAACACCTCGGTCTGGATCTCGTGCGGCTTTGCCGGATTCTGCGGGCCGAAGTCCTGCCAGAAGCGCGACGTCTCGGTGTCCAGCGGATCCATCGTGACCAGGAACTTCAGCTTGCTCAGGCCCGCGCGGATCTTGCCGCGATCGGGGAACGCCTGCAGCGGATTGAAGCCCTGGCAGATGTAGCCCGTCATCTGCCCGTTGTTCATCATCTCGAACGCCTTGATGATGTCGTAGAGCGGGATATCGAGCTTGGGCAGCAGGTCATAGGCCCAGTTCGTCTCCGCGGTGGCTGCGTCGCCGAACAGGGATTTCTGCAGGCTGACGAACAGCTTCCGGGTGTTCTGGTAGAAGCTCGTCTGGCCTGGCCGCTGCGGCTTGAACAGCCGCGTCTTCATGTACTCGTCGTAGCTGGTTTCCTTGTCCGTGGGCAGGTTCATGTACCCCGGCATCTGGTTGGAAAGCAGGCCGACATCGGTGAGACCCTGGATGTTCGAGTGCCCGCGCAACGCATTCATGCCGCCGCCGGATACGCCGATGTTGCCGAGCAGCAGCTGCACCATGGCCATGGCGCGGATGTTCTGCACGCCCACGGTGTGCTGGGTCCAGCCCAGGGCGAACAGGCTGGTCATGGCGCGGTCGGGTACGCAGGTGCTCGCGATCAGCTCGCAGATGTGCAGGAACTTGTCCTGCGGCGTGCCGCAGATGCGCGACACCATCTCCGGCGTGTAGCGGGAGACGTGTTCCTTCAGCAGGTTGATGACGCAGCGCGGGTTCTGCCAGGTGTCGTCCGCCTTCGCGAAAACGTCCTCGCGCAGTTCATAGTCCCAGCTGGACCTGTCGTAGGTGTGGTTTTCCTCGTTGAACCCGCTGAACAGCCCGTCCTGGAAGCTGAACTCGTCCTTCACCAGCAGGCTGGCATTGGTGTAGTTCCTGACGTAGGTGTGCTGGATTTTGTCGTGGGTCAGCAGGTAGTGCATCAGGCCGCTGAGGAACGCGATATCGGTTCCCGGCCGGATGGGCGCGTAGTAATCGGCCACGGAGGCCGTACGGGTAAAGCGCGGGTCGACCACGATGAGCTTCGCAGCGTTCTCGATCTTCGCTTCGATCACCCATTTGAAGCCGCAGGGGTGCGCCTCGGCGGCATTGCCGCCCATGACGATCACGACATCCGCATTCCTGATGTCGCCCCAGGTGTTGGTCATCGCACCGCGACCGAATGATGGGGCCAGACTGGCCACCGTCGGTCCGTGTCAGACGCGCGCCTGGTTGTCGAACACCACCATGCCGAGCGAGCGGGCCACCTTCCACGTAAGGAAGGAGGTTTCACTGGAGGACGCCGATGCGGCGAGCATGCCGACGCTGGTCCACCGGTTCACGGTGGTGCCGTCGGCATTCTGTGCGATGAAGTGTTTGTCGCGGTCGTCCTTCATCAGCCGCGCGATGCGGTCCAGGGCAAAGTCCCAGGAGACTTCCTTGAACTCGGTGCCGCCGGGCTCGCGGTAGCGGGGCGCCTTGAGCCGGGTAGGGGCATGGACGATATCGAGCAGGGCGGAACCCTTCGGGCACAACGTGCCACGGTTCACCGGATGATCCGGATCGCCTTCGATATGGATGATGTTGGACCTGGCGTTTTTCGCCTTGTCACCCATGCTGTAGATGAGGATGCCGCACGCCACCGAACAATAGGTGCACGTGTTGCGGGTCTCGGTCGCGTGGGTGAGCTTAAACGGGCGGACGGCGGCGGCTTGCGCCACCCCCGATGCCCCGAAGCCGATCATGCCGAGGCTGGACGCTGCCAACCCCATGCCTGTCAGCTTGATGAACTCGCGGCGGGTGAGTGCCATCGCAAGAACTCCGTAGGAAACCTGGCTGGACCACCGCTCTCCCCGGGGAGGCGGGCACTGGCTTGTGTTCCTTCCAGGACATGACGGCGGGCCGGCATGTCCCTGGATGAACTTACCACGATCCTATAAAGCCCGGTGGGGGAATTCCTGCACAAAACGCGCCTGTCACGATGATAAGGAATTGTTAAGCAGGCGCTTCAGCGGCGAGCGAGATCGATGATCAGACCGACAAGGACGACGGCGGACGTGAAGCCAATGCCCATGAAAAAGCCGAAGAGCCAGCCCGGCATCTCTCGAGGCTTGGGCGGGGCTACGGTGGTGGAGTCGGTCATGTGGGTCTCTCTATAACGGCACGATGGCGTTGGCGACGACCATGGATACCGAAAGAGCGAACGCAATACCAGAACCGCCGTAGCCGACTTGTGCCATCGCGGCCTCTCGCTCGTACACCGCCGAAGTGGCGAATAGCAGCGCAGCCCATGAAATCTGGCCATCTTTCACTAGAAGCGGCGGTGAAAGATCCTGCTTTCGCGTCGCGTCTGCGAAGGGCGAACGACGTTGACCAAAGCGACAGGTGCGCGAACGGGAAGCAAGATATTTCCGAAACAGCCCCCGGGCTTGAGGCCCCTTTCCAATGACGCGTTACGCGCATAACATCGGCCCGTCCGGCAGTCGGCCAAGGGGGCCGTCACCCGGCAGGGGAGCCAGCATGGAATGTCGCCACGGCGCCGGAAGGCGCCCCAGGGATACCGTGCGCGCCGGGTGCGCCGCATGAGCCGCTACGCGAAGCGCGTCAGCGAGCGTTGGTCCGACGCCCTCAGCCGCGTGGGCTGGGATGATTTCGAAAGACGGGTCGGCGCTTACTACGCGAGCCAGGGGTACCGCGTGGAGCACAGCGGCACCGGCAGCGGGTTCGGCAATACCGATGGTGGCATCGACCTGAAGCTGTTCAGGGATGATGCGTTCATCGTCGTGCAGTGCAAGCACTGGAATGCCTTGCAGGTGCCGCACAACCCCGTGCATGAACTCATCGGGGTTATGCATACCGCGGGCGCGACGGGCGCGATCCTGGTCACGTCGGGTGAGTTTACCCGCGCGGCGATCGAGTCGGCGGCGCGCTTTCCGGGCATCACGCTGATCGATGGTGCAGCGGTCCGCGAGATGATCGGTCCCGTGGACGACGCGGGCCTGCAGTCGACCGGGCTCGTCACCGTGACCCCTGGCACCAGTGCGCTGCCACCGTGGCCGGGCAGGGCACGGAGGGCAAAGCAGAAGGACGCCGCCATGTTCGTCGTTGCCATCGCCGTGACGGTCGCCGCGCTCCTGGTCTTCGTCCATCTCGTACGCAAGACGACCTTGCCACCGCGACATCCCGTTCCGGTCACGCAGGATGCCCTGCAAAGTCCGTGGCCGTCCACGCCGCGCGCCAGCGCACGGCGTGACGATTCCCGCCCCGTCATCAGCCGTCCGGACGGCCAGGCCCCGGGACGCGACACGACCCCGCGGACGGCCGCGGAGATCAAGGCATGGGAGCGCCAGAACGCTGAATCGATGAAGATCCTGGAGAAGACCACGCCAGCGCTGCAGTCACCGTAGCGTGCGTTCCGTTCAACAATCTGATGTGTAAAACGCAACCCCGCAGTACGGGCCTGCTGGGTAGCATCCGTGAGTGACCAACCAGAGGGGAAGTTGAAGTGAAAGTCCGCTTTTTGTTCGTGAGCCTGCTTGCCACCGCCGCCACTGTCGCCGGTGCCCAGGGAACCGCCGGCAGCATTTTTGGCCATGGCCCGGCCGGTGGTTCGGTTACCGCCACCAGCAGCACAGGCTCGCAGCGCCACGCTGAAATCAACAAGAAAGGCCGCTATACGCTGGCACCGTTGCCGATGGGCAACTACACCGTCACCCTCGACCGCGACGGCAAGACCGTCGACACGCGGAAGAACGTGAACATCATGGTCGGTCGCGGCCTGCAGGTCGATTTCGCCTGCGACAACGACCAGTGCGAGGCCGGCGGCTGATTCGTCGCTAGCTGGATCGCGCGCAAGCGCGCTCCCACGTCAGTTCGTCGGGGGACGACTGGGTGGGAGCGGGCTTGCCCGCGATGCTTTCGCGCTTAGCGCATACCGCCCGAAGCAAGCATCAGCTCGCCCGTCACCCAGCCCGCATCATCCGACGCGAGGAAGGTCACGATCGGGGCGATATCGCTGACCTGGCCAATGCGGCCCAGCGGCGTCTGGCCCTCGGCCCAGCCCTGGAAATCCGAGCCCATGAAGCCGGCGGTATGGGTGCCTTCGGTTTCCACCATGCCGGGGTTCACCGAGTTCACGCGGATACCGCGCGGGCCAAGCTCGCGCGACAGTACGCCGGTGATCGCATCGAGTGCGCCCTTGGTGCCGGTGTAGATCGCGCTCTCCGCCGGGACGAGGCGGGTGACCGCCGAGCCGATGTTGATGACGCTGCCGCCCTTGCCGAGATGCGGCGACGCTGCGCGGGTCACCAGCAGCGGGCCAAGCACGTTGGTATCGAACATGCGGCGGTACAGGGCCTCGGTGTTGTTCTCTACCGAAGCGAACTCGTAGACGCCGGAATTGTTCACGACGATGTCGAGGCGACCGAAGTTGTCGACGGCCGCGGAGACCAGCTTGCCGGCTTCGGCTTCCTTCGTGACATCGGCACCGACCGCGACGGCCTTGCCGCCGGCGGCCTTGATCTCAGCAACGACCTTCTCGGCGCCTTCCTTGCTGGAGGCGTAGTTGACGACAACGCTGGCGCCTTCCGCCGCCAGCGCTTTCGCGATCCCCGCACCGATGCCCTTCGATGCGCCGGTGACGATGGCGACCTTGTCTTTCAGCTTGCTCATGGTGTTTCCCTTGATGGCATGGTCGGCCCGACATGAGCCGCCTGCGCTATCTCTGGGGTTGGCCATGGCCGGCTGTGATACCTCGCGGGGAAAAGCAGCTTTGCCTGATGATCAAGGATGCATGGCGTTTGCATACCCATACGGACTCGCCAGTTCAAAATGAAGTACCGGTTCGATGCCCAGGCTAACCGCTATGTAGAAACGGTGGCGCCGGCAAAGCGCGACCGCCATCACGCTTTGCGGCCCACGTGGCCGGGCACGATGGAGTTGCCTGGCGTCCCCCCGGAATCCCCCATCGCCAGGCCTGGCGCCGTCCGGTCCATCAGCCGGGTCGGCGCTTTTTTTATTTCAGCCGGGTAGAACTATTTTTTCCACTGGCCCCTTGAATCCCGTTCGGGCGATCATAGAAGTACGAACGTAATTCAACAATCGAGGGTGCCCCCGTGTCCGCTGTCATCGATTCGCCCGCCGTCCCGGCGGGGCGTAGCAAACCGCTCAAGCTCGCCGCCGGCGCCATCGTCCTCGCTGGAGTGCTCGCCTATGGCGCCCACTGGTGGACCGCGGGCCGATTCATCCAGGACACCGACGACGCCTATGTCGGCGGCGATGTGACCGTGATCGGGTCGAAGGTCTCCGGCTATATCCAGACCGTCGCCGTGACCGACAACCAGTCGGTGCATAAGGGCGACCTGCTGGTGCGGATCGACGATCGCGACTATCGCGCCGCCGCCGCCAGGGCCGATGCCGCCGTGGCGGCCCAGGAGGCCGCGTTGCGCAACCTCGACGCCGTGGCGGCCCTGCAGCAGAGCGTCATCCACCAGGCCGAGGCGGGCAAGGCCGCCGCGGACGCGGAAGCCCAGCGCGCTCGTCTGGACGACACCCGCTACGGTGACCTGGTGAGCCGCTCCGCCGTCTCGGTTGAGGCGGCACAGCGCGCCCGCGCCGCCGCGCAGACCGCTGCCGCCGACACGCAGAAGGCCGGTGCCGCCGTGGAAGCGGCCCGCCGCCAGCTCGACGTGATCGCCACGCAGAAGCACCAGGCGGAAGCGGCACTGGCGCAGGCGCACGCCCAGGCGGATAGCGCCCACCTGGATCTCTCGTATACCGAAGTCCGCGCGCCGGTAGACGGGACGATCGGCAACCGACGCGCCCGCGTCGGTGCCTTCGTCAACGCAAGCAGCCCGATGCTCGCCGTGGTGCCGGCACACGGCCTGTGGGTCGATGCGAACTTCAAGGAAGACCAGCTCGCACGGATGCAGGTCGGGCAGGGCGTGGAGGTCCGCGCCGACGTACTGCCGGGCCATCCGTTCCATGGCCACATCGCGTCGCTGGCCCCGGCCACCGGTGCGCAGTTCAGCGTGCTCCCGCCGGAGAACGCGACCGGCAACTTCACCAAGATCGTCCAGCGCGTGCCGGTGCGCGTGGTGCTCGATGGCAAGGACGGTGACCTGGGCCTGCTGCGCCCCGGTCTTTCGGTGACGGCGACCGTCGATACCAAAGCGCCATGAGCCCCGTCGCGCACCTCACCCCGGGCCAGAAGATCTTTGCCTTCGCCAGCATGTGCGTGGGCATGTTCATCGCGCTTCTCGATATCCAGATCGTCTCGGCGTCGCTGCGCGATATCGGTGGCGGCCTGTCCGCCGGTGCCGATGACACGGCGTGGGTCCAGACGAGCTACCTGATCGCGGAGATCATCGTCATCCCGCTTTCGGGCTGGTTGTCACGCGTGTTCTCGACGCGCTGGCTGTTTGCCGTATCGGCCGCAGGTTTCACGCTCACCAGCCTTCTGTGCGGCATCGCCTGGGATATCCAGAGCATGATCGTGTTCCGCGCCGCGCAGGGTTTCATCGGTGGCTCGATGATCCCGATGGTGTTCACCACGGCGTTCGTGTTCTTCGAAGGCAAGCAGCGCGTGATCGCCGCGGCGACCATCGGCGCGCTGGCCTCGCTCGCACCGACGCTGGGGCCGACGCTGGGCGGCTGGATCACGGATAACTTTTCGTGGCACTGGCTGTTCTTCATCAACCTGGTGCCGGGCATCTTCGTGACCGTCGCCGTGCCGGCGCTGGTGAAGATCGATGAGCCGGACCTGGGCCTGCTGAAGCTCGGCGACTGGGCGGGCATCGTGCTGATGGCGTTGTTCCTGGGCTGCCTGGAGTACACGCTGGAGGAAGGCCCGCGCTGGAACTGGATGGAAGACAGCGTCATCCGCACGACCGCGTGGACGGCGATGATCGCCGGCGTGCTGTTCATCTGGCGCGAGCTCACCGCCGAGCACCCCGTGGTCGACCTGCGCGCCCTGAAGGATCGCAACTTCGCACTCGGCTCATTCTTTTCCTTCGTCACCGGCATCGGCCTGTTCGCGACGATCTACCTGACCCCGTTGTTCCTGGGCCGCGTGGAGGGCTATAGCGCATTCCAGATCGGCAAGGCCGTATTTTCGACGGGTGTGTTCCAGATCCTCACCATCCCGGTCTACACCTTCCTTGCGAACCGGGTAGACCTGCGCTGGTTGATGATGGTGGGCATGGCGATGTTCGCGCTGTCGATGTTCGAGTTCACGCCGATCACGCACGACTGGAGCGGTACCGAACTGTTGCTGCCGCAGGCTTTGCGTGGCGCGGCCCAGCAGCTTGCCGTGCCGCCAGTGGTGACGTTGACGCTCGGTGGCTTGGCGCCGGCGCGGCTGCGCCATGCGTCGGGTCTGTTCAACACCATGCGTAATCTCGGCGGCGCCATCGGCATCGCCGCGTGCGCCACGATCCTCAACGACCGCACCAACCTGCATTTCCAGCGCCTGGCCGAACACCTCACGCCCGCGAACGAAGCGATGAATGGCTTCCTCACGAGCATGGATAGCGCGGCACAGACCTCCAGCGTGGCACTTCGCGAACTCTGGCAGCTCACCTTCCGTGAGGCCCAGACGATGACGTACAGCGATGCCTTCTTTTCCATCATGTTGTGCTTTGTGCTTGCCACGGTCATGGTGCCGTTGATGCGCAAGGTGCAGCCCCCGAAAGGTCCTTCCGCCGATGCGCACTAAGCTGCTTCCCCTTGTGTTTTCCCTGACCCTGGCCGGATGCACCGTGGGTCCCGACTATGTGAAACCGAGCCTGCCTGTTGCGCCGACGTGGCACGAGCAGGCCGCCCTTGAAAAGCGCGCGGGCGAGGCGCCTGCTCCGGCGCTGGATACCTGGTGGAGCGGGTTCAACGATCCTGAACTGAGCACCATCATCGGGCGCGTCCTCGACCAGAACCTGGACCTCGCGGCCTCTGAAGCGCGTGTCGATCAAGCCAGTGCGGTGGCCCAGCACGCGCATGCCGACCGCCTGCCGCAGGGCAGCCTCGATGCGAGCGCGGCGCGCCTGCGCCAGTCCGAGCGCAGCCCGCTGGGCAAGCTGGCCAGCCCGACGCCGGGGTACGAGCGTAACCAGACGTACGAAGACGCTGGCGTCGGTGCGAGCTGGGAGCTGGACCTGGCCGGTGGCCTGCGCCGTGGTGATGAGGCTGCGAGTGCGGCGCGGCAGGCCGCCGAGGCCACGCACGCCGGCGTGCGCATCACCCTGGTCGCCGAGGCCGCGGACGCGTACTTCCGCGTGCGTGGCGCGCAGGCGCGCATCGGCATCGCCAACGAACAGATCCAGAACGAGCAAGGGCTGGTCGACCTCGTCCACCTGCGCCTTGAGCACGGGCTGGGTACGGAGCGCGAAGTTGCGCAGGCCGAGGCGCTGCTGTTGCAGGCCCAGGCGACCGTGCCGCCGCTGAAGGCCGAGCTGGATACCCAGCTCAATCGCCTCGACGTGCTGATGGGCGCCGCACCGGGCACGTATGCAAAGGAAATCGCCACATCGGGCGTGCCGTTCAGCGTGCCGGGCGTGGATGGCGCGGGTGGTCCGGCCTCGTTGCTACGCCGCCGCCCCGACGTGATCGCCGCCGAACGGGAACTGGCCGCCAGCAACGCGCGGATCGGCGTGGCGCTGTCGCAGTACTATCCCCAGGTCTCGCTCTCGGGCCTGCTGGGCGTCGCCTCCCTGGATAGCGGCAAGCTCTTCACAGGGGCGGCCCTACAGTCGCAGGGCGCGCTGGGGCTGCACTGGCGCCTGTTCGATTTCGGCAGGGTCGATGCCGAGGTGAAGCAGGCGCGCGGGGCGAACGCCGAAGCGCTGGCGAAGTACCGTGGCTCGATGCTGAAGGCGACCGAGGATGTCGAGAACGCGATCGTGGCGCTCACGCAGCTGGAGGCGCAGCATGCGGTGCTGGAGCGCGAGGTGGCGGCGCATGCCCGGGCCCGTGATGCCGCGCAGGATGCGTATAAGGGCGGTGCCGTAAGCTTGCTGGAGGTGCTGGATGAAGATCGCCAGCTGCTGGCTTCGCGCGATCTGCTGGCTCGCGTGCGTACCGATGATGCGCGCGCTGCGGTGGGCGCGTTCCGTGCGCTGGGTGGTGGCTGGGACGTGCCGGCCGACAAGGTAGCCGATGTTTCGAGGTGAATCATGCGATATGCGAAGGACCACAAGGAGAAGACCCGCCAGCGGATCATCGAGGTCGCGGCGCAGAACTTCCGCGAGCGCGGCTTCGAAGGCGAGGGCATCGCCTCGGTGATGCAGAGCGCCGGGCTGACCAACGGCGCCTTCTTCAACCACTTCAGTTCGAAGGAAGACCTGGCGCGCGAGGTCGTGGCGTATGCCCTGGCCGAGCGGCTCGACTTTCTCAACGAGCGCCTGGCGACGGGCGGGAATACGCGGGCCTATATCGAGTCGTACCTGTCGGCGCGGCACCGTGACAACCCGCAGCATGGCTGCCCGATCGCGAGTCTCGTGGGCGACGTGTCGCGTCGTTCCGAGCCGGTCCGGGATGCGTTCGCGCAGGGGATGGAGACCCTGGTCAACCGTCTCGCCGAACAGTGGCCGGAGCTGCCGGCGGCGCAGGCGCGCGGAAAGGCCATCGCGCTGTATGCGCTGATCAACGGTGCGTTGCAGATGTCGCGGGCGACGAAAGACGATGCGCTATCGGAAGAGATCCTGGCTTCCGGCCGCGCCGCCGCGATCGCGATGTTGTAACCCGCACCACCTGTGGGAGCGGGGGGGGGGGGGGGGGGGGGGGAACGGCACCCCCCCACGCCGCCCGCGCGCCCCCCCCCGCGGGGTGGGCCGGCCCCCCGAGGTGTGGGGGGGGGGGTTGGGGGAAAAGAGCGCAGGGGGGGGGGGGGGGGGGGG
>NZ_JBQCFT010000294.1:0-26232 GCF_051958795.1 Luteibacter sp. | reverse complement strand
GAGGAGAACATCACCGAGCGCTTCGTGAAGAAGATCCCGATCGAAGACGAAGGTCCCGGCAAGGCGCACTACGAGGGCTTCGACGTCGGCCAGTACCTGGCCGCCGGCAAGCGCGGCGTGTTCCTTCTGAAGCTGCAGGGTTACGATGCCGCGCGGGAGAAGGAGCAGCGCGAGAAGGCCATGGACCAGGCACGCGAAGCGGCCGGGCGCGAGGCGGGCGGCGATCCGGAGGCAGCGGCGGCCCAGGCGGCGGCACGCTACGACCGCGACGGTGGTTACCGGAACTACGAATGGCCGAGCGACCAGCGCCTCGTGGTGATCACCGACCTCGGCGTGATCGCCAAGCGCGCCGCGGACGGCAGCCGCGACATCTACGTCCAGTCGATCCGCAGCGGACAGCCCGCGTCGGGCGCATCGGTGTCGATCATCGCGAAGAATGGCAACACGCTGCTCACCCAGGCGGTGGGTGCCGATGGCCATGCGCATTTCGCCGGCCTCGAGGGCTTCACCCAGGAGAAGGAGCCGGCCATGGTGGTCGTGCGCCTGGGCGAGGACCTGTCGTTCCTGCCGATCAGCGCGCGCGATCGCCAGCTGGATTTCTCGCGCTTCGACATCGGCGGCGACATGAGCCCAATGAGCGCGGGGCAGCTTTCGGGCTACCTGTTCTCGGACCGCGGCATCTACCGCCCCGGCGATCAGTTCCACATCGGCCTGATCGTGCGTGCGAGCACCTGGACCCGCAGCGTCGCCGGCATCCCGCTGGTCGCGCAGATCGTGGACCCGCGGGGCACCACGGTACGCCAGCAGCCGGTCACGATGGACCAGGCCGGCTTCGCCGAGCTCGACTACACCACGGCGGAAACCTCGCCCACCGGCAACTGGACCGTGAACCTGTACATCGCGAAGGACGGCAAGCCGTACTCGCAGATCGGCGACACGACCGTGCAGGTGAAGGAGTTCCAGCCCGACCGACTGAAGGTCGCGGCGAAGCTGTCGGCCGCGACGCCCGAGGGTTGGGTGAAACCGGCCCAGCTGAAAGCGCTGGTCGATGTGCAGAACCTGTTCGGCACGCCCGCGGCCGACCGCCGCGTCGAAGGCTCGCTGACGCTGCGCCCCGCGTTCCCGTCGTTCCCCAGCTTCAAGGACTACCACTTCTACGACATCCGCCGTGCCAAGGACGGATTCGAGGAAAAGCTGGCCGACCAGAAAACCGATGACAAGGGCCATGCGGAATTCCCGCTCGACCTGTCGCGCTACGCGGATGCCACCTACCAGCTGTACTTCCTGGCCAAGGCCTACGAGGCCGAAGGTGGCCGCAGCGTGGCCGCCGCCACCCAGGGCATGGTGTCGTCGAACGACTGGCTCGTGGGTTATCGCGCGCCGGACAACCTGGACTGCGTTGCGCGCGATGCCGAGCGCAAGGTGAACCTGGTCGCGATCAATCCCGAAGCGAAGCGGATGGAGCTGGTCGGGCTGAAGCAGGCCATCGTCGAGACCCGCTACGTCTCCGTGCTCACCAAGCAGGATTCGGGCGTCTACAAGTACGAATCCAAGGCGCGCGAGACGACGCTTTCGGAAACCGCGCTGACCATCCCGGCCGCGGGCCTGGATGTCGCGTTGCCGACGACCAAGCCCGGCAACTTCGCCCTCGTGGTGAAGAACGCCGACGGCAAGGAAGTGAACCGCGTGGCGTGGTCGGTGGCAGGCGAGGGCAACGTGTCACGCTCCCTCGAGCGCAACGCCGAGCTGCAGCTCGCCCTGTCGAAGAAGGACTACGCCCCGGGCGAAGCGGTCGATATCGCCATCCGCGCCCCGTATGCCGGCAGCGGCCTCATCACGATCGAGCGTGACAAGGTGTATGCGCATGCGTGGTTCCACGCAGATACGACAAGCTCGGTGCAGCACATCACGGTGCCCGAGGGCTTCGAAGGCAACGGCTACATCAACGTCCAGTATGTCCGTGATCCGTCGTCGGACGAGATCTTCATGAGCCCGCTGTCGTTCGGCGTGGTGCCGTTCTCGGTGAACATGGACGCGCGCAAGCAGGGCCTGCGCGTGGAGACCCCCGACCTGGTGAAGCCGGGCGACACGCTCACCTTCCATGTCACCTCGGCGACGCCGACGCGGGCCGTCGTGTTCGCCGTGGACGAAGGCATCCTGCAGGTCGCCCGCTACAAGCTGGGCGATCCGCTGCAGTACTTCTTCCGCAAGCGCATGCTGGAAGTCAGCACGACGCAGATCCTCGACCTGATCATTCCCGACTTCACCAAGCTCACCACCCTGGCCGCACCGGGCGGTGACGCGGAGGGCGCGATCGGCCGCCAGCTCAATCCGTTCCGTCGCAAGCAGGACAAGCCGGTGGCGTTCTGGTCCGGCATCGTGGACGTGGACGGCTCGCGCGACCTCAGCTGGAAGGTGCCGGATTACTTCAATGGCAAGCTCCGCGTCATGGCGGTCGCCGTATCGCCCGAGCGCATCGGCACCTTCGAAGGCGCCACGACGGTGCGTGGTGACTTCGTGCTTTCACCCAACGTCCCGACCACGCTGGCGCCGGGCGACGAAGCCGAAGTGAGCGTGGGCGTCGCCAACAACCTCACCGGGCTGGGCGGCAAGACCGTGCCGGTCGCCGTCACGCTGAAGGTCGGCCCGCAGCTGCAGGTCGTCGGCGATGCGACGCAGACCCTGTCGCTCGGCGAGATGCGCGAGGGCGCGGCGATCTTCCGCGTGCGTGCCACCGACAAGCTGGGCTCGGGCCACCTCGGGTTCACGGCCAGTGCCAACGGCAAGTCGGCACGCCAGGGCGTGGACCTGTCGGTGCGGCCCGCGTCGGCGATGCGAACCGACCTTGCGTTCGGCCATGTCGATGCGCACACCCGTGCCGATGTGGCGGACCTGCGCGACATGTTCGATGCCTACGCCCGGCGCGATGCGGCGTTCTCCACCGTGCCCGTCGTGCTGGCGCGTGGCCTCGCCGCTTATCTTGTCGACTTCCCGCACTACTGCACGGAGCAGGTGATCAGTGCAGCGATGCCCGCGCTGATCCTGGGCAAGCGCCCTGAGTTCGGTGACGTGAAGCCCGCACGGATGGAAGATGATGCGGCGCCGCCTGCCGATCCGGTGGCCGCGCTGTTCGATACGTTGCGCGCACGTCAGAATGGGCAGGGTGGTTTTGGCCTGTGGACCGCGACACCGGACACGCATGCGTTCGCTACCGACTACGCGGTGCACTACCTCATCGAAGCCAGCGACCGCGGCGTCGCCGTGCCGCGCGACATGCTGGATGCCGCGAACAAGGCCTTGCGCCAGATCGCCGCGGACGACAGCGGCGACAGCCTGGCCGAGATGCGCCAGCGCGCCTATGCGATCTACCTGCTGACCCGCCAGGGCGTGGTGACCACCAACGACCTCGCCTCCGTCCAGCGCCGCCTGCAGGAGGCGTACGCGACGACCTGGAAGGATGACGCGGCGGCGGCATGGCTCGCGGCTTCGTACCGCCTGCTGCACCAGGATCGCGTTGCCGCCGACCTGATTGCCGGACCGCGCAAGCTGCTGCTGCGCAAGACGGATGAGGTCTACGCCTACGGGGACTACTACGATCCGGCCATCCGTGATGCCACGGTGCTCTACCTGCTGGCGAAGCATTTCCCCGACCAGGCGAAGGACCTGTCGGCCTCCATCGTCGACACGCTCGTGCGCCCGCTCGGCAAGGGCCACTACAACACCTTGTCGTCCGGCATGATCATCCTGGCGCTGGATGCATGGGCGAAGGAGGGCGGTGCCGTGGTCGACAAGCTGTCGATCGGCGCGGTGGCGAAGGATGGAACGGTGACCCCTGTCGGCGCACCGAAGGGCGTGGTGCTGGATGCACGCTACCCCGGTACGGCGCAGCTCCTGCGTTTCGTCAACGATGCCGACAGCACGGCATGGTACGGGGTGAGCCAGGCAGGCTTCGACCGCGCGCCCTCCACGCAGGTCCGCAAGGATGGCCTGGAGATCACGCGCAGCTACACCGACACGAAGGGCAAGGAGATCAGCAAGCTCGCGGTGGGTGACGAGGTGGATGTGCACGTGCGCATCCGCGCCACGCGGGACGATGGCGTGGACAACATCGCGATCACCGATCTCCTCCCGGGCGGCTTCGAGCCCGTGCTCGATATCCAGCCGCCGGCCGCGCCGGATGCGCAGGCGGCGCCGTCGTCCGACGAGGCGACCTCGGAAGCCGACAACGGCGAGGGTGAGGGTGAGGGCGAGGGCGACGCAGCGGAGGACAGTGACGCCCCGGCGTGGCATTCACCGATCGGCAACCCGGAATCGACCTGGCGGCCGGAGTACGCCGACGTGCGCGAGGATCGCGTCGTGGTGTACGGCTACGCGTCGAAGGATGTGCAGGAGTTCATCTACCGCATCAAGGCGACGAACGCAGGCACGTTCGTGATTCCCCCGGCCCAGGTGGAATCGCTGTACGACCGCGGCACGCAGGCGACGGCACCGGGTGGCGGCAAGCTGACGGTGTCCTCGAAACCGTGACGTGAAGCGGTGGTTGTCTCGTCTCCGCTGGCCGCGCTGGCACAACGTCCTGGTGGCGTTGTTGCTCGGCGCGGCCGTGCTCGCCGGCTGCCGGTGGTGGCCGCATGATCCGCTACGGGCGTGGTTGCCTTCCTCGACGGCGGTGTACGACGACCGTGGCCAGCTGCTGCGCCTGACCCTGGCGAGCGACGATCGCTACCGTTTGTGGGTCCCGCTCGAAGATATTTCGCCAGCACTCGTCGATGGCGTGTTGCTGCATGAGGACCGCTGGTTTCGCTGGCATCCCGGTGTATCGGCGTGGGGCCTGTTGCGCGGCGCGTGGGTGACCTACGTCCGGCATGGCAATCCCCAGGGCGGTTCCACCGTGACGATGCAGCTGGCCCGGTTGCTCTGGCACCTGGATACGCGCAGCCCCGGCGGCAAGCTCGTGCAGGCCTTGCGTGCCGTGCAGCTCGAGCTTCAGTACTCGAAGCACGACATCCTCGAGGCGTACCTCAACGCCGCTCCTTATGGGCGGAACGTGGAGGGCGTGGGCGCGGCAAGCCTTGCCTATTTCAGCAAGCCACCCGCCCGGCTGACCTTGCCGGAAGCACTGACCCTCGCGGTGATCCCGCAGGAGCCGGCCCGTGGCCTGCCCGGCAGCGTCAATGGCACCGGCGTGATCGACAAGGCCCTGCGCGCATCGCGTGACCGCCTGTTCGCGCGCTGGATCGCGAAGCATCCTGGCGATGCTTCGGCGCGGCCGCTGTTCGACCTTCCGTTGCGCTTAAGACCGCTGTCGCGCCTGCCCTTCGAAGCGCCGCACTTCGTGGAACAGGTGCTCGCGGAGCGCCGCCTCACCGGTGGCGACGACATGCGCGTGACCACCACCCTCGACCTGGGCCTCCAGCACAGCCTCGAGCGGCAGGTGCGCCAGTACGTGGAACACACCGGCGCACGCGGGATCCGCAACGCCGCCGCGTTACTGGTGGATACGCGGGACATGGGGATCAAGGCCATGGTGGGTTCGGCGGATTATTTCGATCCGGCGATCTTCGGCCAGGTGAACGGCACGCAGGCCAAGCGTTCGCCCGGCTCGACGCTCAAGCCCTTCATCTACGCACTTGGCTTCGACCAGGGCATCCTGCATCCGGAGACCGTGCTGCGCGACGTCCCGTCCGCCTTCGGCCCATATACACCGGAGAACTTCGATGGCCGCTTCCTCGGCCCGGTGACCGCGACGCAGGCGCTCGTACGCAGCCGGAACATTCCCGCCGTGCAGGTCGCGGCCCGCCTCGGCAATCCGAACCTCTACCAGTTCCTGCGCGATGCGGGCATCTCGCGCATGCAGACGGAAAAGCACTACGGGCTAGCGCTGGTCCTCGGCGGCGGCGAGGTCACGATGCAGGAGCTCGCCAGCCTGTACGCCATGCTGGCCAACCGCGGCGAACTCCGCCCGCTGCGCACGGAAGCGACGCAACCGGCGACGAAGGGCACGCGCCTGCTCAGCGAAGAAGCCAGCTTCATGGTGATGGACATGCTGCGGCAGAACCCGCGGCCGGATGACGCCGTGCCGGCGCAGCCATCGCGCCTGCCCGTCTACTGGAAGACCGGTACCTCGTGGGGCTTCCGCGATGCATGGACCGCCGGCGCGTTCGGTCCCTACGTGCTCGTGGTGTGGATCGGCAATTTTGACAGCACGGGCAACCCGGCGTTTGTCGGCGTGGATGCCGCCGCACCGCTGTTCTTCCGCATCGCCGATGCGTTGCGCGCCGAGCGCCCGGGGCTGGCCGAACCGGTACGGCGCAATCCGCCGAACCTGCGCCGCGTCGCGATCTGCCTGGCGAGCGGCGACCTGCCGAACACCTGGTGTCCGCAGGTGGGGAGCACGTGGTTCATCCCGGGCAAATCGCCGATCAAGGTCAGTACCGTGCACCGCCCGCTGGTCGTCGAAAACGAGACCGGCAAGCCCGCGTGTCCGCCGTTCGATCCGGGCACGACACACACCGAGGTTTACGAGTATTGGCCCTCCGACCTGGCGCGGGTCTTCGCGCAGGCGGGCATGCCGCGGCGCACGCCACCGCCGTTGCCGGATTGCCAGGGTGGCGGGCAGCCGCCTGGCGATCCGCCGAAGATCACATCGCCGTTGAAGGGCAGTACCTACCAGGTGCGCGCTTCCCGTTTCGGTGCGGACAAGGTCGCCTTTACGGCGACGACCGATGCCGGCGTGCGGACGCTCTACTGGTTCGTCGACAACGCCTATGTCGGCAGTGTGCCGGCGGGCCAGGTCCTGATGTGGACGCCCGAGCGCACCGGCCGGTTCCTGGTGCGCGTCGTGGACGCTCGCGGGGCGTCCGACGGGCGCGAGCTCGGGATCGGCGCGGTCCAGTAGGCCCGCGTGAAATGAATTTCACAAACCTGTGGGTAAATTCGGCACCCCCCATTAAGAACGGACCTTCCCGGGACGATAAGTAGCGCCTGAGGGTCATTCCACCGGGAGGGGCAGGCCATGGCATCCAGTTTCATCGCAGGACTTCGCGCCGTCATGGGCGTGGGGCGGTCGGGCGTGCGCTGCAAGATGGATGCGCTCAACCGGACCCAGGCCGTCATCGAGTTCGCGCTGGATGGAACGATCCTGGCCGCCAACCAGAACTTCCTCGATGCCATGGGCTACAAGCTCAGCGACATCGTCGGCCGGCACCATCGCCTGTTCGTCGATCCGGCGGAAGCGGAAGCGCCCGGGTACGCCGAGTTCTGGAAGCGCCTCGGTTCCGGGCAGCCCGACGTTGGCATGTATCGCCGCCTCGGCGCCGGTGGCCGCGAGGTGTGGATCCAGGCGAGTTACAACCCCGTGCTGGACCGTGCCGGCCGGGTGATGCGCGTCGTGAAGTTCGCGACCGACATCACCGAACAGCGCCTGCGCACGGCGGACATGGAGGGGCGCCTGGCCGCCATCGACAAGGCGCAGGCGGTGATCAGCTTCACCCTCGATGGGCATATCCTCGACGCGAACGACAACTTCCTCGCCACCATGGGCTACATGCGCGACGAGGTGATCGGCCAGCACCACCGCATGTTCGTCGACCGCATCGAGCGCGAAGGCGCCGACTACCAGGCCTTCTGGGAAAAGCTCGGCCGCGGTGAATACGATTCCGGGCTCTACCACCGCGTGGACCGGCGCGGCCGCGAGGTGTGGATCCAGGGCAGCTACAACCCGATCCTCGACATGGCGGGCCGCCCGTTCAAGGTGGTGAAGTACGCCACCGATGTCACCGCACAGACGCGCGCCACCCGCACCCTGCACGCTTCGCTGACCGAGCTGGCCGACACGGTGCCTGCCATTGCCGAGCAGGCGCGGGCGACCAATGCCCTTGCGAACGAAGCCAGCCGTTCCGCCGCCGATGGCGGTGCGATGGTGGATGCGGTGATCGCGACGATGGGCGCGATCCAGGATGGCGCACGCGATATCGCGGAGATCGTGGGCCTGATCGATTCCATCGCTTTCCAGACCAATATCCTCGCGCTCAACGCGTCGATCGAGGCCGCGCGCTCCGGCGCGCATGGCAAGGGCTTCGCGGTCGTCGCGCAGGAAGTACGCATGCTCTCGCAGCGCAGCGCCGATTCCGCCCGCGATATCCGCGCGCTCATCGAGAACACCATGGAGCGCGTGCGCGAGGGCAGCGAGCGCAGCGGCGAGGCCGGCGAGGCCATGCGCAACATCCTCGGCTCCGTGAGCACGCTGCTCGATCGCGTCTCCGACGTGGCCCAGGCCACCAACACCCAGGCCGGCGGCATCGATACCGTGCGCCGCGCGGTCGCCGAGCTGGCCTGACAACAGCCGGCCGCTAACGCGCTATGGTGGGCTCCCCTACCGGGAGCCTCCGCCATGCCCAGCACGATCATCCCCTGCCTGCGCTACCGCGACGCCCACGCCGCCATCCGCTTCCTCTGCGATGCCTTCGGGTTCAGCGAGCACGCGGTGTACACCGATGAGACCAATCCCACCCTCGTGGTCCATGCCCAGCTGACCTTCGGCGACGGCATGGTGATGCTGGGCTCGGTGATCCCCGAAACGCCTTTCGCCGACCATATCGTCCAGCCGGACCAGATCGGTGGCCGGGAAACGCAGTGCCCGTGTGTCACCGTGGCCGACCTCAAGGCCCACTACGAGCACGCGAAGGCGCACGGCGCGACGATCATCGACGACTACGAAGAGAAGGACTACGGCGGCGCCGGCTATTCCGCCCGCGACCTGGAAGGACGCCTCTGGTACTTCGGCAGCTACGACCCGTGGGCGCCGCCCGCCGGTTAAGCCCAGCGCCGGCCGTGCTCGGCCATGTACAGGCGGATTTCGTCCTCGGCGATATCCGCCAGGGCGCGCAGGCCTTCCTTCTGCGTGTCATTGAGCTGGCGTGGCGCGCTGTCGATCACGCACAGCGTGCCCAGCGCGTGGCCATCGGGGCTGCGCAGCGGGCAGCCCGCGTAGAACACGATGTGCTCATGGCCCGTGACCAGCGGGTTATCGCGGAAGCGCGCATCCTGGCGCGCGTCCTCGATCACCAGCATGTCATCGCCCATGATGGCGTGGTTGCACAACGCCCACTCGCGCGGGGTCTCTTCCAGGGCCGTGCCCTTGCGCGACTTGAACCACTGGCGGCGCGCCGTCAGCAGCGTGACCGTGGAGACCGGGGCGCCGGCAATGAGGCTGGCCAGCCAGGTGATGCGATCGAAGGCAGGCTCCGGCGGCGTATCGAGCAGGCCGGAACGACCCACTGCGCGCAGCCGGCCGGCTTCGTTTTCCGGTACCGGGTAGGCGGGTGATCGCTCGGGGCGCAGCTCGGGGGACATTGCCTGCAGCGGATCCGCCGCCAGCGCCGTCCGTTCCTCGAGCAACGCGATGACCGCACTCCTCCGCATCCGCCGGTGGCCACCAGGGGTTTTCCATGAGGCCAGTGCGCCGCTCTCGATCCACTTCTGGGCCGTGCTCACGGAAATGCCGAGCAGCCGCGCGGCGTCGCGCGTCGTCAGGGTGGGATCGTCGGTTGGGGAAGGAGCGTGCTGGTAACTCAAGGCGGTGTACGGAGGTGGAGGAAAGGAAACGCAAGGAATAAACACATCGACGCTACCACAGCGGACGACGCAAAGCGCTTGGCGAATGCTGCGTTTTACGGTGGTCGTCTGGCACGGCCATTGCCTAGGGCGGCCTTCAACCATCGCCTGGTCACCACGTGACCGTCGGCGGGCCCCTATTTGCCGGATATGCACAATCCACATACCTGTCGCGGACATCACGTCGTTACGACGCGCAGGTGACAGGGTTAATACACGATGCGGAATCCAATCACCTTATCGTTTCCTTACCTTGCAGGTTTCCTGATGGATGTCGCCGTCGAACAACAATTAAAAGCCGCCCATCCCAAGGCTGCCATCGTCACCACCTGTATCCTCGCCGCCCTGGCCGGCCTCATGTTCGGCCTGGATATCGGCGTGATTTCCGGGGCTCAGCAGTTCATCCAGAAGGATTTCGGTGCCACCGACCGCACCATCGAATGGGTGGTGAGCAGCATGACCCTCGGCGCCGCCGCCGGCGCGCTCGGTGCGGGCTGGATGTCGGCAACCCTCGGCCGCAAGCGCTCGCTCATGCTGGGTGCGGTGCTGTTCATCGTGGGCTCCCTGTTCTGCGCCATGGCCTGGAATGCCACCAGCCTGGTCGCCGCACGCGTGGTGCTGGGCCTGGCGATCGGCGTTGCCACGTTCACGGCGCCGCTGTATCTCGCCGAGGTGGCTCCCGAGCGGATCCGTGGCGCGATGATCTCCACCTACCAGCTGATGATCACCACCGGCATCCTGCTGGCGGTCCTTTCCGATCCGGCGTTCAGCAGCACGGGCAACTGGCGCTGGATGCTCGGGATCATCGCCATCCCCGGTGCGCTGTTCATGGTGGGTCTGTTCTTCCTTCCCGATAGCCCGCGCTGGCTGCTCCTGCGCGGCCGCAAGCAGGATGCGCAGGTGGTGCTCGCGAAGCTGCGCGGTGACGAGCGCGTTGTCGAGAAGGAAATCGCGGATATCGAAGAGCAGCTGAAGACGAAGCAGCACGGCTGGAGCATGTTCCGCGAGAACCCCAATTTCCGCCGCTCCGTGGGTCTTGGCATGCTGCTCCAGGCCATGCAGCAGTTCACCGGCATGAACGTGGTGATGTACTACGCTCCGCGCATCTTCAAGGAGATGGGCTACGACACGCAGGCGCAGATGTGGTTCACGGCCGCGGTGGGCCTGACCAACGTGCTCGCCACGCTGATCGCCTTCGGCCTGGTCGATCGCCTCGGCCGCAAGCCGATCCTGTATGTCGGCTTCGCGATGATGGCGGTGGGCCTCGGTGTCGTCGGCACCATGATGGGCCTGGGTATCCATGGTCGCGGCGAGCAGCTGTTCACCGTCGGCATGCTGCTGTTCTTCATCGTCGGCTTCGCCATGTCGGCCGGCCCGCTGATCTGGACGTTGTGCTCGGAGGTGCAGCCGCTGAAGGGGCGCGACTTCGGCATCGCCGCTTCCACGTTTACGAACTGGGGCACCAACTTCATCGTCGGCGTTTCGTTCCTCAGCCTGATGGCGGGCATCGGTAACGCGCAGACGTTCTGGCTCTATGCCGCACTCAATGCCGTGTTCATCGTGTTGACCTTCCTGCTGGTGCCGGAAACGAAGGGCGTCACGCTGGAGCAGATCGAGCGCAACCTGATGAGCGGCAAGTCGCTGCGTAACATCGGCCGCTAAGCCAGGCCCAGGCGCGCGGCCGAACGGCGCAGGTTCGCGCGGTCCATGCCCAGTTCGCGCGCGGCGGCGGCCCAGTTGCCACCGCCGCGCGCCAGGGCTTCCTCGATGCGCTGGCGCTCGTAGAGGTCCAGCGCGGCGCGCAAGGGCAGCGTATCGGCTTCCCGCTTCGGCGCGTCCGCTGCGTCTGCCACGGCCGTCGTGGGTGCCGCGAGATCCAGGTCGTCGCCTTCGATCACCAGCACGGCTCCTTTTCCAGCACGCGCCATGCCTTTCAGGCAGGCGCGCCCCAGCGTGTGTTCAAGCTCGCGCACATTGCCGGGCCACGGCCAGCCGAGCAGCAGCGCCTGTGCCTCGTTCGAAAGGCGAATGCCTGCCAGCCCGAGCCGTGCGCGGTTTTCGTCCAGGAAGCCGCCCGCGAGCAACAGAACGTCATTGCCACGCTCGCGCAACGCGGGCACGGCCAGTGGATACACACTGAGCCGGTGGTAGAAATCCGCACGGCAACGGCCGGCGCGCACTTCGTCAGCGAGATCGCGGTTGCTCGCGGCGATGATCCGGACATCCACGCGGTGCTCGCGGTCCGAGCCCACCCGCTGCAACTGTCCGCTCTGCATGACGCGGAGCAGGGCCGCCTGTGCGCCGAGCGAGAGGTCCGCGACCTCGTCGAGGAACAGGGTGCCGTGATCCGCGAGTTCGAACTTGCCACGGCGATCAGCCGTGGCACCAGAGAAGGCACCGCGCACATGGCCGAACAGCTCGCTTTCGAGCAACTGCTCCGGCAGCGCGGCGCAGTTCACGGCGATGAGCGGACGATCGGCGCGTGCCGACGCTGCGTGGATCGCCTGCGCCACGAGTTCCTTGCCCGTGCCCGTCTCGCCGCGGATCAGCACGGTGAGATCGCTGTGCGCCACCGTGGCGATGTCATCGGTGAGTCGCTGGAACGCGGGGCTCAGGCCCGTGAGCCGGCGTACCGGCGCCTGGTTCGCAGCGAGCCGGAAGCCCTCCGCACGTGAGTGCTCTTGCTCGGCGGCGCGCTCCAGCCCGCGCATGCGGTCCGCAGCGGCGACGGTGGCGCCGGCCAGGCTGGCGAAGGCGCGCACGGCCTCCAGGTCCGCGTCGCCGAAGCGGCCGGCTTCCAGCGCATCCAGCGTGACCAGGCCCCATGGCTTGCCATCCACGCTGAGCGGGCAACCCATGCAGTCGTGGACATCGAGATGCGGCTCGCCAGTGACCAGGCCGTCATAGGGATCGGGCAGCGGGCTATCCGAGGGGAACAGCGTGGGCTCGTCCCGGGCCAGCAACGCGCCGAAGCGCGGATGGTCCTCGACGGGAAAGCGCCGGCCGAGCGTATCGAGGCTAAGCCCGTCGACCGCCAGCGGGACCAGTTCGCCCCCTTCGAGGCGCAGCAGCGCGCTGGCGTCGCAAGGCACCAGGCGGCGCAACGCCTCCAGCAGGCGGCGGAAGCGTTCGGCCTCCGGCAGGTCGCGCGAGAGGTCGTCGACCAG
Source organism: Luteibacter sp. (assembly GCF_051958795.1). GTDB lineage: Bacteria > Pseudomonadota > Gammaproteobacteria > Xanthomonadales > Rhodanobacteraceae > Luteibacter. The sequence continues at coordinate 13,450 of NZ_JBQCFT010000294.1, read as the reverse complement.
CGGCAGGAGCGCGGTGAGGACGGGATCGGCGGTGGTCATTCTGACTCCATCGCGGGTCGGATCGACCCGGGCGTGATGAGGTCATTATGACCCTGCCCGGCACTAACGTATTGATCAAAAAAGGTCGCAGCTGGCTGGCACGGGACGTGGATAAGAAAGGGCATCCCCAACGACAGCACGCAAAGGTCCCACCATGCTCTCCAGCGAACACAAGGCCATCATCCGCGCGACCGTGCCGCTCCTCGAAGCCGGCGGCGAGGCGCTCACCACGCACTTCTACGGGATCCTGATCGGCGAGAACCCCGAGGTGCGCCCGTACTTCAACCAGGCCAACCAGCTCACCGGCGACCAGCCGCGGGCGCTCGCGAACGGCGTGCTCATGTATGCGAAGCACATCGACCAGCTCGAGGCGCTCGGCGACATGGTCAACATGATCGTCAACAAGCATGTCTCGTTGCGCATCCGCCGCGAGCATTACCCGATCGTCGGGCGCTGCCTGCTCCGCGCCATCCGCGAAGTGCTGGGTGCCGAGGTCGCGACCGATGCCGTGATCGACGCGTGGGCCGCAGCGTATGGCCAGCTCGCGGACATCCTGGCGGGAGCGGAAGCGTCGATCTACGACGCACAGGCAGAAGCGCCGGGTGGCTGGCGCGACGGTCGCGCCTTCCGGCTCATCGAAAAGACCCCGGAGAGCGACGAAATCACCTCGTTCCGCTTCGCGCCTGTCGACGGCGGCGCGGTGTACGCGCACTCGCCCGGCCAGTACATCGGCCTGCGCGTGCTGGTGGATGGCGAGGACGTGCGCCGCAACTACTCGCTGTCCGCGGCAGCGGATGGCAAGACGTACCGCATCAGCGTGAAGCGCCATCCGGGTGGCACCGTTTCGAACTTCCTGCATGACCGCCTGCATGTCGGTGACACCCTCGAGCTCTTCCCACCCGCCGGGCATTTCACCCTGGAAGAGAGCGAGCGCGAGATCGTGCTGATCAGCGGCGGCGTGGGCATTACCCCGACACTGGCGATGCTGGAGCAGGCGCTGGCCACCCAGCGGCCGATCCATTTCATCCACGCCGCGCGCCATGGTGGCGTGCATGCGTTTCGTGACGCGATCGATACCCTGGCGGCCGAGCACCCCCATCTCAAGCGCTATTACTGCTACGAGGCGCCGCGCGACGGTGACCCCGAGCCGCACGCTACCGGCTTCCTCAACCGCGACCTGCTGGCCGCGTGGCTCCCGGGTGCCGACGCCATGGATGCGTACTTCCTCGGGCCCAAGCCGTTCATGAAGAGCGTACGCAACGCCCTGCGCGACCTGGGCGTGCCCGATGCCCGTGCGAAATACGAGTTCTTCGGGCCGGCGGCCTCGCTCGACTGACCGTGGCGCCTTGCCGGTGGTTGCCTCGGCACCACCGGCAAGGCGATGATCGGCCCTCACGTTACGGTGGGGGACCGGCCATGTCGCATGGGCAGGAGCAGCAACTCGAACGGCTGACGTTCTTTTCGGACGCGGTGTTCGCCATCGCGATCACGTTGCTCGTCATCGAGATCCATGTACCGGATCCGGAAGGTCGCGGTGACGCGGCATGGATGGAGGCACTCGGGCACCTCGTGCCGCACTTCCTGGGGTTCGTGCTTAGCTTCGTCGTCGTGGGTGCGCTATGGGCCGCGCATCATCGCGTGTTCGGCATGCTCGAGCGCTTCGACCCGGCCATCGTATGGCGCAACCTCGCGCTGCTGATGTCGGTTGCCTTCATGCCGTTCTCGTCGGCGCTCATGAGTACGCACCCGACGGAGCGCATTCCCGAGATGTTCTATTCGCTCAACCTGTTCATCGCAGGCCTGCTGCAATGGCGCCTGTTCCGGACGGCGCTGCGTGCGCCGCATGTACGCGCGGATGTCGCCGATGCCGATATCGCCGCCATGCGCCGGCGCACGCTGGCGTTGCCGCTGATGTCGACGCTTTCCTTTGCGCTTGCGTTCTGGATCCCGGGACCAAGCAACCTGCCGCTCGTCCTCATGCCGATCGTCGTGGCGTGGTTCGCGCGCGGTGGTTTCCGTCGGCGTGCAACATCGACTGCTTCGACCGGTTGAGAATTTTCTGCGTCCACGCAAGTTCCCGTCTTGCCGGTATCCCGCATAAAAAGTCAGATTTTTGAGGAAACTTCCATATCCCCTGTAGGGGTAATCCGACAAACTTTCTTCAGCGCTCGCGTAGACGGGCCCGGCTGCGTGTCGCGCGGGGTGACCCGTGTCACCCCAGGCCGACGGCCCATGGTGGGCCGTTGACTACGGACTTCTAAAGAAAGGTTGATTGGATGAACCTCAAGGTAATTTCTTCCGCCCTGCTCATCGCAGGCCTGGCTGCCCCGGCGGCGTTCGCTGCAGACGGCACGATTACGTTCACCGGTTCGATCACGTCGGTGACGTGCGAGATCGACGGTAACGGCACCGGTGGCCCGGACTTCACGGTCGACCTCGGTGGCGTCAATGCCGGTGCTTTCGAAAAGATCGGTGACGTCCCGTCGAAGGTCGGCTTCCGCATCTTCGTTGGCGGTAACGCCGAATGCACCGACGGCACGAAGGTTTACGCGAACTTCGAGCCGGGCGCACTGGTCGACCCGGCGACCGGCATGGTCAAGCTCGACGCTGGCGCAGGTACCGCGCAGGGCGTGCTGATCCGGATGTTCAACGAGAACGAAGAAGCGCTGGACATCGTCTCGAACCAGAAGTGGGTGAAGAAGACGGTGGTCGACAACAAGGCCACGATCGTCCATTACGTCGGCTATGAGCGCACCGGTACGGTGGCTGCCGGTTCCGCCAACGGCAAGGTGACCTACACCATCCGTTACGAGGCGTAAGCGTCTCTTTCGGCCGCCGGTTCTCCCGGCGGCCGTCTCCCAGGATTTGTCATGAACCGAATGCTTCGCGCCCTTCGGGCGTGTACGGGCGTGCTTGCGCTCGCGACGGCTATGCCAGGCAGTGCCAGCGTCGTCATGAACGCCACGCGCTACGTGCGGCGTTCCACCTGCGCGTGGAGCGCTGCAGCGACCCCGACGGTCTGTTTGCGAACATCACCTTCGGCGTTCCCGGTGATGCCATGCCCGGTCATCCGGCGTGGTTTTCGCTGCCCAAGGGCGGGCCCGAGCATGTGGCCCTCGAAATCGGCGATGCCGCACATGCCACCGTTCGCCCAGGTGAACCGCTGGCACTACCCGCACTGGGCACGGGCGAGCGTTACGACTTCGCCGTGCGGTTGAGGGAAGCCGGCGGCCCGGCCGGCGCCGGAACCTTCGAACGCGGCGTGCGGGTGGACGTCGAATACCGCTGACGGCGCTATGATCAGGGGTCTTTCCCGCTTCATCGTGGTACGCCGCCATGCGCAACCCCCTCCAGGAACAGCTCCTCAAGGCCGGCCTTGTCAAAAAGGACAAGGCCGCCAAGATCGTCCGCGACCAGGCCAAGCAGCGCCAGGGCAAGGCGCCCGCCGCGCCTGCCGAAGAAAAGATCGATGCCCGCCAGCTCCAGGCCGAGCGGGCCGAGCGTGACCGTGCGCTGGCCGCCGAGCGCAATGCCGAGGCGAAGGCCAAGGAAATTCGTGCGCAGGTGCGGCAGATCGTCGAAGTCATGAAGGTAAAGCGCGACGGCGATGTGCCGTACCGCTTCAACGATGGCGAAAAGATCACCAGCATCCTCGTCAGCGACGCCCAGCGTGCGCAGCTCGCGGCGGGCACGCTGGCCATCGCCCGCCACGGCGAGGGCTTCGAACTGATCCCGCGCCTGGCAGCCGACAAGATCCATGCCCGTGCGCCGGACCTGATCGCGCTCGACCACGGCCGCAAGGAGGGCGACCCGCTGCCGCCGGACGATGACGACGACGATTTCTACAAGCAGTTCGTCGTTCCCGACGACCTGGTGTGGTGACGCGATGATCCTGGTCACCGGTAGCGCGGGTCACCTCGGCGAGGCGCTGGTCCGCCAGCTCCGGGCGGAGGACCGCGACGTTCGCGGGATCGACATCAAGCCGTCGGCCCATACCGACTTCGTGGGGTCGATCGCGGACGAAGCGTTCGTAAGCGATGCCATGGCCGGCGTCACCGGCGTGATCCACAGCGCGACGCTGCACAAGCCGCACGTATCAACGCATAGCAAGCGGCAGTTCGTCGATACGAACGTGGCCGGCACGGTGGCACTGCTCGAGGCGGCGGTGGCCCATGGGGTGAAGGCGTTCGTCTTCACCAGCACCACCAGCGCGTTCGGTGCGGCGCTCTCGCCGGCCCCGGGCCAGCCGGCCGCCTGGATCGACGAAGATGTGGCTCCGATCCCGAAGAACATCTACGGCGCGACCAAGATCGCCGCCGAAGGCATGTGCGAGCTGGTGGCCCGCAAGGATGGCCTGCCGGTGCTGGTGCTGCGAACGTCGCGCTTCTTCCCGGAAGACGATGACAACGCCGGCGTTCGTGCGGAGTACAGCACGCAGTACATGCAGGCGAACGAGCTGCTCTACCGTCGTGCCGACATCGAAGACATCGTCGGGGCCCACCTTCTGGCGCTGGAGCAGGCGCCCAGCCGGCAGTTCGGCCGCTACGTGATCTCAGCCCCGCCGCCGTTCACCCGCGAGGACGCCGCGATGCTGCGCGCCGATGCGCCATCGGTAGTGCGCCGGCTGTTCCCTGGCGTGGACCGGCTGTACGCCGAACAAGGCTGGAAGCTGTTGCCGTCCCTCGACCGGGTCTACGACAGCCGCCGGGCGGTCGACGAACTGGGCTGGCGGCCAAAGCGCGATTTCGCCTTCGTGCTCGACTGCCTGCGCCGCGGCGAGGAATTCCGCAGCCCCATGGCCCTGGCCATCGGCGCCAAGGGCTACCACGACGAGGTGTTCGAACACGGACCCTACCCCGTGGCGCCCTAGGGCTTCGCGCTTCCATCCACACCGTTGGCCCACAAAAAAAGGCCCCGCAATGTGCGGGGGCCTTTTCATTCAGCACGTTACGCCGCCGGCTTCGGCCGCGGTGCCTCCAGCGATTTGTTGATGCGCAGGGCCAGCAGCGTGCAGAACACACCCGAGAGCAGGTAGGCGCTGACGGCCACCAGGCCGAACCGCTGCGACAGGCCCAGGGCGACCAGCGGGGCGAACGCCGCGCCGATCAGCCAGGCGAAGTCCGTGGTCAGGGCCGCGCCGGTGTAGCGGAAGCGCTTCTCGAAGTTGGCCGTGACGGTACCGGCCGCCTGGCCGTACGAGAGGCCACGCAGGGCGAAGCCCACCACCAGGAACGTATCCTGGGCGAAGCGGCCGCCATTGAGCAGGAACGGGGTCGCCACCGCGAACAGGCCGATCAGGATGGCCATGGTGCCCAGCGTATTGCGCCGGCCGACCTTGTCGGCGATGACGCCCGAGGCGACGGTGGCCAGCACCGCGACCAGCGCGCCAATGATCTGCACGGTCAATACGTTATTGATGCTCTGCGACTGGTTGATCGCGATCCAGCTGAGCGGGAACACGGTCACCAGGTGGAACAGGGCATAGCTGGCCAGCGCGGCGAACGCACCGATGAACAGGTTGTAGCCCTGGGCGTGGATCAGGTCGATCGTGCCGATCGGCTCGAGCACCCACTCCTCCATGGCCTGGGTGTACTCCTCGGTGACGACCAGGCGCAGGCGGGCAAACAGGGCGACCACGTTGATGGCGAAGGCCACGAAGAACGGGTAGCGCCAGCCCCAGTCCATGAAATCCTCATGGGAGAGCTGGGTATTGAGGAAGAGGAACAGCGAGCCGGCGATCAGGAAGCCGACCGGGGCGCCCAGCTGGCCGAGCATGGCGAACCAGCCGCGGCGGTTCTTCGGGGCGTTGAGCGCCAGCAGGGAGGGCAGGCCATCCCAGGATCCGCCCAGCGCAATGCCCTGCAAGAACCGGAGCAGGCCGAGGATGAAGATGACGGTGTAGCCGTGGCTGTGGTTCGCCGGGAGGAAGGCAATGCAGACCGTCGACGTGCCCAGCAGGAACAGCGAGGCCGTCAGCTTGGTGCTCCTGCCGAAATTCCTCTGGATCGCCATGAAAAGCGTGGTACCGAAGGGGCGGGCGATGAAGGCGAACGAGAAGATCGTGAAGGCCAGCAGGATCCCGTCGACCTGGCTCAGGAAGGGAAAGAAGACCGTCGGGAAGACCAGCACCGAGGCGAGGCCATAGGTGAAAAAGTCAAAGTATTCAGAGGCCCGGCCGATCACCACGCCCACGGCGATCTCGTTGGGCGCCACGGCGGCGTGGCTTGCCTGGTGCTGGCGCCGGACATCGCGCTCGGCGACCTCAGCGGCGTTGTGAGGGGCGTGTGAAATGCTCGACATCGACAACTCCCTTCCTAGTGCTTTGGGTACAGCATACCCCCGGCGGGGGCACATGGCTTGGATCCCATGGGACAAAGTGTCCTATGGTCCTGACGTGAATTTCGGCGTATTTTTTCGGGTCCCCACGGTAGCTCCCACATGCGAATGTCCATGAAGATGTTGCGCGGATTGCTGATCCCCGCCCTGGCCCTGCTTTTGTCAGGCTGCGACGCCGTTCTTTTCTCCCCTTCCGGCGATATCGCCCGGCAGCAGCGGGACCTGATCTTCATCTCCGTGGTGCTGATGTTGATCATCATCGTCCCGGTCATCTTCCTCATCCTGCTGTTCGCATGGAAGTACCGCGCCGGTAGCAAGGCGGCCGAGAAGGATTACGACCCGGACTGGAACCACTCCACGGTGCTGGAGCTGGTGGTCTGGTCGGCCCCCCTGATGATCATCATCGCCCTGGGTGCGATCACCTGGACCAGCACCCACAAGCTGGACCCGTATCGTCCGCTCGATGAGATCGGCCAGGGCCGCCCCGTCGCCGCCGGCGTCAAGCCGCTGGTGGTCGAGGTCGTGGCGCTGGACTGGAAGTGGCTGTTCCTCTACCCGGAGCAGGGCATCGCCACGGTCAACGAGATGGCCGCCCCGGTCGACCGCCCGATCGAATTCCACATCACGGCCTCCAACGTGATGAATGCCTTCTTCGTCCCCAGCCTGGCCGGCATGATCTACGCCATGCCGGGCATGGAGACCAAGCTCAACGCCGTGATGAACAAGACCGGCGACTTCGAGGGTATCTCGGCGAACTACAGCGGCGCCGGCTTCTCGGACATGCGCTTCCGCTTCCACAGCCTGCCTCAGGGTGAGTTCGACGCATGGGTGGCCAAGGCCAAGGCCAGCGGCGGTTCGCTCGAGCGCGACGACTACCTGAAGCTGGAACAGCCCAGCGAGCGCGAGCCGGTGCATTACTACGGCACGGTCGCGGAAGGCCTGTACCAGCGCATCCTCAACCGTTGCGTCGAGGCCAACCGCATGTGCACCGGCGACATGATGGCGCTGGACAAGGCAGGCGGGCAGGGCATCGTGGGCACGTACAACGTGACCTCGCTGGATGCCGCCACCCGCACGCGCCTTGGCCTGAAAGACGACGACCGCCGCTACGTGGGCGCCCTGTGCGCTGCCCGCGGTGCCGGTGGTGAAGCCATGACGCCCGCCGGACGCCCGCTCTAAGCGGCCGCCCCCCAAGAATTACGCTTGCCGAGTCCGGTATGAAAACGCCTGATCTAGTCCAACTGATCTTCGGACGCCTCACCCTCGAGGCGATCCCCTATCACGAGCCCATCCTGCTCGCCACGTTCGCTGGCGTGCTGGTGGGTGGCATCGCCCTGCTGGCGGTGATCACCAAGTACAAGCTGTGGGGCTACCTCTGGAAAGAGTGGTTCACCAGCATCGATCACAAGAAGATCGGCATCATGTACATGGTGCTCGGCATCGTCATGCTGCTGCGTGGCTTCGCCGACGCGCTGATGATGCGTGCCCAGCAGGCCATTGCCTTCAACGGCAACCCCGGCTTCCTGCCGCCGCACCACTACGACCAGATCTTCACCGCCCACGGCGTGATCATGATCTTCTTCGTGGCGATGCCGCTGGTGACGGGCCTGATGAACTACGTGGTGCCGCTGCAGATCGGCGCGCGCGACGTGGCGTTCCCGTTCCTCAACAACTTCAGCTTCTGGATGACGGTATCCGGCGCGCTGCTGGTGATGGCCTCGCTGTTCGTGGGTGAGTTCGCCCGCACCGGCTGGCTGGCCTACCCGCCGCTCTCCGGCCTGGCGCAGAGCCCCGATGTCGGTGTCGACTACTACATATGGTCACTACAGGTGGCCGGTGTAGGAACGACCCTGTCGGGCATCAACCTGATCGCGACCATCGTGAAGATGCGCGCGCCGGGCATGACCATGATGAAGATGCCCGTCTTCACCTGGACCTCGCTCTGCACCAACGTGCTGATCGTCGCCGCCTTCCCGGTCCTGACGGCCGTGCTGGTGCTGCTGGCGCTCGACCGCTACGCAGGCACCAACTTCTTCACGAACGACTTTGGCGGCAACGCCATGATGTACGTGAACCTGATCTGGATATGGGGCCACCCCGAGGTCTACATCCTGGTGCTGCCGGTGTTCGGCGTGTTCTCGGAAGTGGTTTCCACCTTCAGCCAGAAGCGCCTGTTCGGCTACGCCTCCATGGTGTACGCCACGGTCGTGATCACCGTGCTGTCGTACCTGGTGTGGCTGCACCACTTCTTCACCATGGGTTCCGGCGCGAGCGTCAACTCGTTCTTCGGCATTACCACGATGATCATCTCGATCCCGACGGGCGCGAAGATCTTCAACTGGCTGTTCACGATGTACCGTGGCCGCATCCAGTTCGACGTGCCGATGCTGTGGACCGTGGGCTTCATGGTCACCTTCGTCATCGGTGGCATGACCGGCGTGATGCTGGCGGTGCCGCCGGCCGACTTCCTGCTGCACAACAGCCTGTTCCTGATCGCGCATTTCCATAATGTGATCATCGGCGGCGTCATCTTCGGCCTGTTCGCCGGCATCAATTACTGGTTCCCGAAGGCCTTCGGCTTCCGCCTGGATCCGTTCTGGGGCAAGTGCTCGTTCTGGTTCTGGCTGGTCGGCTTCGATGTCGCCTTCATGCCGCTGGACGTGCTGGGCTTCATGGGCGTCACCCGCCGCATGAACCACTTCGAGGATCCGTCGCTGCAGATCTGGTTCCAGATCGCCGCGCTCGGCGCCGTGCTGATCGCCCTGGGCATCGGTTCGTTCCTCGTGCAGATCTTCGTCAGCATCAAGAACAAGGAAAAGCTGCGCGACGTCACCGGCGACCCGTGGCATGGCCGCACGCTGGAGTGGGCGACCTCGTCGCCGCCGCCGGAATACAACTTCGCGTTCACCCCGATCATCCACGAGGCGGATGCCTGGTGGGATATGAAGGAGCGCAACCACACCCGTCGCACGGAAGGCTACCTGCCGATCCACATGCCGAAGAACACGGCCGCCGGCTTCATCATCGCCGCGTTCGCCTTCGTGTTCGGCTTCGCGATGATCTGGCACATGTTCCTGATCGCCGGCCTGTCGTTCCTCGGCATCCTGGTGAGCGCGATCACGCACACGTTCAACTACAAGCGCGACTACTACATCCCCGCTGACGTGGTGGAGCGTACCGAGATCGCCCGTACGGAAGAGCTTGCCGCCCATGTCTGATATGCACGCTACCCCGTCCGCGGCCGTCGCGGAGACCCAGACCGAGTTCTGGATGACGAAGGACCACCATCCGGAGAACGGGACCCTGCTCGGGTTCTGGATCTACCTGATGAGTGACTGCCTCATCTTCGCCTGCCTGTTCGCCGTTTACGGCGTGCTGGGCCGCAGCTACGCTGGCGGCCCCTCGGGTGCGGACCTGTTCGAGCTGCCGCTGGTGGCGCTCAACACCACCATGCTGCTGCTCTCTTCGATCACCTACGGCTTTGCCGTGCTGGAGATGCAGAAGAACCGCCGCGGCACGATGATGGCCTGGCTCATCATCACCGGCCTGTTCGGCCTGGCGTTCCTCGGCATCGAGCTGTACGAGTTCGCGCACCTGATCCATGAAGGTGCGGGTCCGCAGCGCAGCGCGTTCCTGTCGTCGTTCTTCACACTGGTCGGCACCCACGGCCTGCACGTCACCTTCGGTATCGTGTGGCTGATCACGTTGCTGGTGCAGGTCGGCCGCTTCGGCCTGACCGGTGCGAACAAGCGCCGCATCATGTGCCTGTCCATGTTCTGGCACTTCCTCGACGTGGTCTGGATCGGTGTCTTCACCTTCGTTTACCTGATGGGAGTGCTGCCGTGAGCGCGCACGCTGAATCGCACGATCACCACGATCACGACCACCACGACGACGAAGTCGTCAGCCACAGCACCCTCGGCGGTTACCTGCTCGGGTTCTTCCTGGCGGTGGTGCTCACCGCCATCCCGTTCTGGCTGGTGATGGGCAAGGTCATCCCGGATACCCGCACCATCTCGGTGGTGCTCCTGGCCTTTGCCGCCATCCAGATCGTGGTGCACATGATCTACTTCCTGCACATGGACACGAAGTCGGAGGGTGGCTGGAACATGCTGGCGCTGATCTTCACACTGGTGCTGGTGGTCATCACCCTGTCGGGTTCGATCTGGGTCATGTTCCATATGAATGCCAACATGATGCCGGGCATGTCGCATGACATGAGCCAGCAGGTGAAGAACCTGCCTTGAGCGCACCGGCGGCAAAAGACCACGAGACGCCGCGCCCTCCGCGCGGCGTCTTCGTTCTGGGCCTGCTCGCGTTCTTCGGGGTGCTGCTGTTTGCCGCGTTCGTGGAACTCGGTACCTGGCAGGTGCACCGCCGTGCGTGGAAGCACGAGCTGATCGCGCGGATCGACGCACGCGTGCATGCGCCGCCGGTGGATGCGCCGGGCCGTGGCCAGTGGCCGCAGGTTTCCGCGGAAGGCGATGAATACCGCAGCGTAAAGCTGGCCGGCACGTTCCTGCAGGACAAGAGCGTGCGCGTCCGCGCCAGCACGGAGCTTGGCCTGGGCTCGTGGCTGATGACGCCCTTGCGCCGGGATAACGGCGAGGTGGTACTGGTGAACCGCGGTTTCGTGACGCCTGCGTGGTGCGGTGGCAAGGCCACGTGCCCCACCGGGCCGGTGGGCCATACGACCGTCACGGGCCTGCTCCGCATGAGCGAGCCCAAGGGCGCGTTCCTGCAGAAGAACGACGCGGCCAGTGGCCGCTGGTTCTCCCGTGATGTCCCGGCGATCCTGGCGTCGGCCGGGCTGGCGGACGCGGCGCCCTATTTCATCGACGCCGATGCCGCGTCGGCGCCGGGCCGCACGGATGGCAGCGATGCGCCGGTCGGGGGCCTGACGGTCATCGCCTTCCCGGACAACCACCTGCAGTACGCGCTGACCTGGTACGCGCTTGCGCTGCTGACCCTGGTCGGTGCGTGGGTGGCCTGGCGCGATCAGCGCAAGCGCCGCTAAGCGGGTACGTTTCAATTTTGGGTCCCCCGCACGTCTAGGGGTGATGCAGCCTCGTATCGCCCCCAGCCGCACGCTTCACGACCTGCCCCTCGGCTGGTCGCCACCCGCGACCCACCCGGGCGGCCTGCGCCTTATGCTGGAGCACCTGCGCCGCCGCGCGGCGCAACGTCATCGCTTTCCGCCCACCGGTAACCGCGCCAGCCGCCTGTGGCGGACCTTGCGTGCGCTGCCGCGCCAGGCTGCCTGGTTGCGCCTGGTCGGGTCCTCGCGCGAGATGCGCGCCGCCGCGGAGCTGAATCCGGCGCTCTACGAGCGCTCGCAGCCGCATTACATCTCGCGTCGCTTCGACCTGGCTGACCGCGCTCGCCTGATCGAGGCCCACTATCGCTTCATCGCGCGTGCCTTCCCCGAGCGCCTGCGCCTGCGCCTGCTCAAGGGCCAGGACGTACGGCTCGCGACCCTGCCGCTCGGTGGTGGCGAGGTGGCCTATGTGCACGCCCGCGCACCCGAGCACGCCCCATGCGGCGAGCTCGGCCTGTTCCTGTTGAACGGCGACAAGGAAGTGATCTCATCGTGCGCTATGACCTTTGCCGGGATCGAGGGCGTGCTGGTCGGGTCGATGCGTGGCTCGTGGGCCTACCTCGGTCGCGCGGCGATCGCGCGTTTCACCCGCGCCACGGGTGGCCTGCATCCACGTGAGCTCCTTCTGGCGCTGGTGCGCACGATCGCGGCCCACCACGGGTTCTCGCGTATCCGCGGCGTATCGGCGGCGAGCCATCCGCTGGACCGGCGCGAAGGGGTGACCCCGGCGGCGTACGACCGCTTCTGGCGTCGCCACGGCGGCGTCGCGGGCAATCACGGTTGCTATGACGTCCCGGTGCAGGGTTTGCCCACGGGCCGGCCCGCGCGCGACGCGTTCCGTCGCGAGGCGTGCGAGGTCGTGCTCAAGGCGTTTCAGAAATCGTAGGAGCCCGTGAGCAGCACGGTACGGCCCTGGCGGATCGGCACGAACGTGTCATCGAAGTTCACGGCGTACAGCGTGCGGGCGAAGAGGTTCTTCACCCCGAGGGTGACCCTCCAGTGTTCGCCATACCGCGAGACGTTGGTCTCCACGCTCGCCTGACCGGGAATGCCGAAGTACCTGCCTTCGCCACTCGTGCGGCCCAGGCTGCGGCTACGGGCGAGGACACCCGCCGCCACGCCCCACGGCTGCACGGGCCCCTGGCCGAAGCGATAGCTCGCCCATAGCGCGGCCTGGTGCTTCGGGGTACCGATGGGGCGGGTGTCATCCTGGTTGTGGATGCGCGCTTCCGTCAGGCTGGCGAGCACGTCGAAGCCGCGCGCGATGTTACCGCTGAACTCGAGCTCGAGGCCGCGGTTGGTCTGGCCGGGGCCGGGCGTCGCGAAGTAGGGCGGCTCGGGCGAGACCAGGTCGACGCTGTGGTCGACATGGATCCGGTAAAGCGCCGCGGTGAGCCGCGCCCGCTGGTCGAACAGATCGAACTTGCCGCCGAGCTCCACCTGCCGCGAAGTCACGGCCGGAAGCGGCTGGCCATCCTTGCCTAGCAGCGGATCCGGCTGGAAACCCACGGCCGTGTCGGCATACAGCGCGACGGTCGGCGTGAGTTTGTAAACCACGCCAAGCTTCGGCACCCAGCGCGATTTGCGCTGGCGCCGCGGCAGGCCATCTTCCCAATGCGTGTCGAGCTGGTAGGTGGTCCGACGCACGGCGGCGAGGATGTTCCAACGCTCGCCGAGCGCGATCTGGTCCTGCAGATAAAGCCCGGCGTTGGTCTGCCAGGAACCGCCGAGGTTCTGCACCGTAGTCACGGGCGCTACCAGCGAGCCGAACTTACCCGACATGCGCGCGCCCGTTTCCAGGTTGAACGCGATCGGCGTAGTCACGATTTGCGCATTGCGGTCGATGTCCGCCGACTCCAGCGTCTCGACCGTACTGCCGCCGCCGCTGTCGCCGGCATGCGTGCGCGCGACGTCGAAGCCGAGCAGGACGGTATGCGTCGTTTCGCCGTGGCTGAAGGTCGTGCGCAGGTCGTTCTG
>NZ_JBQCFT010000293.1:0-14149 GCF_051958795.1 Luteibacter sp. | reverse complement strand
CACCACGTCTCGTAGAAGGCGGCCTCGCGCTGGAACGACAACACGGCCGGCGCGCCGCTCTTCACGCCCGCACCGGAGATCGCCATGACCTCGAAGCGATACGAGCCCGGGTCGAGGTTGGTGAACGTGGCTTCGCGGCGGCTCCCGACGTCCATCCAGGCGTTGTCGAGGCCGACAAGGCGGTAGCAGAAACGCACCATGTCCGCGCGATCGAGGGCGGGCGAGGTGTAGCGGATGCGCAGCGTGCGTTGTACCGGCGAGAGTATGGGCTTGCCGGCGGCATCGCGTTTCACCGCGCCCATGCTTTCCAGTCCGTCGATATGGATCTGCGGCGCCGTCGTGTCGCTGCGCAGCCGTGCGGGATCGACCCAGCCCAGCCCGGTATCCGTCTGCACCCAGATGCGCCCATCCGGCCCAAGGCGCAGCCCCGGGTGTGTCCACGAGAGCGAGCCGTCGCCGGGCACGCCATCTTCTTCCGTGTACACGCCGGGCTGGATCCGGAACGAGGCATCGCCCAGCGCTTTGGCGAGATCGCCGGCGGTGACGCGCAACACGGTATCCAGGGTCTGGATCCACAGGTTGCCCTGCGCATCGAGGACCATGCCGCAGACCGGTGAGGCGAGCGTCGGGTTTGCGAAGGCCAGCTTCGTGAAGCGCTTCCCGTCGAACCACTGCACGCCGTCGTCGCCGCCGACCCACACGCCACCCTTCACCGGCACGAGCGAGCGGAGACTGCCGACAGCCAGGCCTTCACTCGCACCGAAGCTCACCTCCGAAACGCCGTCCTTGACCCGGAAGAGGCGGTTCTTCTCACGGCCACCGACCCAGACGTTGCCGTCCGCGTCTTCGCTGAGCACCAGCGGGCCGACGGGATGGTCGAAGACCTTCTTCCAGGTGCTCCCCTGCGAGTAGACGAGCCCGTTCGGCCCCGTGTACGACTGGCAGATATAGAAGGCGCCTTGTCGGTCGCGGAGCAGGCAGGGCAGTGCGCCCATGGCTGGCATCGCGTCGGGGGCGAAGGTCGTGACTACCTTGGGCGCGCCGGGAATCAGCTGCCACACGCCGCTCAACCCCGCGGCCCATGCCGTGCCGTCGCGACGGTCGGCGAAGGTGGCAAGGGTGAGGCGTGGGATCGGTGTCTCGACCGGCGCGCCGGCACCGGGCAGGAACTGCATCGCGTGGGTTTCGCTGCCGACCCAGGCGTTGCCGGCGTTATCGACCGCCGCGCTCACGGTGTGGATGCCCTTTGGCAGGGCGATGCGGGTGAAGGTCGCCGGGCGGAAGCGGTCCATGCCCTGCGAGGTTGCAACCCACACATCACCGCGGCTGTCGCTGACAGCGAAGGTGGTGTAGTTGTCGCTAAGGCCCTGGTCGGCGGTCATCGCCTCGGCGACCGGCACGCTGTGGTTCGCTTCCGCCGTGGCGAGCGCGGCCGGGGAGATGTAGTGCAGCGCGTCCACCGAGCTGGTCAGCCACAGCGAACCGTCGGCGTGCTCGTGGGCGTGGAGCACGTAGGTCTCGAGCAGGGCTGTCATCGGCTCGAGCGAAAGGCCATGCCGGCGGTAGATGCGCATGCCCGTCTTGCCGGAGAAATACACGCGGCCCGACGCGCCGATGACGATCTCGCGCAGGCGCAGGTCCTTGGTTTCGATGTTGACCGGGCGCGGTGTGCTGCTGCCCGCGGGGAGTACGAACACCGACTTCGTCGCGACCACCCACACGTTGCCGTCGCTATCGGGGGAGGCCGAGATGATCCCCGTGTCGGGATCGCGCTGGTAAACCACCTGCCAAGTGCCTTTATCGAACCGCATGATCGCTTCGGAGGTGTACGACCACACGCCGCCGGGCCCCTCGAACATGTGGCCGTGGGCGCCGAGGTAGCCTTGTTCCTTGCCGAAGTTCGTGAGGTGGCCGTCCTTCACCAGCGTGATGCCACCAGAGCTGGCGACCCACAGGCCACCCTGCCTGTCGGCGAACATCCGCTCGACCTGGGCATCGGGGAAGCTCTCGCCGGCCGCGGGCACGAAGGGCACGAAGCTGAGGCCGTCGTAGCGGGTGATGCCCTTGCTGGTGGCCAGCCACAGGTAGCCATCCGTGGTTTCGGCCATGTCGTAGACGGAGCCCGGGCCGCCGTTCTGGCGGAGGAAGGCGGTGTGGTAGTAGCCGGCCAGCGAGGTCGGCAGGTCGTCGCGCTGGCTTGCCGCCGACGCGGCCGAGGCGGCCGAGAGCAGGGCGATCAGGAGCAAGGGGCGGATGACATGGAAGACGGACACGTGGACAAGGTTCCCCTGGCGCGGCGCGATGGTGCAAGCCGGTCTTTGCACACGCAAGTATGGATGCTTGGCGGCGGGAGCGTTTTGCAGAAAATCACCCTTTCGGACGTTGCGCCGCCTGTTCGGCCCAGCCGATCATGTGCCACTGACCCACAGGAGGATGTCCGCCATGACCGGCCAGCCCAACGACATCCGCGTCCTTGTCGCCGACGACCATCCTGCCATGCGGGCGGGCCTGATCCACGCGATCACGGCCGAGCCGGGCATGGTCGTGGTGGGCGAGGCGGTGGACGGGCAGGATGCGATCGAGCAGTTCGAGGCGCTGCGCCCGGGGCTGATCCTGATGGATATCCAGATGCCGCGGGTGGACGGGCTGGAGGCGATCGCCGCCATTCGCGAGCGGGATAGGGATGTCGTGATCGTCGTGCTCACCACCTACCCCGGCGATGCGCGGGTGATGCGCGCACTCACGCTGGGCGCCACCGGCTACCTGCTGAAGTCCGCCACGACGAGCGAGATCCTCGTCGCCCTGCACTCGGCGATCGAAGGCAAGCGCGTCATCGCCGCCGAGGTCCGCAACGAACTTGCGAAACACACCGGCTCCGAGCTCCTCACCCACCGCGAACTCAGCGTCCTCCGCCTCGTCGCCAACGGCCGCAGCAACCGCGAAATCGGCGAAGAGCTCAGCATCGCCGAAGAAACCGTCAAATCCCGCATCCGCAACATCCTCTCGAAGCTGGGCGCCAACGACCGCACCCACGCCGTAACCCTGGCCATGCAACGCGGCTTCCTCGATATGTAGCGCCTGCCCTTGTGGGAGCGCGCTTGCGCGCGCGATGGGTGCTCGCGGCAAGACCCATCGCGCGCAAGCGCGATACAGACCTCAGCGCCAAGCGTCGACGCGCTCCCAAACCGCGCGAACCATGCGCAGAGGCTCGAAAGTAAACGAGACCCGATGCATGCCGCCAGGCACGCAGATTGCTCGGAACATTCCATTCGCCCGGAAATGCTTCGCTTCCTTGCCATCAATACGTGCCACCCAGCCAGGGAAATCGAGTTCTGAAATCGCCACCCACGCCGGCCGGCGGCTTGTCGTCGTGAATTCCTGTCGGTTGGATGACCATGTCAATGAGTATGCAGACGCGTGGCCCACGCATTCATCTACCATCGCCGCGAGTTGATCAACCTCGTCAGATACGCGAGGAATCAGGAGAACCTCACTTGAGAGGTCCGCGACGTTGAATGCGTGCATGGCTTCATCGGTACGATCAGTCTCTAAGACCTGGGCCCTTGAGGGAGCTACCACCCGGGGAAGCGGAGAGGGCAAGCGAGCGACTGTCACTTTAACGTCGGAAAAGACGACCTCGCCGGAATCGATTATCGGTGCTTCCGAGGCGGACGTCACATAGCGCACGCCGAGCAGTGCGTTCATCTTGCTATCTGGGGCGGGGTTGGCGACGGAAGATGGGCGGGGCCCATTCCCATCGCCATACGCGCCATACCATCGGTCGTAGAGGCTCCACCGCAACGGCCCATATCCCTGGGTGCCATGGAGGTGAGACCCGACACCCATGTTCTTCCATACGGCCCCGAGACCCGTCACCTCAATGCGAGGAGGGGGCCCAACCGTTGCCGGTGGCGTGCTCTGGGTAAGAAAGCGAACAGCTCTCTCCGCAGCATACTTTCCTGGCGTATCCCTAAAATGATTGAATTCTCCGTTTACGTTGAAGGATCGATAGTCCACGACGACGCAGGCTGCTGCAGCGACTATAAGCGCCCCCTGGTGCGGTCGATGTTTTCGCCACATCCATGCGAGTGCTGTAGCTACAGAAAGAGGCGCCATAATCGAAGGGATGAACCATCCTTCGCCGTCGCCATACATCGTCGCCGAAGCAGTAACAGCTATGCATAGCGCAAGCGCGAAACATTGAACCGTCCGCTTGCGTGACCCGGCAAGCGTTGATGAGGACACAGCGACGAGTATTGCCAGCCCTATGTTTGCAAGATAGAGCGCGTCGGAAGGGCGCCTGAAGAGATTCAGGCCCGGAAGGTGGCCATACGCGATGGCATACAACGGGGTGTGTCGACCCAGCGCGAAAAGCAGCGACACGAAACACACCAAAATCGCGTAGACGGATAGGTATGAGATGTGCCGCATCGACGGAAGGTGCCTAATGCCAACGAGCAATACGGCGGCAGGAAGGGCGCCGATATACAGGAACGTTTCAATGGCATCGACTGCTCCCGTATACGTGCCACGCAGGCTTTGCAACGCATTCGGAACCACAACCGTGAGGACGGTAGCCGGACCAACGGACATCTCATGGGCGATGGCGATATCCAATGCGGGACGATTGGATATCGCCAGGAAAGCTGCCGTCAGGACGATTTGAGGTCCGGCCAGCACGCTGCACACCATGCCGGCCACAAGCAGCGACCCGACTGCTGATGTGCGCTCCTGTGCTGACCATCGACCCCATCGTTTCCAGCCGAGGCCCAGAATGAGCAATGCCAACATCCAGAAGGAAAGGTAGGTGAGCTGGACCGGTTGGACAACGATGCCGGCGGCGGCCGCTCCTAACGCTGCACCTCGCCAGATGGAAGGTCGGTCCAGAAGACGCACAGTACAGAGTAGGGCTAGCCCGAGGAATCCGTATGCGACAACGATCGGGACATGTTGAAGTCGAGACGCCGCGACGCCGCCACACATGAAAACCAGCGAACCCAAGATTACGCCGAGATCGTCAACCCGGAAGCGGCGAAGAAATGCGGCGAAGGCCAGGCCGCCCAGAAGGGTGTGGAGCAGAACGGCCCAAACGAACCAAGTCATGCCGGGATGATCGGCTAAGAGCATCCAAAGGGTGATGATCGGCGCGAAGAGCATGGCTTGTGGGTCCGCCACCTGCGGGTAGCCCGAGAAAATGTACGGGTTCCACCACGGCGCTGACCCAGCGCGTAGGGTTTCGGCATTGAAATAGACCATAGGGTAGAACTCGTTCACAGCGTCGCCGGGGAGTACGCGGAATCCGAGTAGCAAAGGTGCATTCAATGCAAGCCAGCACAAGATGATCAGCGGTGCCGGACGCGCGATCCAGTGACGTAGCATGTTTAGCCCCTTTCGTTGAAAGGGTCCTATTCGGCGCGGTGGCGTCGGATGTGTCTATGGAAGAATTCTGAAAAATCGTGCGGCTTTCTGAGAGGATTCGTGTGACTGGCGATGCCGTCATCAGCAGGCCAATCGCTGCGGAAAGGCGCGTCGCTCCGGCATTTAGCTAACACGTAAATTGTTCCGCACCGCCGACGGACCTACACTCCCCAAGCCCTTCCGGCGACACGGCCGGCCGGGAGGCTGTTGGCAGGCTTGCCGTTCTCCCTGATCGCGGAGCGTGCTGCCATGTCCATCGACGAAGGAAAACTTAATGCGTTCCTGGGTAAGGCTGTGGGCGACCTGGGTGCGGCGTTCAGCGCGGTGCTGGTGCTGCTCGGTGACGAGCTAGGCCTGTACAAGGCGCTTGCAAAGGAATCCCTGACACCTGCCGAGCTGGCCAACCGCGTCGGCACCAATGAGCGTTATATGCGCGAATGGCTGGGCAACCAGGCGGCGGGTGGTTATGCGGAACTCGACCCGGCGACGGGCAAATACCACCTGACGGAAGAGCAGGCCGCCTGCCTTGCGGACCCGGCGGGGCCAGTTGATCTGCCGGGCGCCTATGAAATCGCGAGGGCGCTGTTCCATACCTACCCGCGGGTCCGGGAGAACTTCATCAGCGGGAACGGGATGGAGTGGGGCGAGCATCATCCATGTCTTTTCCATGGCGTGGAACGATTCTTCCGCGGCGGTTACAACTCCCACCTTGTCGGCGACTGGCTACCTGCCCTGGATGGTGTGGTCGAAAAGCTGTCGCGCGGCGGAAAGGTCGCCGATATCGGCTGCGGGCACGGGGCCAGCACGGTGCTGATGGCGAAGGCGTTCCCGAACTCGCACTTCATCGGTTACGACTACCACGAGCCTTCGATTGAAACCGCGCGCAAGCGCGCACACGCCGCGGGCGTCACGAACACCACCGTCGAACAGGCGGATGCCGCGGGTTACCAGGGCAGCGATTTCGACCTGATCGCCTTCTTCGATTGCCTGCACGATATGGCCGACCCAAACGGCGCGGCGCGCCACGCGCGTAGTGCGTTGAAAGACGACGGCACCTGCATGGTGGTCGAGCCATTCGCCGGGAATAGCCCTGCTGAAAACCTCAACCCGGTCGGTCGCATTTACTACGCCGCCTCGTCGATGATCTGCGTGCCCGTATCGCTGGCGAAACACGGACCGGCACTCGGCGCGCAGGCTGGCGAAACGCGCCTGCGCAAGGTGATCGTGGAGGAGGGCGGTTTCAGCCGCCTGCGCCGGGCGGCTGAAACACCGTTCAACATCGTGCTGGAAGCGCGCCCTTAAGCGGGAGCCGATGCCGCGTTGAACGCCTGCTGCGCCTTGAACGCTCGCTGATATGCCGGGCGGGCTTCGCCGCGCTCTACATAAGCCGTAAGCGTCGGGAATCCGCCGAGGATTCCCGAAGGCTTCAGGCGCAAAAGCACCGACACCATCATCAGGTCACCTGCGCTGAACTCACCATCGAGCCACTCGTTGTCGCCGAGCCGGTCGGAGAGCTGCTTCAGCCGCTGCTTGATACGCTCCAGCACCAGCGGCATACGCTCAGAGGCCCAGGGCTTGTCACCCTCCGCGAACTTCGCGTTCTGCAGGTCGAGGATGGAAGGCTCGACGGAGTTCAGCGCGGCGAACAGCCACATGATCGCCCGGCTTCGCGCGTTGGGATCCTCCGGCAGCAACCCGCCGTAACGATCCGCCAGATGGAAAATGATCGCGCCGGATTCGAACAGGGTCAGGTCGTCTTCTTCGAAGACCGGGATTTGACCGAACGGATGCCGGGCCAGGTGCTCCGCTTCCTTCAGCTTCGGAAACGGAACCCCGCGCACCTCATACGGCTGCCCCACTTCTTCCAGCGCCCACCGCACACGCGTATCACGCGCCAGACCCTTGCCGCCATCAGGTGAGTGTTCGAAGCAGGTGATGGTAATGGTCATGGTCAATATCCCCTCCCAGGTTCGCCGACCATACACCTGCGGCGGGGCGGGTTGGTCAACCGCGGTAGCGGAGGGCTTCGACCAGTGCAGCAAGGGCGGGAGCGCCCTGACGGCGGTTTGGGTAATAGAGGTGATAACCGGGGAAAGGTTTGCACCACTTATCGAGGACCCGGATCAGTGTTCCTTCGGCGATATGGGGCAGTGCCATGTCTTCGGGTATCCAGCCGAGCCCGAGACCACGCAGCGCGGCATCGAGTACCTGGGTGCCGCTACTCGCCGTGACCTGACCTTCGACGCGCACTTTCACTTCGCGCCCGTCCTTCTCGAAATCCCACGCCATAAGCCCACCATGCGTGGGTAGCCGGAGATTGATGCAGTTATGGCTCGTCAGGTCGTGCAGGCTCTTCGGCCGCGTATGGTTCGCAAAGTAGGTAGGCGAACCAATAACGGCCATGCGCAATGCTGGGCCAATCGGCACGGCGATCATGTCGCGAGCCACTTGTTCACCAAGCCTGACGCCGATATCGAAGCGCTCCTCGACGATATCGACGAGCTGGTAACTCACTGCCACTTCGACGGAGATGTCTGGATATTGCGGAAGGAAGCGTTCCAGCGCGGGCCAGATAATCGTATTTGCGGCGTGCTCCGCCGTCGTGATCCGCAGCTTGCCTGCCGGCTTTTCGCGTAGTTCACCCAGCGCATCGACTTCGGCTTCGATTTCTTCGAGCCGCGGAGCTACCGTCTGCAAGAGCCGGTCGCCGGCCTCGGTCGGAGCGACGCTTCGCGTGGTGCGGGTGAGTAAGCGGACGCCAAGCCGGGCTTCCAGGCCACGGACCGTGTGGCTCAGTGCGGATTGCGAGGTCCCCAGCTTCGCGGCGGCCCTGGTGAAGCTGCGCTCACGGGCAACCGCGATGAAGGCCATGATGTCCTGGATGTCTTTGCGCATGGCCGTGCCGGGCGGGGAGGGCACCGGCCATGCTAGCACCGACGGACGGTATTCATATCAGGAATTCATAGGTCCTTGCGGAATATCCTGTCTAGTTCACTAGCGATCGAGCGCCTATCTTCTCGTATGGCATCTCCCGCCGGCGCTATTTCCATCAAGGCTGGCGCTGCAACCATCCCCGAGGACACCCAAATGCAAAAGCGCTCCCTTGGCACCAGCGGCCTCGAAGTCTCAGCTATCGGCTTCGGCTGCATGGGCCTGAACTTCGGCTATGGCACGGTCACACCTGAAGCCGAGGCCATTGCCCTGATTCGTGCAGCCTATGACCGCGGCGTCACCTTCTTCGATACAGCCGAGGTCTACGGGCCGTTCACGAATGAGACGGTCGTCGGCAAGGCCCTTGCGCCGATCCGCGACAAGGTGGTGATCGCCACGAAGTTCGGTTTCGATATCGATCCGGAAACTGGCAAGCAGAACGGTCTTAACAGCCGCCCTGAACATATTCGCAAGGTCGCAGAGGCTTCGTTGAAGCGCCTCGGTATAGACACCATCGATTTGCTCTACCAGCACCGTGTCGATCCGAGCGTGCCTATCGAAGACGTTGCCGGTGCTGTGAAAGACCTGATCGCAGAAGGCAAGGTCCGCCACTTCGGCCTCTCCGAACCTGGTCCGGAGACTGTTCGCCGTGCACATAAGGTGCAACGGGTTACGGCGCTGCAGAACGAATACTCGCTGTGGACGCGTGGGCCGGAGAACAATGGCATCCTCGCCACCTGCGAAGAATTAGGCATTGGTCTGGTTGCCTACAGTCCGCTCGGAAAGGGTTTCCTCACCGGCGCGATGACAAGGGAGACCCAGCTAAGCGATAACGACTTCCGCAAGCAGCTTCCCCGCTTCACCGCGAAAGCCATGCCGGCGAACGAAGAGCTCGTAGAACTTCTGAAAACTATCGCCGCGCAGAAGCGTGCCACGCCGGCGCAGGTCGCCCTGGCCTGGTTACTCTCGCGCAAGTCGTGGATCGTCCCGATCCCTGGAACGACTAAGTTGCATCGCCTCGAGGAAAATGTAGCGGCGGCGCTGGTCGAACTTACGAGCGGCGAGCTGGCGAACATCGAGAAGGCCGCCGAAGCGATCGTCATTACCGGTGATCGTTATCCGGAACACCTCATGAAGTTGGTCGGCCGCTAGCATGTCGCAAGCCTAAGCGTAGCCATTCTTTAGAATCTGAAATGAGAAAAGGGCCCGCGAGGGCCCTTTTCAATTCACACACCGGAGGCTCTTCATACCCACTCATCGTAGGGCCCTTCATGGAAGGGGGCGGGACTCATCTCTCACCGGCCTGATGAATCCTTTAGGAGCGTCCTTTCGGCGGCTCCGTGGCGGATCTTACTTGTCCGTTGAACACTGGTGCAATCCGATATTTCGTGGACAAGATGTGCGCGCGGGCGACGCCTACAGAAGTCGAGAATCTTCGCTTTCGGCGCCTACAGACAGCTGTGTTGCGCTTTGTTAGCTTGGCTTCGTCGCACGAACCTGATGTTGAAGGACGTGGCGACGACCCCAGGAGAAGGAGTGAAGTGATGACGCACAACCATGAGCCCGCACCGGTGCGGGTGAAGATGTACCTTCCGGGCGATGTGGTGGATCCCGAGGATCTCACCACGACCGACCAGTTCAACCTCGCGCTCGAGTGGCTGCAGCACTCGTGCAGCACTGCGCAGGTAATTGCTGACCACCTGCATGGCGCGGAGGAGGGTGAGGTGGATACGCAGGACGCCGCCATGGCGGTTGAAGCCGTGGTGATGATGATCCAGGAAGGCTCGGCGCGGATGAGCTCCGTGTACCAGCAGCTGCGCTGGGAGCAGATGGCTCGTTCGGGTTAACCAGTGTTGTAGGAGCCCACCCTGTGGGCGACATCTTTCGCGCATACGCAACAGGTCCTGAGCGAAATCGCGAACAGCGTCGCCCGCAGGGCGGGCTCCTACAGTGACTGCGTGCAAGTCGAGGCGAGCGCGTGCAACGCGCGCTCGCTTTGGTGCATGCGAGGCAACACCGTGCGGCACCCCACGGATCTACTGGCACGTTTCTCCCCGGCCTACGATGCATGCGTACCGTAACCGCGCATCGTCGCCATGGAGAATCCAACATGTCTGCTGTAGCCCATGCACCACACAAAGCCGCGCACACGACCGATGAGCTTGTTCCGTCGCGTTATGCCGTGAAGGTCGGTGATATCGATGTCCTCGTCATCAGCGACGGCGTGCTGCCGTTGCCGACGGTGACGATGGCGCACAACGCTCGCCCTGCCGATCTTTCCGACTGGCTTGGCCACATGTACATGCCGCCGGATAAGTACGACTGGCCGCTCAACGTCATGGTCGCCCGCAGCGGCGAGCAGACGATCCTGATCGATGCCGGCCTCGGTGGTCAGTTCCCTGGCTTCCCGCGCGCTGGCCAGGTGCCGCAGCGTCTCGCCTCCGCCGGTATCGAGCTTTCCTCGATCACCGACATCGTTATTACCCACATGCACATGGACCACGTTGGCGGCCTGCTGGTCAATGGCGTGAAGGAGCGCCTGCGTCCGGATGTTCGCATCCATGTCGCCGCCGCGGAACTTGCGTTCTGGGAGTCGCCGGACTTCACCCAGACGGTGATGCCGGAAGCCGTTCCGCCGGTGCTGCGTGAAACCGCAAAGCAGTTTGCAGCCGCGTACCGCGACCGTATCCAGCCTTTCCACGAAACCTATGAAGTGGCACCGGGCGTCGTTGCGCGCCACACCGGCGGCCACACGCCGGGCCACTGCGTGGTCGACGTCACCTCGGGTGGCGATCGCCTGACCTTCGCGGGTGATGCGCTGTTCCCGGTGGCGTTCGACCACCCGGAATGGCAGAACGGCTTCGAGCACGATCCCGCTGAAGCATCGCGCGTGCGTGTGCGCCTGCTGGAAGACATAGCGGAGGCGCGTTCGATGCTGGTGGCAACCCACCTGCCGTTCCCGTCGGTCGGGCATGTGGCGAAGGAAGGCGGCAAGTACCGCTGGGTGCCGGTGATCTGGGATTTCTAAACGCTGACTAGCTTTAGATGGCCTGTGGGAGCGGGCTTGCGCGCGATGGGGGTGCCGCGGGGCCCATCGCGCGCCAGCGCGCTCCCACAACTGCTGATCGAAACACAGGCATCTCTAAGGAAGGCTAACCATCATGGCCGGCCAAGGAGATGTTTGATGTTCTGTTTGGCTATTTTCGTCTGTACCGTGATCGCCTTTAGCCTTAGCGCCGTGAGTGGTGGTGGTGCAGGCCTGCTTCTTATGCCGGTGCTGCGCACAGGGATGTCGCTGGCGAGTGTTCCCGTGGCCCTTACTGTGGGCAGCACCATGAGTTCGGCAGCGCGCATCGGCACCCTGGTGCGCCATGTCGATTGGTCCATCGTACGTTGGTTCGTCCCGTGGTCCCTGCCTGGGGTAGGCATGGGCGTGTGGCTGCTTCAGCACGTTAGCCCGCTCTACGTTGAGCTGTTCATGGGCGTCTTCCTTCTGGCCAATGTGGTCGCGCTGCGCCGGAAAGTTTCGGAGCCACCGGAGCTGCGTCAGCTGCGGCCATGCCACTTTGGCGTGTTGGGTATGGTGGCGGGCGTGGTCTCGGGACTCACGGGTGCCGTCGGGCTGCTTTTCAACGGGTTCTATCTTCGCCATGGCCTGGCGAGAGAGGCCGTGGTGGCTACGCGTGCAGCCAACGAAATCACGGTTCACGCCGTCAAGCTGGCGTTGTATGCCGCGAGCGGCCTGGTGAACCGGGAAGCCATGGGTATCGGCGCCATCATGGGCGTCGGAGCCATCGTGTCAGCGCTGGCTGTGAAGCACATTCTGCCCAGGGTCTCTGAAGCAGCGTTCCACAATCTGAACCGAGTCGCCATGACGGTGGCCGGCTTGATCATGGCGTCGGCTTCAGTAAGCGAGCTCGTTCGTATACACGTCGTCAGTCCTGTGGCACCGGAGTCCGCCGCGACAATGCGGGATGGTGCCCTTCAGGAAAGAGCCTCGGCCGAGGCGGTCGTCAGGACAGGTCGCCGAACCGGTTTTGCATGAAGCGCACGAAGCTCACCGTCGCGTCGGCGGCGACGCGGCCGCTCACGGTAAGCGCGTGGAGCGGCAGCGGCTCGGGTTCAAAGGCCTCCAGCAGCGTGGTGAGCTTGCCGCTGGTGAAGGAATCCGCGACGAGGTAGTGCGGTAGCTGGGCGATGCCCAGGCCGCTTTCCGCGGCAGCGATCAGTGCGGCGACGTCGGCGAACGCGACGCGGACCTTACGACGTCGGGGAGCTATGCCGCGAAAATGCCAGAAACCGGAGGCGTCTGCGCCGAGCGAGATGCAGTCGTCGTCATCGAGCTCGCCCGGGTGCTTGGGAACACCGACACGGCGCAATAGCTCCGGGCTCGCGACCGTGACACGACGTAGGCCGCCCAGGGAGCGTGCTACCACATCCGTGCTATCCGGCAGCGTGTCGCGCAGGCTCAGGATCACATCGGTCTGCTGGCGGAGCAGGAGCGATACATCGCCACCGCCAACGGTCACGGCGAAGCGGGTGCGCGGATGTACGGCGGTGAACTCCGACATCAGGCTCGCGACCATCGGTGAGAGCAGGCCGTGCGCTTCGATCCGCACGAGGCGTTGATCCTCGCCCGGCAGGCGCGCGGCGCGCTCGGCGGCGATCGCCGCTTCACACATGGCGGAGGCGTGCTGATAAACGCGTTCGCCCGTGGCCGTCACCCCGAACTGGCGGGCATTGCGATGGAGCAGCCGGACGCCGAGGCGTTCTTCCAGGGCAAGGATCCGCCGGCTGATCAGCGAGCGGGTCGTGCCCAACTTGGCGGCGGCGGCGGAGAAGCCACCGGCCTCGATCGCCTGCACCAGCAGGTACAGGTCGCCAAGATTGTCAATGGAATCCATGCCTTGCACGGGCTTCTCGTCGCTGCTGCGCCGTTTCTGATACGTCGAGATGGTCGTGCCCCCCTTGTGAGCGCGACTTAGCCAGAACGTGAAAGCCGCGTGCCTGAGGGGAATCTTACCCGCACGTTCCCATCGTCACGAATGTGAAGCGCCAGGTCGGCCCCGAGCAGCCGCGGATCCGCCACTTTCCGGGCGGCCGTGAGCTAATATCCCGCCGCTTGCCCGGAGCCCTAAACCTCAGTGCCCACAGGGTGAAAAATTCCTAGTTGCCGTTTTAGCCTGATCGCCTTCGGCAAATTCGCGCAAAGCCTGCCACGGCGCCCTTTGCGGGGGCGCCTCCCGTGGAGGGAATGTTTGTCACGCCCAGCGTGACATAAGTTCCTGCGTTACGTACTTCCCCGTTACACGGCTGATACATAGGATCGCGGCAACTGCTGTGACCTACATCACAGCTTTTCCACCAAACCTTCACTCCTGCGACTGAGCCAGCCGCGGGATGGCCGCGTTTGGCCCGTGATAGCCCGAAACGAGCAAGGCGCACCATGCCAGGGACCAAGTCGAACAACCCCTTCCGCCCGCGTAGCCACCGTTACGCGCTCGAGCCCCGCCAGATGTACGACGGCGCGGCGCTCGTGGAGGCCGCCCACCACGCCGATCCGGCGGAAGCGGCCCACGATGCGGGCAAGTTCCACAGCGCGGCCACGGACCAGCCCGGCCATGCCGTGCAGGCCCCGGCCGCCCCGGCACCGGCTCCCGCCAGCGCACCGGCGCCGGCCGCCGCGCCCGCCGAGGCGCAGGGCAAGGAGGTCTACGTCGTCGACGAGAGCGTGGCCAACTGGCAGTCGCTCGTGGCCCAGCTGCCGAAGGGTAACTGCTCCCACGTCCAGCGCACGGTG
>NZ_JBQCFT010000292.1:0-9799 GCF_051958795.1 Luteibacter sp. | reverse complement strand
CGCCGTTGAATCGAACTTGAGGCGTCGCTTGCGCAAACTCGGTTGCGAAGACGGATCGCTCTTCGTCGAACTGCTATGTGAGGTGAACCGAACTGCTGGGCGAGGAAGTGGCCTCATCCGAAGCAGTAACGTCGGTAACATCGGATTGGACGGATCGCGCATCGTTTTTCCGAATCACTACTTGGTAGCGGAAGGACTCAGGTCACTATGGAGATGGATTTGCGAGACGGGGCATCCGAGCTTCTTCCAAGCGATCGTCGCGTTTTGCGCTGTGACCAATCTTCATCCGTTTGCTGACGGAAATGGCAGAACGGCAAGGTGGCTCTTTTGCTCATTGTTATTCCGAGAGAATGAGACTGGCAAAGACTTCTATCCTCTTTACGAGTATTTCGTCCGTGACCAGGGCATATCGACGCTCGCTCTGCGAAAAGCGGAAGTCCTCGGTGAATGGAATCCGCTAGCGAGCTATCTTCTTGATGTCACGTCGGAAATGATTCGCCGCAGAACCGAAGCCGTTAAACGACAGGAATTCTCAGGAGGCGATTAGCAGATGGCTTCGCGTGCGCCAATAGCCCCGCGAGTTCCGTCGTTACTCAGGGTTCCTCATAGGCGCAGATGCGTGCTTTTGGGCCTTCCCGCCATGACCCCCATCGTTGGCGGCGCGGGTGGGCAGGCCCTTGGGGCCGACATGAGCGGAGGGCCGCCAATCGCAGCGATTTTCGCGTCGAGGGATCTACGGCCCGGTCCGCAGGTCCGCGCCTGGCGGCCCCAAGGGCCTGCTCACCCGCAGCTTCCTCAACCTACAAGAGCGAGGCGGCGTCAGCCGCTGGTCACATGCATTCGCGCCAGCGAATGAACCGATTCGAAAGCGCGGTGTAGTACTCGGCCTCGTGCTTCCGCGAAGAACAAAAAAAGCCCCCGCCCAAAGGGCAGGGGCTTTCGGGTACCTCGTCGATCCGCGGCGGCTTCAAGCCACCGCGAAAGATCAGGCGGCCGCGTCCTTGAGCTTCTTCAGCGGACGAACCTTGACCTTCACCGAGGCGGGCTTGGCAGCGAACCAGCGCTCTTCACCCGTGAACGGATCCTTGCCCTTGCGCTTCGGCTTGGCAGCCACGGCAACGGAGGTGATCTTCAGCAGGCCCGGCAGCGTGAAGGTGCCAGCGCCCTTCTTGTGGACCGAAGCGCTGATCGCGCCTTCGAGCGAGGCCAGGACGGCCTTGACGCTCTTCGAGTCCACGCCGCTCTGCTCGACGATGTGCGAGACGAGCGACGACTTCGACAGCGGATCCTTGATCGGCTTCAGCGCGGCAGGTGCCTTGGCAGCCTTGGCGGGAGCCTTGGCAGCGGCCTTCTTTGCCGCCGTTTTTTTGGAAGTGGCCATGATATTCCTTGTCACTAAGATCGAATGAGGCGGCCCTTGAAGGCCGGTGCCCAGCGGGCGACTCACTCTAGCGTTGCTTTCGTCCGCTGAAAATAGGGTCGGAGAAGATTTTTCGTATCCGATGCACCTTTTTTTCAGGGTCCGCGTGACGCGCTGCGGAAAATCCGCCGCCACGGCGGTCCCGATGAACGCCGCGGCATGACTTCTGGCAAGGGTCCGTGCGTGTCCCAGCCAACCCGTGCAAGGCGCGGCCGGCCGTTCTCTGGCACGATGTGGCGTGAAGGAAAGGGTGGTTTATGACACGCCCGTATTAACAGGCCTGCGGTTACCTTACGTCCATGTCCCCACTGATCGACAGCCACGGCCGTACCAAGCGCAAGTTGCGGATCTCACTGACGGATCGCTGCAACTTTCGCTGCACGTACTGCATGCCAGAGCACCCGGACTGGCTACCGCGCGCGAGCCTCCTGGATCGCGGTGAAATCGTGCGCCTGGCGGCCCTGTTCGTCGACC
Source organism: Luteibacter sp. (assembly GCF_051958795.1). Classification (GTDB taxonomy): domain Bacteria; phylum Pseudomonadota; class Gammaproteobacteria; order Xanthomonadales; family Rhodanobacteraceae; genus Luteibacter. Next base: position 7,905 of record NZ_JBQCFT010000292.1, on the reverse strand, counting down.
AGGGCATCGAACAGATCCGGCTGACTGGCGGTGAGCCGCTGCTCCGGCGGGACCTCGTGGAATGCGTGAAGGCGATCGACGGGCTGCGCGGGCGCGGGTTGCGCCGCATTTCCATGACCACCAACGCATCGCGTATCGCGCCGGTCGCGGCCACCCTGGTCGCTGCGGGTGTCGATGACTTCAATGTGAGCCTGGACGCCGTGGATCCAGCGATTTTCCGCCAGATGACGAAGCGGGAGATCGCGCCGGTCCTCGATGGCATCCAGGCCCTGGCCGACGCGGGCGCCGCGGTGAAGATCAACGCGGTCGTGGTGCGCGGCGACAACGAACACCAGGTCGTGCCCTTGCTGGAATGGGCCATGGCCCGCCAGTTGCCGCTCCGCTTCATCGAGTACATGCCGCTGGATGCTCCCGGCCACTGGCGCCGCGATGCCGTGGTCAGCGAGGCCGACATGCTGGCGGCGATTGCGGCGACGCACAGCGTCGAGACTTTGCCGCGCGCCAACGATCCGGCGTCGCCGTATCGCGTGGATGGCCATTACCCGCTGGGCATCATCTCCACCGTATCGCATCCGTTCTGCGCGAGCTGCGATCGCCTGCGCCTCACCGCCACCGGCGAGCTGTTCACCTGCCTGTTCTCGCCGGTCGGGATGCCGCTCGGCGCGCGCATGCGTGAAGGCATCGACGACGATACGCTGGCCGCGACGGTCCGCCGCGCGGTATGGCTGAAGGAAGCGGGCTACGCGGCGCGCCCCGGCCCGGTCGATCGTCCGATCACCATGCACGCCATGGGCGGCTGACCCCACCCGAGAGACCCATGAACCCCATAACCTTTGAACTCTACGCCAACCTCGAAAGGCTGGCCGGCATGCGCGAAGTCACGGTGGATGCACCGGCGGATGCGCGCACCATCGGCGATGCGGTGACGCTGCTCGCCGGCGCGCACCCGGAGTTGGCCGCGTCGCTCGACCGTTGCGCCTGCGTTTCCGGCGACACGATCGTGCGCCGCGCGGATGCCTTGCCCGCGGACCGGCGCATCGCGCTACTGCCGCCGGTCGCCGGGGGCTGACGATGGCGCATCCCGTTCTCTCCCACGAGCCCGTTGCCATCGAGCCGCTGCTCGAGCTGGATACGCACCCGGAATGTGGCGGCCTCGCCATGTTCGTTGGCACCGTCCGCGACCACCATGACGGCCGTTCCGTCCTGCGCCTGGTCTATACGGCGCACGAGCCGCTGGCGGAAAAGGTCATCCGCGAAGTCGAGGCCGAGGCTCGTCGCCGGTTCAGCGTACCGTATGTGCGCATCGTCCACCGCCTGGGCGACCTGGCGATCGGCGACATCGCCATCGCCTGCGTGGTGCGCGCGCCGCACCGCGCGGAAGCGTTCGAGGCGTGCCGCTATGTCGTGGACGCCGTGAAACATGGTGCGCCGATATGGAAGGAAGAGTTCTACGCGGACGGCAGTAGCGCGTTCGTCGAAGGCTGCTGCATCCGCGATGATCTCGATGAACCGGCGCCCCACGCGCACCGCCACCACTCGCATACGAGCCACGGATGAAAGACGTCAGCCAGAAGCCGGATTCGAAGCGCGTCGCCCGCGCCACCGCCACCCTGCATGCCCCCGCCCATTGCATCGCGCTGCTGCGCAGCGGCGAGACGGAGAAGGGCGACGCACTGAAGACGGCGCGCGTTGCCGGCATCCTCGCGGCGAAACGCACGGATGAGCTGATCCCGCTATGCCATCCGCTGCCGATCCACCGTGCCGATGTCACGTACGAACTGGCGGAGACCTCGGTGCGCGTGATCGCCGAGGTGGAGACCATCGGGCCGACGGGCGTGGAGATGGAGGCGCTCACCGCGGCCAGCCTGGCCGCGCTCACGCTTTACGACATGCTCAAGCCGTATGCCGAGCCCGAGGAGCTGCACATCGAGGATTGCCGGCTCGAGCGCAAGCTGGGCGGGAAATCGCACTACCGGCGCACGCTGGCGCAGCCACGAAGCGCGGCGGTCATCGTGCTCTCCGATACCGTCGCCAGCGGTGCGAAGCCGGATACCGCGGGGACCTTCGTACGCGATGCGCTCGAGGCGGCGGGATTCAGCCCGATCGAATACAGCGTGCTCCCCGACGACGCGCACGTGCTGGCGGGCAACCTGCGTACGCTCCGCGAGCGCCAGGTGGCGCTGGTTATCACCGTGGGTGGCACCGGCCTGGGGCCGCGCGACATCACCGTGGACACGGTTAAGCCCATGCTCGACGTGGAAATCCCGGGGATCATGGAGACGGCGCGCGCCTTCGGCCAGCAGCGGATGCCGTTCGCCATGCTCTCGCGCGGCGTGGCGGGCTACGCCGGCGAAACCCTGGTCCTCACCTTCCCGGGCAGTCGCGGCGGGGCCAGCGAGTCGCTCGCTGCCACGTTGCCGGGCGTCATCCACCTGATCGAGACGGGCCGCTCCGGTGGCCGTCACCCGGGCGGCTACGGGGAGGCGGGCTGAGATGGCGCTGCTGCCGTTGCAGGAAGCGTTCGCGCGGTACCGCGAACACGTCATGCCGCTAGGTACGCAGCGCGTGCCCGTGGAACTCGCGCTGGGCGCGGTCCTCGCCGAATCGCCGCGCGCGCGCATCGCGCTGCCGCGGTTTACCCAGAGTTCGCTGGATGGTTATGCCATCCGCAGTGAAGACGGCGACCGGCTGCGTACGCTCGTCGGCACCGCGGCTGCCGGTGAGCCCGCCGGCGTCACCGTCGGTCCTGGCCAGGCCGTGCGTATCTTCACCGGCGGCTTGCTGCCGCAGGGGGCGGATGCCGTGGCGCGCCAGGAGATCGTCGACCGTGATGGCGATGAAATTTCCCTGCGCGAAGTGGTTCCCGCTGGTGAGGGCGTGCGCTACGAAGGCGAGGAACTGGTCGAAGGCGCACCGATCGCCCAGGCCGGCCAGCGCGTCACGGCGGGTCTCCTCGCGGCGCTTGCCATGGCCGGGATCGACAGCGTCGAGGTGCGCAGGCGCCCCCGCGTGGCGGTGCTGGTGACCGGTGACGAAGTGGTGCGCGTGGGCGAGGAACTCCCGCCGGCGAAGGTGTATGACGCGAACGGTCCGCTCCTGCGGGCGTGGTTCGTGGAGAACGGCTACGGCGAGCCGGTGGTCGCCTACGTGCCTGACGACGAGGCGGCGCTGGAGGAATCGATGAGCGCCGCGCTGGACAGCGCCGATATCGTGGTGACCAGCGGCGGCGTATCCGTCGGTGATCGCGACTACGTTCCGCTCGTTGCAGACCGGCTGGGCGTGCGCAAGGTGTTCTGGAAAGTGGCACAGAAGCCCGGCAAGCCGCTGTGGTTCGGCGTGCGCGATGGCAAGGTGCTGCTCGGCATGCCGGGCAATCCCGCGGCGGTGCTGGTCTGCCTGGCGGTGCATGCACGTGCCGTGCTTGCCCGGCTGGAGGGAGAGACCGCGGTGCAACCAGCGTGGCGCCAGGGTGTGCTCGAGGGTGCCGTCGATGCCGACGGCGAGCGCGACCGGCTGGTGCGGATGGCCCTGGATATGGGCGATGGCACGGCGCGGCTGGCGCTGTTGCCTCGCCAGGATTCACACATGCTCAGCAACCTGGCGTCGGCACACGCGCTGGTGTGGCTGCCATCACGTGCTAGCGCGTTCCAACCCGGCGATAAGGTCGCCTGGATCGCGCTGTAGGAGCTCACCCTGTGAGCGACGCCGTTCGCGAAAACGCCACAGGCCCTGCGGCGGCGAAGCGATAGCCGTCGCCCACAGGGTGGGCTCCTACATAGCAAAAGCCGGTATTACCAGGCCTTCACGTCCGACACGACGACGGTGTAGTCCGACATGTCCGGCGAGTAACGGAACAGGCGGCCGAGGTCGAAATCGACGCTCTTGCCCGGTTCGATGTTCGAGGTGCCTGCCGGCCAGCCCTGCTTGCTGGCGATGACCTTGCCCGAGGCGTCCTTCGCGTCGATGCGCACCTGCGCGGCGGCGGCTTCGGTGCACTTGTTGACGAGGTTGCCCTTCATGCTGAAGCGCGGCTGGCCCGAGCCCTGCTGCAGCTTCACGGCGAAGCCGTCGATGGCGAAATCCTTGGCGGCGCACGCAGCCTGCGCGGACAGCGGGGCGGCGAGCATCAGCACGGCGGCGATGGCGATCTTCTTCATGGTAGTCCCTGTTTCGATGGCTAAAGCGGACGCCCGTGTGTGGGGGGCGTTAGCTGGGCTATCGGCCATGCCGACGGGGACTTTAGGCTTTGCCGCGTTCGCGGCCCGATCCGTTCAGGTAGCTACGGCGAACAGGTCGGCGATGGGCTCGCCCAGGCCTTCCGGTTCGAACCAGCGTTTCACCGGGGCAAAGCTGCGCCGGTGGGCGTCGCAGGGGCCGAGCCGCTCCAGTGCTTCCATGTGCTCGGGCACGGCATAGCCCTTGTGCTTCGCGAAGCCATAGCCCGGGTGCACGCTGTCCAGCGCCTTCATGTGCCGGTCGCGACTGACCTTGGCCAGGATGGAGGCCGCGCTGATCGCCGGCTCGGTGGCATCGCCGCCGATGACCGCCTGTGCCGTGCAGGGCAGGGTGCGCGGCAGCCGGTTGCCGTCGACCAGGGCCATGGTCGGGGCGAGCGACAGCCCCGTGAGGGCGCGCGTCATGCCCACCATGGTGGCCTGGAAGATGTTGATGGCGTCGATCTCCTCGCGCTCGACGAAGATGACGCTATAGGCGAGGGCGCGCTCGATGATGCGGGCGTAGAGCTTTTCGCGGGTGGCCTCATCGAGCTGCTTCGAGTCGTTGAGGCCACGGATGACCCGCGCCGGGTCGAGGATGACGGCGGCGACGACGACCGGGCCGGCCAGCGGCCCGCGGCCGGCCTCGTCCACGCCCGCGACCACGAGGTCGGGGCTGAGCTGGCGGGTTATGTTCGTCTTGCGCGGCATGGGGGTGGAAGCCTAGTGCGCGCCGCCCGTGGCAGGCAAGGCGGGCGTCTTCACGAAATCGGCCACGGCATCCGCCGCATGGTCGGCGGCACGACCCTCGAGGCCGCCGCGCAGCGCCTGGTGGAGGAATTCGAAGGCCGCGACGATCGCGCCGCGCCGTTCGCTGTCGCCGAGCATGTCCAGCGTCGCGGCGGCGAGGTTCTCCGCCGTGCAGTCGTCCTGCATGTATTCCGGCACCAGCAGCTTGCGGCCAAGGCCGCAGGCGCGCCCGAGGATGTTGGGCAGGGCGTAGACGTCGGTCTTCAGCATGCGCAGCGCTTTCGCGATGCGGTAGCTGGTGGGCGATACCCGGTAGCCCACCACCATGGGCCGCTTGGCCAGCATAGCCTCGAGTGTGGCCGTGCCGGAGGCGAGCAGCACCGTGTCGGCGGCCAGCATGGCTTCGTGGGAGTGCCCGTCGGTGAGCAGCGGCGGCGTGCCCGGGAAGCCCGTGAGGAGTTCAGCCAGACGTGCATGCACGCGCTCATTGGCAGCGGGCACTACGATGCGCAGGTTCGGCATGGCCTCGGCCACCCGTCGGGCGGCGTCGATGAAGATGGCCCCGACGCGCTCGATTTCGCTGGGACGGCTGCCGGGCAGCACGGCCAGGACGGGCGCATCATGCGGCAGGCCCAGTGCATCGCGGGCGCCGGCTCGGTCGGAGACCATGGGGAAAGTATCGGCCAGCGGGTGGCCGACAAAGCGGGCGTCGACGCCGTGGTTCGCGTAGATCGGCGGCTCCATCGGGAACAGGCAGAGCACGCGGTCAGCCGACTGGCCGATTTTTTCCGCCCGTTTTTCCCGCCAGGCCCACACCGAAGGGCTTACGTAGTGCACCGTGCGCAGCCCGGCGGCCTTGAGCTTGCGCTCCACGCCAAGGTTGAAGTCGGGTGCATCGATGCCGATCGTGACGTCGGGGCGTAGATCCAGCAGGCGTTGCACCAGCGCCTTGCGCAGTTTCAGCAGGCGCGGGAGGTGCTTCACGACCTCGGCGAAGCCCATGACCGAAAGTTCGCGGATATCGAACCAGGATTCAAAGCCACGGGCCATCATGCGCCGGCCACCGATGCCCACGAAGCGCGCGCCGGGGTAGCGGGCGCGCAGCGCGTCGAGCAGGTCGGCGCCGAGCTGGTCGCCGGAATCCTCACCGGCGACCAGGGCGATGACAGGAGCGTCGTTCACTTCGCTCACCGGGCGAGCGAGCGCTCGCTACGGTCGAGGAACTCGAGCATCTGGCGCACGTCCTCGCTGGTTTCAGCCAGGGTGACCAGTTGCTCGCGCGCTTCGGCCAGCGGCAGGCCCGCCATGTACAGGGTGCGGTAGGCGCGCTTGATCGACGCGATGCGCGCCGTATCGAAGCCACGGCGCTTGAGGCCCTCGCTGTTGATGCCGCGCGGGCGGCCGCGCGTCTCGTTGGCCATCATGACGAACGGCGGCACGTCGGAGCCCACCAGGCAGCCCATGCCAATGAACGCGTGCGCGCCCACCTTGCAGAACTGGTGCACGCCGGAATAGCCGGACATGATCGTCCAGTCGCCGATCTCGGCGTGGCCGGCCAGTGCCGAGTAATTCGAGAACACGACGTGGTTGCCCACCTGGCAGTCGTGCGCGATGTGCACGTAGGCGAGCAGCCAGTTGTCGTTGCCGATGCGGGTGATGCCGCCGCCGTCGCCGGTGCCACGGTTGATCGTGACGAATTCACGGATGAGGTTGCGGTCGCCGATGATGACCTCGGTGCGCTCGCCCTGCCACTTCTTGTCCTGCGGCGGACCGCCGATGGACGCGAACTGCATGATGCGATTATCGCGGCCGATCACCGTCGGGCCTTCGATCACCACATGCGGACCTACGCTGGTGCCCTCGCCGATGATGACGTCGGCACCGATGATGCTGTATGCACCGATGCTGACGTTATCCGCGACCCGCGCGGACGGATCGATCTGCGCGGTCGGGTGGATCATTTGTCGTTCCTCGCCGCGCACATGAGCTCGCAGCAGGCGACGATGTCACCATCGACATAGGCCTTGGCTTCGAACAGGCCCATGCCGCGGATGAGGCGCTTGAGCGAGACCTTCATCACCAGCTGGTCGCCCGGTGACACCACGGCCGAGAAGCGGGCGTTGTCGACCTTCACCAGGTAGAACAGCGGGCTGCCGCTCGCACCATCGAGCTGGCTGGTGATCTGGGTGAGCAGACCGGCGGTCTGCGCCATGGCCTCGACGATGAGCACGCCCGGCATGACCGGGTGGCCCGGGAAATGACCCTGGAAGAACGGCTCGTTGATCGTGACGTTCTTGATCGCCGTGATGGTCTTGCCCGGGTCGATCTCCGTCACCCGGTCCACCAGCAGGAACGGGTAACGGTGCGGCAGCAGCCGCTGGATCTGTTCGACATCCACCGGGAGCGTCACGGCAGCTTTCATTTCGGTCATTGCCCTTTGTCCTTTTCCAGCGCCGACAGGCGGCGCGCAAACTCGTCTAGGTGTTTCATTCGCGCCGCATTGCGCCGCCACTGGCGGTTCTCCTGCAGCGGGGAGCCCGACGAGTATTCGCCCGGTTCCCGAATGGATGCCGTCACCAGGCTCTTGGCCGTGATGGTAACGCGGTCGGCCACCTCGAGGTGCCCGAGGATGCCCGCGTTGCCGCCGATGAGGCAGTAACGGCCGATTTTCGCACTACCTGCCACCGCCGAGCACCCTGCCATGGCCGTATGGGCGCCGATATGCACGTTATGGGCGATCTGGATCTGGTTATCCAGGCGCACGTCTTCCTCTAGCACCGTGTCTTCCAGGGCGCCGCGGTCGATGGTCGTATTCGCGCCGATTTCACAGTCATCGCCGATGCGCACACCGCCAAGCTGGGGCAGCTTCACCCAGTGATCGCGGTCGAACGCGAGACCGAAGCCATCCGAGCCGATAACCGCGCCGGGGTGGACAAGGACG
>NZ_JBQCFT010000291.1:0-2085 GCF_051958795.1 Luteibacter sp. | reverse complement strand
TTAACCATGCCCCCCCCCTTCTCTAAATCCATCCGCTCCCGCGGGGGGGGGGGGGGGGGCGGGGCGGGGGGGCGCCCCCCCCCCCCCCCCCCCCCCCCCCCCCCCCGCTCCCACAAGGTCAGGACTGGACGCCTTAGCGATACGCCTCGATCGCCGCCCTGATCAACCGCACATCGTCCTCAATGCCGTAGTTCGGCGGCGCCGAGTAACCGAAGCGGGTGATCACCAGGTGTTCGGAGGGCACGATGTAGATGCGCTGGCCCATCGTGCCGCTGGCGAAGAAACCATCCTTGGGAAAACCACCCTCGACGCGATAACGGGCGACATCGCTCGGGCCATCGTTGGTCCAGAAGCCCGCCCCATACGGGGCGCCCAGCGCCGACGTGCGCGACCAGTTCACCCAACCCTCCGGCAGCAGCCGCGTTCCGTCCGGCGCCTTGCCATCGTTGAGGTAGAGGAGGCCGAACCGGGCGTAATCACGGGCGCTGGTGAACACATATGTCGACCCGATGAAGGTGCCCTTCCCGTCGAACTCCATCGTGACGTCGCCCATGTGCAGCGGGTCGAACAGGCGCCGGTGCGCGAACTCGCGCAAGCCGGCTGCGCCACCACCGACGTGTCCGCCAATCAGGCGATCGAGCAGCACGGTGTCCGCCGAGGTGTAGTCGAAGGTCTTGCCCGGCGCTTCCGCGGCGGGCTGTGCGGCGGCGTAGCCGGCCATGTCGCCATGCAGGAACTCCATCTTCGCCACCATGCTGAAAGGTGATTCCGCCTCCTCGGCGTCCAGGCCGCTCTGCATGCGCAGCAGGTCCTCGATGCGGATGGCCGCACGCGCATCACCCGGACGGCGCCACTCGGGTGCGTTCAGGGGTGCCGTCACATCCACCTTGCCATCCAGCGCGAGCATGCCCAGGAAGGCATTGGTGAACGACTTCGCGACGGAGAAGCTGATCAGCGGCGAATGGATGCCATAGCCCGTGGCGTAGCGTTCGGCGACCACCTTGCCGTCCTTCACGATCACGACGGCCTTCACCACCTTCGGTGCCTCCCCCGGCCGCTCGGCGAAGACGCGGTCGAGCGCTTGGGCGACAGCCGGCTTGTCCGTCGTGACGAGCGATCCGGGCGCGAAGCCATCGTCGGTATCCGGCCGGCGGTGTGGATCGGCCGCCAGCGGCTCGTTGCCTGGCAAGTCGAGGCGGCAACCATAGCCGGGCGTGTAGGAGGCCGTCGCCAGGGTGGAGACGAGGCCGTCGACCGACACGCTCTGCCGGTCGCGATCGACGTGCACGCTCAGCAGTTTCGCGCCGGCCTCGCCCAGCATGGGCGTCACCAGTTCCCTGAAGATCGCATCGGGGTCCTGGTGACCGACGAACGTCATCGAGCAGACATGGTGTGCCGCCAGCCCGGCGCCCACGCGCACGGCCTGGTCAGGGCGGGCCACGGCCCAGGCCGTACCGGCGAGGGCCAGGGTGATGGCTGAAGCGATCAGGGCTTTCTTGCGCATGGCAGGGCTCCGTTGGGTGGAGCCAGTCTGCGGTGGGGCAACCGGCTGCGGCGCGATGGCTGGGACGAACCCGCTCAGCCCGGGGACGAACCGAACGCCCCGGCGATGCCCGCATCGAAATACCGTTTCGTCCAGGTCACACGGCTGCCGTCGACCAGTACCAGGCGCTTCTCGCCATCCGGCCAGGGTTGCACTTCGACCACGGCATCCAGGCGGACGATGGTCGAGCGGTTCACCCGGGCGAAGCGTGAGGGGTGCAGGCGGGCCAGCATGGCGTCGAGCGTGCCGCGCAGCCGTCGCGGCGTCCCTTCCACGTAGACGTCGAGGTAGTTACGGTCCGATTCGATCCGGTCCACGCGCTCGAGCGGCACCAGTGCCGCCGAGTCTCCGGTGGGCAGCAGCAAGCGCTCGAGATAGTGCGCGGGTGGCGGTGCATCGCCGAGCAAGGCATCGAGCTTTGCGATGGACGGCACGATGCGCTCGCAAAGGCGTCGCGCCGTGCGTGCGAAACGCTCGGGGCCCACCGGCTTCATGAGGTAGTCGAACGCATGCACCTCGAACGCACGGACGGCCTGGTCGCC
>NZ_JBQCFT010000290.1:0-14645 GCF_051958795.1 Luteibacter sp. | reverse complement strand
GTTTCGGGGAAGCCATGCAAGAGAACCACCGGGGCGCCCTCACCCGCTTCGATGTAGTGCTGGCGGATGCCGTTTGCCTTGACAGTGTGGTGTTTCATCGCACCGGACTCCACGTGTAGCCGGCGCCGTCCTTACCCACGGTTCCGATGCCCGGAAACTGGAGATGGGCACCTGCGACGAGCTCGCCCGTCTTGCTCGCGGCGTCGAGCGCCTTCAATCGACTGCCCACCGCAGCAGCAGGCGTCGAGTCGAACCGGATAGTGACCTTCGGGTCGGGGAGCTGCGCAGCGGCGAGATGGACAAGGTCACCCCACACCATCAGTACCTTGCCGTTGCTCTCGACACGGAAGCCCGTGTGGCCTGCGGTGTGTCCAGGCTCGTCGATCGCCGTGATGCCGGGTCCCACCGTATCGCCCGTATGAAAGTCCTTCACGTGACCTGCTTCCTCATACGGCTTCAACGCGGTCGCGACGGCATCGAACGTCGCAGCGACCGAGCCATCGACACGGCCTGCGTTGGCACGGTTCTCCCAGAACGCCCTCTCCCGCTCGTCGACGCGCACGGTGGCGTTGGGGTAAACCATCCTGCCATGGTCGATAAGCCCGCCGACATGGTCGGCATGCAGATGGGTAAGGAGCACCTCGTCGATCTGGTCGGCGCGATAACCCGCGGCCGTCAGGTGTGCGTTGACCTGCCCGAGTGTCGTGCCAAGGAAGGCGCCGGAACCGGTGTCGATAAGGATGCGCTTGTCGCCGGTGTCGACGAGAAACGCATTGACGGAGGTCGGTACACCATCGCCGAGATGCGCCTTTGCCAGCGCATCCCGTACTTCGCCCTTGCGGGATTCCACCATCAATCCAGAGGCGGGAAGCGTAAAGCTTCCGTCGGAAAGGGCCACGACCTTGACGTTGCCAACCGCCAGTTTGAAGAAACCGGACGTATCGTCGGCGGCATGCACCGTTGACGCTACCGTCGTGAGCAGCAGGGCAAATATAGAGGCGAGACAATGACGCCGAGAGTGCTTGCAAAAAGACATGGGAGGACACCAATGGTGGGATGAACCGAGTGTGCGAATCGGCGATGGATCTGGATAGCAGAAAGGTGACGCGCGCTCTGGCACACTGTCGTGCATACATCGCACGACAGGTTGCTATCGATATGGACCGCTTTGCCTCCATGCAGGTCTTCGAGGCCGTGATGGAAACCGGCTCATTCTCCGCGGCGGCACGACGCCTCGACGTCGGCCAGCCCGCGGTGTCCAAGGCCATCGCGCAACTCGAGGAACACCTCCAGGTGCGACTCTTCCTGCGAAACACCCATGGCCTGGTCCCAACGGAGGCGGCCCGCGCGTTTCACGAGCACGCGCGGCTCGCCTTGTCACATCTCAACGAGGCAGACGAGGCAGCACGTGGTGAGCGTGCGGCGCTGACAGGCCCCCTTCGCGTCACGGCACCGGTCACGTTCAGCCGTATGCGCATCATTCCCCACCTGCCCCGCTTCTTCGACGCAAACCCAGGCCTGACGGTGGAGATGATCCAGGACGACCGGCCGCTGGACCTGGCTCGGGAAGGTGTGGACCTTGCCCTACGCATCGGCACGCTCGACGACTCGGAGATGACCGCCCGCGTCCTGGCGCGGAGCGAGCGTGTCCTGGTCGCATCGCGGCGCTACGTGGAGACCCACAGTGCTCCATCGACCGTCGCGGAGCTGGCCGACCATGCCGTCGTAACGTATGCCCATAGCGGGTTACCACGTGCGCTATCCGCATTACTCGGGACGCGCACGGAGGAGGTCACGGTCGACGGGCCACTCCATGTCACCGCAGCGGAGGGGCTGCGCGCGGCAGTCCTCGCCGGCATCGGCATAGCCGTAACCTCACGCTGGGTCGTGGATGCCGAACTCGAAAGCGGGGACGTCGTGCAGTTGCTTCCCGACTGGGCGTTCGGCGAGGTCGCTCTCTGGGCCGTCTATCCCGCCGGTCGCATGCCGAGCGCAAAGGCGCGGGCCTTTGCGGCCTTCGTCGAGGCCTTGATGAACCCCGACGAAGGCTGCTCCCCTAGTGCACTTGCTGGGTTTCCGGGACACGCCGCTGGGCGAGCGTGAGCAGCAAGGCACCCATGGGCAGCACACCGCCAAGCACGCAGACCGCCAGCCAGCCGCCGCGACCCCACGCGGTGGCCGCCACCAGCGAGCCGATTGCGCCGCCCACGAACATCGTCGTCATGAACAGCGTATTGAGCCGACTCTTGTATTCCGGGTGGAGCCCATAAATGAGGTGCTGGTTCGATACCAGCGAAATCTGCACGCCAAAGTCGAGCACGATAACGCCGATGACGAGTCCGATGAGGCTTGACCACAACCCGAACACAAGCCACGCCACGATCGTTGCGGCCGCGCCAAGCGCGATCACTGGCGCGGGCCCGCGGCGGTCGGCAACCCGGCCTGCCACCGGCGCCATGGCCACGCCAACCGCACCGACGATGCCGAAGAGACCCGCCGATGCGGCACCAAGGTTCAGCGGCGGCTCGGCCAGGCGCAGCGCAAGAGTCGTCCAGAATGCGGAGAACGACGCAAACAGCAGGGCCTGGGTGATGGCGGCCCTGCGCAACACCGGCTCATTGCGCCAGAGGTGGATGAGCGAGCCGAGCAAGTCGCCGTAGCGCAGCTTCCTTGCCGGATGGTGTTCGGGCAGCCTGCGGGCCATCAGTACGGCACCCACCAGGGCCAGGGGCACTGCGAACCAGAACATGGCCCGCCAACCCGCAAAGCTCGAGACCAGGCCCGCCAGCGTGCGGCTGAGCAGGATGCCCGTGAGCAGACCGCTCATCACGGTGCCGATAGCCGCACCGCGTTTCTCCGGCGACGAGAGGATGGCCGCGAACGGTACGATCTGCTGCGCCACTGTGGCTGCGGCTCCGACCAGGATGGAGGCCATGGCGAGCACGGCCAGCCCCGGGGCAAGGGCCATGACAACGAGGGCCAGGGCCAGCACGCCGAACTGCACCACGATGAGCCTGCGCCGTTCGAGCATGTCGCCGAGCGGCAGAAGGAAAAGCAGGCCCGCCGCGTAGCCGAGCTGCGTGAGTGTGGGGATCCATCCGCTGACCCGGCTGTCTTGCAGGGCGGCGGACATCACACCCAGCATGGGCTGGTTGTAATAGATGGAGGCAACCGCAAGGCCTGCGGCCAGCGCCATGGCAAACAGGGTCCCTCTTCCGGGGCCGCTGGTGGACTGGGTTGATGAGGACATGGTGGATTCCAGGGATGGGAAATGGATGCGCATGCTACGCGCGAACCGTGCGCTTGCTCAGCTGGGCAATCGCATGGGGGGCATTCCCAACGGGCATGGTGGATCCTGCTTCAACGTTCCCCTGACTGGATTGAACGAACGTCAGTCACTGAGACTTACATGACGCCATGTTGTGCTCACGCCAATAATGCAAGCGTTGGGCTGCCGCAAGCGCTAGCCTTCCGCAGTCGCCGGCATGCCGGCCATCCAACGGCGCGAACATGGCAGCGGATATTGTCATCAGGGACGTGCCCGAGGAGGGCCGCTTCGTTGCAGAACTCGGCACGGAGTCCGCAAGCGCCTGGTATACGCGCGACGGGAAGATATTGCGGCTCTTCCGGGTCGACATCTCCGATAGCCTCATTTCCGATGGCGTCGGGATCCAGCTGGTGCGGGTCGCCCTGGCGCACGCCCGTGAGCGCGGCCTGCTCGTCGAGCCGGCTTGCGAGTTCGTCATCGGTTACATGCGGGACAACCCTGAGACACAGGATCTGCTGACTAGCGCGGGGGGGCGGCTGCTCCGCCAATGACGTTTCTACGTGCGCATTCTGCAATCGCGCGCGCCGTGAATTTCCTAGAGTGTGATCGTCGCAATGCTGGCAGGAATACCGTAATGAGCCCGCTCGAGCCCAACGATCCCTACGCACGCACGGCGCAGATATTTCCACAGCTTTCGGATGCGATGGTTGCCACGGCCCGCGGCTATGGCCATGAGGTCGAGCTCGGAGACGGCGAGCTGCTGTATGCGCGTGGCCAGCGCGGCGTCGATTTCTATATCGTCCTGTCGGGGGCGGTCGAGGTCTTCGAGCTGGAAGCCGATGGACAGGGCACGGTCTTCGTCACCCACACACACGGGCAATTCACCGGTGAGCTCGATCAGCTCAACGGGCGCGAGGTGCTCGTGCATGCACGCGGGAGTGGGTCGACGCGGGTCATCCGTATCGGTCGCGAACCATTCCACACGATGCTTGCCGCGGAGCCTGCGCTCGGTGAGCTCGTCATGCGCGCCTTCATCCTACGGCGTGTCGGGCTTATCCATCACGGCACCGGCGGCGTGCTGGTCGTGGGCGCCGCCCACCAAGCGCAAACCCTCGCCGTACAGCGATTCCTTACGCGCAATGGATATCCCCATCGTGTCGTCGACGTCGGCGACGTCGGCGAGCAAACGCAGGTTCTCGATGGGCTCGGCGTCACGGTGGATCAGTTGCCGGTTGTGATTCTCCCGGACCACACCGTGGTTCCCCAGCCCACGACGCACGAGCTTGCCGACCGGCTCGGTCTGACGGAGGCTATCGACCCGGACCTGGTCTATGACGTCGCTGTCGTGGGCGCCGGTCCCTCGGGACTGGCGGCGGCCGTCTATGCGGCTTCCGAAGGGCTGAAGACCATTGTCGTCGAGGCGCTTGCCCCCGGTGGCCAGGCCGGCACGTCATCGCGCATCGAGAACTACCTTGGATTTCCGACTGGCATCTCCGGCGGTGCGCTCGCGGGGCGGGCGCATATCCAGGCGCAGAAATTCGGGGCGCGCCTTGCCATCTCCCGTGCGGTCACCGCGATCGACTGTGCAGGGTCCGCTTATGTGCTCGAACTCGATGGCGGCGAACGTGTCCAGGCGCGGACGGTCGTGGCCGCCAGCGGCGCGCGCTACCGCAAGCTCGATGCCGTTGACTACGAGCGCTTCGAAGGCAGCGGTGTGCACTATGCGGCCACCGCCATGGAAGGCGCACTTTGCGCAGGCCAGGAGGTAATCGTCGTCGGCGGCGGAAATTCTGCTGGCCAGGCCGCCGTCTTCCTCGCGCAGACCGCCTCCATGGTCCATCTTGTCGTGCGTGCCGCCGGCCTCGCAGCCACGATGTCCAACTACCTGATTGAGCGCATTACGCGCTCACCGCGCATCACGCTTCACGCGCACAGCGAAATTATCCTGTTCTATGGCGGCTACCATCTCGAGCGGGTGTCCTGCCACCGGCGGGACACCGGGGAGGTGCTCGTGCACCCGGCAAGCCATGTATTCGTGATGATCGGCGCCGACCCGAACACATCATGGCTCGGGCAGTGCGTCGCTATCGACGCCAAGGGCTTTGTCGCCACGGGCCGTGCTGTCACCAGTGATATCGCCGGCTCGCCTTACGCCACCAGCCGCCCCGGCATCTTTGCCGTCGGCGACGTCCGGTCGGGCTCGGTCAAGCGTGTTGCCTCCGGCGTCGGCGAAGGGTCGGCCGTCATCCAGGCCGTCCACGAATATCTCGCGGGGACGAAGACGAATGCGCCGCCCGAACCCTCCGTAGCCACGGCCGGCGCGGCCTGACGGGCCCGGGTAGACCCTGGCCGGGGCCATGGTCACAATCGACAGACACTGTTCCGGGGAAGTTTGATGCGCCCATTTCTGAGCCGCCTGCTGACAGCCGTCAGCATGGCCCTGCTGCTGGTCGCACCGGTTGCCCACGCCGACGCCCCGCCCGATCCGGCGTACCACTCCATCCGCAAGCTCATCCACCGCGCGTATCCCGCGAGCGCCGGCGCGCCACCTGGTGTGTGGGCGATGGCGCAGGACCGCGAGGGCTACCTCTGGCTTGGGGGCCCCACGGGTCTATTCCGGTTCGATGGCGTCAACTTCGATGGCAGCCTCAGCCACCTGCTGGCCCATCCGCAGATCATGGCGCTTTACGCAGCTCGCGATGGTGCCATCTGGGTGGGTGGGCGAAATGGCGATATCACCCGCTTAGCCGATGGAAAGGCGGAGGTGTTCCCGAAAGAGGACCGCGCAGGGACGGTGGTATCCATCGTCGAGACCCGTGACGAAACGTTATGGGCGATCCGCACGAGTGGCCTTTACCGGTTCACCGGTTCAGCCTGGCAGCGGTTCCCAGCGACCGAACCGGGTCCTCCGGATTTCTTCCAGCAGGGCTTCGTTGCCGCGGACCAGTCGATCTGGATCCTGCGTGATAGAAGCGCGCTACAGAAGCCGCCCGGCGCATCGGCTTTTCTGTTGCGTACGCCAGCGGACTTCCGCGCCGCGCAGCTTGGACGACCTGGCGGCCTATGGAGGCCGGAGTCACTGCTTGCCGAGGAGTTCGTCGACAGCGAAGGTGCCATGTGGTGTGGGACGAACAACGGCGTGGTGCGCATGGTCTGGCCAGGCGATGGGCCCGCCACCGGCATGCCGAGGGTCGAGACCTACACGGAAAAAGATGGCCTCACGGGTCAATCCGCCCTTGCGACCCTCAAGGATCGCGACGGGACCATCTGGGTCGCCACGCCCAAAGGCATCGACCAGCTCCGGCCAAGCCGCTTTAACCCCCTGGAGTTGCCCGCAGACAGCTACAAGCCGGCCATTGCAACGGATGGACGGGACCACCTGTGGGTCGCGTCGCAAGGCGGCGTCATAGAATTCGGCGAGACACCGCGACCGTGGCCGGACATTGACACCTCGGCCAAGGTTGTCGGTACCGCGCTTGATGGCACCGTGCTGATGAATTCCACCACCGGTCTCCTGCGTGCGGACGGAACCACTGTCGTTTCGTCGCCCCTGCCCGCGGCGATGACGGACCTGCCTGCCCAGATGCGTGCGATCACGCAGGCGCGCGACGGCTCCATATGGCTTGCCTTCCGGCAGGCGTTCCGCGAGAAGGACGGCGCCGTCACACTGCTGGGCAAGGACCAGGGTCTGCCACCACGGGGAAAGTTCATTCGCGCGATCGTGCGGCAGGCTGGCCATGGCCTTTGGCTTGGGTACGACGACAGCACCGTTGCCTCTATCGAGGACGACGGGACGCATGCAAAGGTGTACACGGCAGCGGACGGCATCACTACCGGGCAAGTTGCGGCGCTATGGCCGACTGCCCGCGGCGTCTGGCTGACAGGCGACCATGGCGTGCAGTTCCTCACCAACGACGGGCAGGCGCGCACGCTCTCGTTCGAGGGTGGGCAGACGGTAAGGGTCGGCACCGGCATCGTGGAGCAGGCAGACGGCGACCTGTGGGTCAATGCCGCCGACGGCCTGTATCGCGTTGCGGCCGCCGACATGAAAGCGTGGTGGAACGACGCTAGGTCGCCCGTTCCCGCACTGCACCTCGACGAACGGGACGGATGGCCCGGCCTTCGGGACGCCGTGCCTACGCCGTCGCTGATTCCGGGTGCAGGTGACCGATTGTGGGTCGCCTCGGACAGCGGCGTGGCGGGACTCGATCCCTCACGCATTAGCCGGAACCCGCGTGCACCCGAGGCCACCATCGTCAGTATCAACGGAGCCGCTGGCAGGCCCGACATGCAGCTCGGGCCGGGCACTACGCGCCTCGATATCCACTACACGGCCCCTATCCTGGCCATTCCGGAGCGGGCGCGTTTTCGTTACCGCCTCTCGACCGTCGACGAGCAATGGCATGAGGCCGGCAATGTGCGGGAGGCGACCTATACCAAGCTCGGCCCGGGCCACTACACCTTCGAAGTGATGGCCGCGAACGAGGATGGCGTGTGGTCCGCCACACCGACGCGGTTCGCACTGCGGATTGCGCCTTTTTTCTATCAGTCGGTGTGGTTCAAGGTCTTCTGCGGCGCACTCGTCCTCGCCCTGCTCTATGCGCTCTACGCGTGGCGAATGCGCGTGCTCGGTGCCGTCCTGCTTGCCCGGGTCATGGAACGCGAACGCATTGCCCGCGAGCTGCATGACACGGTGCTCCAGGGACTCCACGGTGTCTTGTTGTATGTGCGGGTTGCCGCCAACGCGATCAGTGAAGGCGCCGTCCGCGACCATCTGGAACAAGCGCTGCGCGTCGCCGAGCAGGCGATGGCGGAGGGACGCGAACGCATTGTCGACCTGCGCACGGCACCGCAGCCCTCCAGCATGTTGGTTTCCCGCCTGCGCGCCGCACTCGCCGAATGCATCGCTGGCACCGAAATCGACGGCGCAGTGACGGTCGATGGCGCCGAGCGCCCCCTCCGTTCGGAGGCAGAGGATGACATCAACGCCATCGTGCTCGAACTCATCCGCAACGTGCGAAAACACGCCCAGGCTAATTCGGTTTGCGTGAACGTACGGTTCGGCCGGCATCACCTTGATATCGAGGTGAGCGACGACGGCGTGGGTGTTGCGCCGGGTGCCACGACGAAGCCGCTATCGTTCGGGCTTCAGGGCGTGAGGGAACGGACGGCCCGGTGGTCGGGGCACTTTTCTATTGGGCCTGGCGAGCCCAGGGGTACGAGTGCTTATGTGACGATTCCTGCGACGGCTGTTTATGCGACAGCCGCCAGGCGCCGGCGGTGGGTTCCGCTTTGGCGTGACGCTCGGCGTGGTGCAGCCAGTGATCAGCGCGACCTCAACTAATTTTGCGGAGAGTCCGCACATGTGGGCACGGCGGTGGTTGAGTTACCTGGTAACCGCCTTGTCTTTTGAATCAGAGGCCTTCACATTTGTGAGGCTTCAGAATTTCCCTGATGTGGACTGGGCACGGCTCCAATGAGGCGTCCACAAGGCATCATTCCGCCGCCTCACGCTCGATTCGGTCACGCCCACGCCGCCTCGACCATGCAGCGATCTCACATACGGATCACTCGTACATGGTGTCCGCGGCGAGCCTCGAGAACAGTCCAGTCAAGTCATCGGCCAGGACAATTGCATCGGCCCACCCAAGGCCGATAAACGGGACCATCACCACCTTCACGTCGTTCTGGCGCAGGTCGAAACCGAAGCCCTCGCCCGCCCCATTCGATGCAAAGAGCAGGAGCCCGGGTGCGTATCGTGATGACTCATAGTCTTCGTTCCAGGGTGCAATTTCCTCGACTCGCCACAGATGGATGAAGTTGGACCCAACGAAGCCAGCGCCTCCGTTGGACGCCTCCATGAACATGAGGTAGTCGTCCGGCAGACGATCAACCAGTGGACCAAGGGCCCGCTCCAGCGACTGGCGATCAATCGCCGTGTTCGGCTCCCAGCGGGAAATCATCGAGTTCAGGGACATGCCACCGCCTGATCTGTTGAGTCGTTCTGGTGTTGAGTCCAACGAGGGGTAGCGTCCCCTCATGTATACCACCACCTCGGTCCACCGGGTTCGCCCCCGGATACAGCAGCGCCACAGTTACCTGGTAACCGCGCACCGGCTGCACGACGCATCAGCGGACCATCTTGCCCGTCATCAGGTCAAGCGCCGACCTGAAATCGTGACGTGAGATAGTTGCAGAAAGCGGAAACTTCCTCCCCCCGGCCTTCTGCCAGCAAGACAGGAACCAGTTGAAAAGCTCTTCGGTCGCGAGTCGCCAGGCGTCGCTGTCGGGGCTCTCGCTTTCCAGCTTTTCCTCGAGGGCATACGGGTAGACGCAATCAATCTCCAGCAAACCCGGGTCAACTGGGCTTGGGTAAGTCGCTTCGCCGTCAACATAGAGGAAGAATTCGCAGTTGTCGCTGTCAACGAAGAAGGCTCGCACCGGGAATTCATACGTGAATCCGTCACTGAAAGCCTCGAACTGCAGAGCGACGACTTGCGGCGGGTACTGATGGTGGACGAGAGCCTCGAGCACCGGGATGAGCGATCCATCTAGACGCGAGAGGCTGGATAGGACTTCCTCTCTAAATGACATCTCTCCAATTGACATTGTGGCGACCCGTTCGTTTCAGAAATGAGGCTGGCTTGACGTGCTGGTAGCTCAAGGAGCAGCACATGGAGCGTCGGTCGGCGCCTCGGGCCCTCCGGAGGCCTCTGGGGATGGGGCACCAACGCCCTACCCGATGCCCTCCAGTGATGAGCCATGTGCGGCACCCGTATATCACGCATGTCGGCGATGCTCCCCGCCACTCCGCGCTTGATGTTCTGACGGCGTTCTAACGTCCGGCCCGCCGAAATCCGTCACGGTACTGGTTCGTAACGTCACCCGGTGTCGGAACGAGCGGGTCGAGGCAATCGTCATCCTTGCACGCCTCGATAAAAGTCCGACCGGCGAAGAAAGCCCATTCCGAAGGCTCGTCGTGGAAGGGTGTCACGAGGAGCCTGAGATCACACGAACCATCCGTGCGGATGCGTACCGTCATTCTGTCCCACTTGCGACCATCCCAATCGACGCCATACTCGATTCCCCGTGCTTCGACAGTGTCGGCGAAAGCGTGCGTGCAGCCAGCCGGCTCCAGAACTATCAGTGTCGATGAGGGGTAGTGAACGTCATTCAGCCGCCATGCCGACCCCGGTGGATCAGACTCTCCGACGCGCTGAAGCTTCGTTACTTCCACCGAGCCCTGACGGATGCACCACGTTCCTCGCTTCAGCGCACAGCTGAACGGAACTGACGGCGCGGTTGCTGGACCAGGCTTATCCCATCCCTTCGCGCTCTCGTTGGCAACGAAGACCCCCGTCAAAAGTACGGCGAGCGAGAACGAGTTTACGAGAGTACGCATTTTCGACACCGTCCATTTGCTGCCTTGACGCCCGGCGCACACGTATTCGTATTCGTCGGCCCCTGCAAAATCTCGAGCAATGTCTGCGCGCTGGCGCCTCCCTTTAATTTATACATCACCCCAGACGCCCCGGGGCCATCGATCAGCGCCCGGTGAACGCCATGCACCCAATATGGTCAGGGGGCCAGTAGTAAAGCGGCGAGCGCCGCACGCGGCGGACGATGCGCAATCGGATTACGGAAAGTGTCAGCTATGGGCCGCCCCCGCATCACCATGGGCGCTGGGCACGTTGCCACGCAGCCCAGGCAACCATCCGAGAATCTCGCGGGCTTTCGACAGGTCGAGCACTCTATCGTCGTCGGCGATGTTGTAGACGCCGGCCGTGCCCACCTCGAGCGCCATGATTGCGGCGCTGACCGCGCCATCGACATGGAGGGGCCTGTCCTTGCCTTCTGGCGTATCGGCCCCCGTGCCGTCGCCCCAGAGCTGTCCATAGCGCAAAACAACACCGCCCGACTCCAGCACGCTCTTTTCAAGCGCCACGACGCCGGCGACGCTCACCGAGCGCATGCCCTCTGCCTTGACGTCGAGCGCATCGGTCTCGGAGAACCGTCCTGGGCCAGGCGCATACGCCCACGCAATACTCTGGGCGACAACGCGGGCTACGCCAGCGGCGCGGGCTGCCGCCATGAGGTTGCGGGTGCCTTCTGCGCAGATACGGGAGTTGCGGACGATGCCCTCCTGCATGCGCGACGCGTCGAGGTTGCCTGGCAGGTCCGTGAGCTGATGGATGACGGCGTCCGGACGTGCGGCCATCATGATCCTGGTCAGGCGTTCGGCGTCGAAGACATCGGCGATGACGGGGATGGCTCCTGCCGCGAGCAGACTGTCCGCCTTGGCCGGGTCGCGTGTTAGCCCCACAATGCGGTAGCCGGCATCCACAAGCTGAGGGACCAGCCGTCGGCCGATGGCTCCGGTTGCGCCTGCGACGAGCACGCTTGAGCGTTTCGATGGCGTCATCATGGGTCAGTTCCTCCGGAAGAAGCGTTCACCATAAGGGTGTCTTGCACCATCCAATAGGGCCAAGAACTGTGATATTGGCCGGGACAACTCGATCCAGCCCACCTGACAGAGGGTGGGCCAGCGGACGATGTAAACCTGCCATCGCGAAGAACCCGGCGGCGCCTTCGCCGCCCTACGTCCACAGGCTCCTTGCTGGATCCTTCATCGCCGCGGGCTTGAGCCCGTCAATCAGGCCGACTTCACCGCGTTCCAACTTGCCCGCGCCCTCGCCTCCCCAAGCTGCCTGGCACTAAGAAGCATCATGGCGGCCACGGCTTCCAGCGACAGCGAAAGGCGCCCCATGTCCACATCCTCCGCTTCATGAATCAGATCGGCCAACGTCGCCGTGACACCGCGTGCGTACTGCAGCCACATCGTTGCTTCGTTGAACAGGTCATTCGTGGATGGAAGACCTTCCGTGTGGCCCTGGTCTTCTGCGTGTTCAAAGGTCTCGCTCATGATCGTCATCTCGCTTTCCTCTCGCCACGATCCGCGTTCTAACGTGGCACGACAGGCAACGACCCGCCGTGCCACGGACCATAGGTTCGCGGGTTCACCGGCAGCCCGTGACCGGGCGCCGGGTGGCTTGATTGATGAAGTGGGTGTGGCGATGACCGTCCGTGAGGCGCTCCAGGCATGGATGCCTGCCTCATTCGATTAAGAATTGCCTCAAAACGGTCGCGCCGCGGTTCTTCAACCGTGCCTGTACGTTAGCCAGGCGGCCCGTTGACCGGTGGGGTGTCGCCGGGGGGATCCGGCGGGCGAGCGAGTGCCGTATGATCTGGGGTAGCCAAATCAACTCTCCTAAAGTTGGTTCTGGTTAGCGGGTCAGGGGTGCTACAACACCTCTGGCTCGCGATTCTCACCGTCGAGACGGTGGTTGTCCGCGTTGGGCGGTTCGACGTTGACGCGGGCAACGGAAGCAACGTAGCAGATCTGGCTGGTGTTTTGTTTGAGAATGTTGGCCATGTTTCTTGCGCTGTTTGTTTGCGCGAGTTGGCCGCTTGGTGTCGCTCCGATATCTCGCATCACTTCATCGGTTCGTGTAGCCCGGTGGCGTGCGAGAGCGCAGTGATGGGTCACTGCAACCGTGTTCGTCGCGTGCGCGGGCCATGTCCGCTTCGGTCACGTGGTGCTCGATGCGCTCCTCTACGGACATGCCTTCCCAGGTGTCCAGATCTACGCAATGTTTGTCGACGGCGCCTGTGATGCTTCCGATGATTCGGACTACGCCGGCCAGGCCTTGGGTGCGTGGGTCGACCATGCGGATGCGGGGTGCGCCTTTTATAGTGGGGGCGCCAGGTAGGCGGATTTGTCGAGCTGAGGTGAAGTCCTGACCGCGGAGGCCGTTGCCTCCTGGGATGTAGTCGGTCGCTTGTGACTGGCCTGCGGGAAGGTCGTGCTCGGGTTGCAGCACACCGGCGCGAGCACTATCACTGACGTTGTTCGCTGGCGAGACCGTCTCAACCGGTGGGATTGTGGCGGCAGGTCGGACGGCTCTGCGCATAGCGGGCCTTGGCTTGCCCGCTTCTGGCATCGCCTTCGTAGCCGCAGGGACGGTAGCTCGGTGGCTTGCCACGTCAATGAACCGTACTTCGATCGTGTCCAGCCACGCCTGGTCCCGTTCCATCGGCTGGACTGGTTGCATCGACAGGATGGCCATTACCAATCCTAGGTGGAGTGCTGCGACAGTGCCGATTAAGGTGCCTCGCCACGCCCAGCCCGGTCTTAACTCTCGCCACCTTGAGGCAGTCACCATCAAGATCTGTCCCTTAGATCGCACTGGGCGCACTATGCGAAAGTCCAGACAGTTCTGGCATTAGCTCCAATAATTGTGGCGCCGACGCGAGTCTCACATGAACCGCGGCACGGTAGTCGTCAGCTTCCGAGGATGAGCCCTCCCTAAATTCCGACGCATACGCCACGTTCTGCCAATAGATCCAATGCCACGGCTCGCGAGCGAGCTGCCGCTCCATATCCGCAAACAAGGCGCGCGTCATATTGAAGACCCGCTGCTCTCTGCATCCATCGAGAAAGCTATCCGGCCGGATCTCGCTGCCGAAATCAATACGAATACGCCTATCTCGCGTAGGAACCGTATACACAGGCACGATTGATGCGCCCGTAAGGACGGAAAGAACAGCGGAACCTGGCATAGCCGGATACAGCCGACCGAAAAAAGGCACGTACACGCAATCTGACGGGTCTTGCACTACGTCAAACATGATGCTGACGCACTCACCCCGTCGCAAGGACTTGGCCGCCCTGATGAGGTCCGGCGGTCGATTGTGCAGGACACGCAGCCGATCCGGAAACCTTTCAAAGAGCGTGTCAAAGCGCAGGTTACCCGGCACATCCGCAGGCGCGTCGTAGAAGACGTTCGCCGGCCTGACCGTCGACGCCACGGAAGCGAAGAGTAGCGCGCCACCCAAGAACGGCCCGTAATGCGGCGATGCGAAGATTGCCCCGCGGGTCCCCGACATATGAGCCGTAAACCGCTCAATGTCGACATCGACATAGGTACTAACAAACGCCTCGAGACTGCCTTCGTCCACGCCAAAAGCCTGCTCATGAAGCCACTGCGATCGAACGCGCGACGCCAAAGCCTGTGACCGATAACGTGCATCCTTCGTCGGAAGATTTTCGATACCTGGCGAGGCAGCGACTCCGACCTTCTCATATAAACGCTCTGGGATGATCCCCCCAAGCCTAGAGAACAGGGTCGGAAGGTGCGGGAACAACGACCTCACGGTAGCACCCCTGATTTTTTCGTAACTCATACTTGGATCCGAGCCATCGACTTAGCACTCTCCTGTATTAGTCGTGCAATCGCTGCCACTGACTCGTCGCCCGGTGATTTAGCTAGCCATAACCGGGCAATGGCCTCAAGCTCCTTTAGCTGTTGAAGGAGAG
>NZ_JBQCFT010000289.1:0-13672 GCF_051958795.1 Luteibacter sp. | reverse complement strand
CGGCCTGGTCGAGAACTTCTACTCGGTCGATACCCGCCCCGAAGCCATCTTCGACATGAGCCGCCTGTGGTGCAGCCGGATGGGCCTGCTCAACACGCTGTTCCCCGGGGTGAAGGTCATCGCCTGCGTGCGCCAGCTGGCGTGGGTGCTCGACAGCATGGAACGGCTGGTGCTGAAGCAACCGGTCAGCGTGAGCAAGGTCTTCCGCTACGACACGAATACCACCGTGTACTCGCGGGTCGAGGCGCTCACCGATCCGCGCGGCATGGTCGGTTTCGCCTACCAGGCGACGAAGGAAGCGTTCTATGGCGAGCACGCCCACGACCATCTCCTGCTGCTGACCTACGAGACGCTCGTGCGCGACCCGGAAACGGCGATGCGTGCGGTCTATCAGTTCCTCGGTGAACCGTGGTTCGAACACGACTTCGACCGCATCGCCTATAGCGCCGACGAATTCGATGCACGCGTCGGCATGCCCGGCCTGCATTCGGTGCGCGCAAAGGTCGAGGCGGTTGAACGCACGCCCGTCCTGCCGCGCGAGGTCTTCGGCCGCTTTGCCAACGAGGCGTTCTGGGCGGATCCCAAGAACAACGTCAACCAGGTGACGATCGTTTGACCACGCTGATCGAGCCGCACGGCGGTGTGCTGAAGGATCTCTACCTTCCTGAAGCGGAAGCGCGCGAGGCCCGGCACGCGTCCGGCGCGCTTCCGGGCGTGGAGCTCGATCACCGGCACCTGTGTGATCTCGAATTGCTGCTCGATGGCGCGTTCTCGCCGCTCGGGGGCTTCATGGGTCAGGCCGACTACGACGCCGTCGTCGATCACCTCCGCCTGGCCGACGGCACGCTCTGGGCCATGCCGATCGCACTGGATGTCTCCGAGGCGACGGCAGCCCCGCTCCGCGTCGGCCACGACATCGTCCTGCGCGATATCCAGGGCACGGCCTTCGCCCTGCTCACGCTTTCGGATATCTACCGCCCGGACAAGGCCCGCGAGGCCATGGCCGTGTACGGCACGCTTGATCGTGATCACCCCGGCGTGGCCGACCTGTTCCGTCGCGGCGATGTCTACCTCGGCGGCCGCCTGCGCGGTTTGCAGCGGCCCAGCCACCCCGACTTCGCCGACCTGCGCGCCACGCCACGCGAAATCCGCGCGTTCCTCGCGGCCCAGGGCTGGGACCGGGTCGTCGCCTTCCAGACCCGCAATCCGCTGCACCGGGCGCATGTGGAACTGACGCGGCGCGCCATGGAACGCGCGCAAGGCAACCTGCTCCTGCATCCGGTCGTCGGCCGCACGAAAGACGGCGACATCGACACCTACACGCGCGTGCGCTGCTACCGCGCCTTGCTGGCGCACTACCCCGCCGGTTCGGTGAAGCTGGCGGTGCTGCCGCTGGCCATGCGCATGGCCGGCCCGCGTGAAGCGCTATGGCACGCGATCATCCGGAAGAACTTCGGCGCGAATCATTTCATCGTCGGGCGCGACCACGCGGGTCCGGGCAAGGATGCATCCGGGCGGCCGTTCTATGCGCCTCTCGCGGCGCAGGCCCTGGTCCAGGCGCACGCCGATGAACTGGGCATCACCGTGCTCCCCTTCGCGCCCATGGCGTTCTCGCCGGCACGGCAGGCGTACGTTTCCGCGGATGAACTGCGCGAAGGCGAGACCGTGAGCGATGTCTCCGGCAGTGAACTCCGCAAGCATCTTCGCGATGGCAGCCCGATCCCCGCATGGTTCACCTATCCGGAGATCGGAGCCATCCTCCGCCAGCGGTTCCCGCGAGGCGGGGACCGTGGCTGCGCCATCTTCTTCACCGGATTGTCCGGCGCGGGCAAGTCCTCGATCGCTCGGGCGATCATGGCCGCGATCCTCGAAAACACCGGCCGCAAGGTCAGCCTGCTCGACGGCGACGAGGTACGCCGGACGCTGTCGGCGGGCCTTGGATTCTCGCGCGCGGATCGCTCGGCCAACATCCTGCGGATCGCGTACGTCGCCTCCGAGGTCGTCCGCCACGGCGGCATCGCCATCTGCGCGCCGATCGCGCCGTACGCCGACGACCGTGCCGCCGCGCGCGCACTCGTCGAGGCCCACGGCGACTTCATCGAAGTGCACGTCAGCACGAGCCTCGATGTCTGCGAAGCCCGGGACACCAAGGGCCTGTACGCGCAAGCCCGCGCGGGCGTGCTCAAGCAGTTCACCGGCGTCAGCGATCCGTACGAGGTGCCGGCGACGCCAGAGCTTCGGCTGGACGGTGGCGAATCGACGCCGATGTCGCTGGCCGCATCGATCATGGAGCTGCTGAGGGCAAGGCAGTTGATCGATTAGATCCATACGCCGCGCTCACATTCGTCAACGCATGCTCCCGCCACCGTTCCTTACAGGGGTATACCCATGCGTGCAGGTCTCATCATCGTCGGCATCATCCTCGTTGGCCTGGGCATCTGGGTCGTGGCCGGTAATGGCACCTATAGCAAGACCGACACGGTCGCCAAGCTCGGCCCGGCCAAGATCGAGGCCACGCACGACAAGGCCGTGCCGCAGTGGGTCGGCATCGCCGGCATCGTGATCGGCGGCATTGTTGCCGTGGCGGGGATTGCGCAGAAGCGCTAAGAGCCTCGCTCGCAAGCTCACTTCCACAAGGGGTGAGCTGCATCCCGGGCGCTTTCCGGCCGGGTCCGGGGGGCCCTGCTCCGGTACAATGGGCGGATGGACGTATCCCATCTTCTCGACGGCCTGAACGACGCGCAGCGCGAGGCCGTAAGCGCCCCGCCGGGGCACTACCTGATCCTCGCGGGCGCCGGTTCCGGCAAAACCCGCGTGCTCACCCACCGCATCGGCTGGCTCAACCAGGTCGAAGGCGTGCCGCCGTGGGCGATCCTCTCGGTCACCTTCACGAACAAGGCCGCCGGCGAAATGCGCTCGCGCCTCGACGGCATCATCCCGGGTGGCACGCAAGGCCTCACGGTCGGCACCTTCCACGGCATCGCCCACCGCCTGTTGCGCCGCCACTGGCGCGAGGCCGGCCTGGTCGAAGGCTTCCAGATCCTCGACTCGGACGACCAGCAGCGCCTGATCAAGCGCGTCATTGCCGGCATGGGCCTCGACGAAGCCCGTTACCCGCCGCGCCAGGCCGCATGGCAGATCAATAACTGGAAGGACGAGGGCAAGCGCCCCGACAGCATCGAGCACCGCGACCACCCGGTGACGCGCACCTTCGTCGAGGTCTACAAGGCCTACGAGCAGCAGTGCCAGCGCGCCGGCCTGGTGGATTTCGCCGAGCTGTTGCTGCGCGCCCACGAGCTCTGGCTGAAAGACCCCTACGTGCTCAAGCACTACCAGGATCGCTGGCGCTACCTGCTCATCGATGAGTTCCAGGATACGAACACGCTGCAGTACGCGTGGATCCGCGTGCTGGCGGGAAGCACCGGCCAGGTCTTCGTGGTCGGTGACGACGACCAGGCGATCTACGGCTGGCGTGGCGCCAAGGTGGAGAACGTGCAGCAGTTCCTGCGCGATTTCCCCGGCGCGAAGACCATCCGCCTCGAGCAGAACTACCGCTCCACCTCCACCATCCTCAAGGCCGCGAACTCGGTCATCGCACGCAATGGCGGCCGCCTCGGCAAGCAGCTGTGGACCGACGGCGAGGAAGGCGACCGCATCGCCCTCTACGCGGCGTACAACGAACAGGACGAAGCCCGCTTCGTCATCGAGCGCATCCGCGAGTACATCGCGGAGCATGGCAACGCGCGCGACTGCGCGATCCTTTATCGCTCGAACGCCCAGTCGCGCAACTTCGAAGAACAGCTGATCCAGCGCGACCTGCCC
Source organism: Luteibacter sp. (assembly GCF_051958795.1). Classification (GTDB taxonomy): domain Bacteria; phylum Pseudomonadota; class Gammaproteobacteria; order Xanthomonadales; family Rhodanobacteraceae; genus Luteibacter. The sequence continues at coordinate 9,850 of NZ_JBQCFT010000289.1, read as the reverse complement.
TACCGTGTCTATGGCGGCCTGCGCTTCTTCGAGCGCGCGGAAATCAAGGACGCCCTCGCCTACCTGCGCCTGGCGTCCAACCGCCACGATGATGCGGCTTTCGAGCGTGCGGTAAACACCCCGCCGCGCGGCATCGGCGACCGCACGCTGGACGAGCTGCGCCGCCGCGCTCGCCTGGAGGGCGCCTCGATGTGGGAGGCGGCCCTGAACGAGATCGCCACCGGTTCGCTCGCCGGCCGCGCCAAGAACGCGGTGCGCGCCTTCATCGCGCTGATCGACGAAATGCACCGCACGTTCCGCGGCGGCGACGCCGAGGGCGACGACGCGTCGTCGGGCCTCGACCTTGCCGAACAGATCGAACACGCGATCAACCACACCGGGCTGCGCGACTTCTACGAAAACGACAAACGCGGCAACGGCGAAGCGCGGGTGGAGAACCTGGACGAGCTGGTCAACGTGGCCAGCCGTTTCGAGATGACCCCGGAAGACACCGACGCGGGGCTCAACGAACTTTCCGCGTTCCTCTCGCACGCGGCCCTCGAAGCCGGCGAAGGCCAGGGCGAGGCGTGGGACGACTGCGTGCAGCTGATGACGCTGCACTCGGCGAAGGGCCTGGAGTTCCCGGTGGTGTTCCTGGTGGGCATGGAAGAAGGCCTGTTCCCGAGCCAGCGCTCCACCGAGGAAGAGAACCGCCTGGAAGAGGAGCGCCGGCTCGCCTACGTCGGCATCACCCGGGCCCGCGAGAAGCTGTATGTCTCGCACGCGGAGTCGCGGCGGATGCACGGCACGGAGATGCTCGCCCGCCCGTCCCGGTTCCTCGGCGAGATCCCGCCCGAGCTCATCGATGAACTGCGCCCCCGGGTGCAGGTGACCCGGCCGGCCTACGCCGACCGCTTCGCCGGCGGTGGCGCCAGCCTGCAGGAGCAGACCGCCGTGCGGCTCGGCCAGCGGGTCAGCCACCCGAAATTCGGCGAGGGCACGATCGTCAGCGCCGAGGGCGCCGGGGCTCATATGCGGGTCCAGGTGAACTTCGAGGATGAAGGTTCCAAGTGGCTGGTTTACGCTTATGCGAACCTGACCGCGCTCTAAGGGGGGCCACGCGGCGCGCGGCAGGCTTAAGGCAGGGCCGCGCCTGCCGCTAACAAGGGATTGCCCGCCGCACGGGCGGGCATGGCAGGGACAACATGATCGTCGGTATCGACCTGGGCACGACCAACAGCCTCGTGGCCGTCTGGAAGGATGGCGCGGCAAGGCTTATTCCCAACGCGCTGGGTAACGTGCTCACGCCCTCGTGCGTGGGCATCGACAACGATGGCCAGGTGCTCGTCGGCGAGCCGGCGCGCGAAAGGCTGCAGACCTATGCGCAGCTCACGGCGGCGCTGTTCAAGCGCTACATGGGCAGCGCCCGCACGGTGAGACTGGGCGGCCGCGACTACCGCCCCGAGGAACTCTCCGCGCTCGTGCTGCGCTCGCTGAAGGCGGATGCCGAGGCGTACCTGGGTGAAGCCGTGACCGAAGCGGTGATCACCGTGCCGGCCTACTTCTCCGATGCACAGCGCAAGGCGACCCGCGTAGCGGGCGAACTGGCCGGCCTGAAGGTCGAGCGCCTGCTCAACGAGCCGACCGCGGCGGCGCTCGCGTACGGCCTGCACGAGGCCCAGGGCGAAACGCAGTTCCTGGTATTCGACCTCGGCGGTGGCACATTCGACGTTTCGATCCTCGAGATGTTCGAGGGAGTGATGGAGGTGCGCGCGAGCGCCGGCGACAACATGCTGGGCGGCGAGGACTTCGCCGTGTTGCTCGCTGACCAGGCCTTCGTCCACGGTATCCCCGATGCCGCCCGCGCCGACGATCTTTTCATGCAGCGCCTGATGGCCCGCGCGGAGATCGCGAAGCGCGACCTGGGCAGCACGGGCAAGCTACAGTTCGAGATCAGCTGGAAGACCCAGGCCGCGATGGTCGCCATGGATGCGGACGGCTTCGAGGCGCTGTGCCAGCCGCTGCTGAACCGGTTGTGGCGCCCTATCGAGCGCGCCCTACGCGACGCGCGGATCCGCGCGGCCGACCTGGACAACGTCGTGCTCGCGGGCGGTGCCACGCGCATGCCCATGATCCGCAGCCTGGCCACGCGCATGTTCGGCCGCTTCCCCGCCGTGGGCATCAACCCCGATGAGGTCGTGGCGCTGGGCGCCGCGGTCCAGGCTGGCCTGAAGATGAAAGACCAGGCCCTGCGCGAGACCGTGATGACGGATGTGTGCCCCTACACGCTGGGCACGGCAGTCGCGCGGCGGCTCGATAACGGCACGCATGCCGAAGGCTTCTACTCGCCGATCATCGAACGGAATACCGTGGTGCCGGTGAGCCGCGTCGAACGCTTCACGCCCATCTCTCCGCAGGCGAAGGAACTGCGCATCGAGGTGTACCAGGGTGAGTCGCGCATGGTCCGCGACAACATCGCGCTGGGTGAACTCATCGTGCCGATGCCGAGCGGCAAAGGCCATGCCGATGGCGTGGATGTACGTTTTACCTACGATGTAAACGGCTTGCTCGAGGTGGAAGTGAGCGTCGTGGCGACGGGCGAAGTCCGCCGGCTGGTGATCGAAAGCGGTGACGCACACATGTCGCCCGATGAGATCGCCCGACGCCTGGCGGCGCTTTCCGAACTCAAGATTCACCCGCGTGACACGCTGGAGAACCGCACGCTGCTCGCGCGCGCGGAACGCCTCTACGAACAGCTCCTGGGCGATATGCGCGACCAGGTCGGCCAGTTCATCCTGCGTTTCGAACAAGTCCTCGCCACGCAGGATGAGCGACTGATCGCACGCGATGCGGCGCAGTTCCGTGATGCGTTGAAGCGCATCGAAGACGATCGCCGCTTCGCCACCGATCCGGTGGAATGACATGATCCCCGGGTTCCTGCGGCACCTCGGGCTGGACACAGACGCCTCCGAGCGTGACATCAAGCGCGCCTATGCGGAGCGGCTCAAGGCGATCGACCAGGCGGCCGATCCCGACGCGTTCGCGCGGCTGCGGGAAGCGTTCGAGGCAGCGCGCGCGTGGGCGGTTCAAAAGGACGAGCGGCACGCCACGAGCGACGAGACGAATGCGACGCCGCACGAGGACGCACCCGATACGACCGTATATTCCGCCGGGGCTTTCACGCTGGAGCCGGTCGCGCCGCCTGCCGAGCCATCACGTATCCCTTCCACCGTGCAGGCGGATGCCGATCGCGCCATGGAAACACTGGGCAACGCCCTGCTCAGTGAACCGGATACCCCGGCGTCCGAGCTGCTTGCGCGCGCCGTCGCCTTCATCGCCACATGCCAGTTCGATGCGCGGCAGGCCTTCGAAGCCCGGCTCGCCGACGCGATCGCCACCCAGCGGATCACGCGGCGCGCAGGACTGTTTCCCGCCGCCATGGAACAGTTCGCATGGCACCAGGCTGACGGCCGCGGTCGTGGCGACCAGCGCGATGCCTGGATCGAACGCGCGGTCACTTCGCTTGCCAACTGGCAGGCGTTTCCCGAGAAGCGACGCAAGGTGCTGCTGCCCTGGCTGAAGCAGGCGGCCCGCGAAGGTGAGACGCTTTCGCTCGCCACCGTGCAGGCATGGCCGCGGGTGGCCGCGGTGATGCCGTACGCGGGTGAGTATGTGAGGCTGCGCGTGGACGATGCGGCCATCTCGCAATGGAAGGCGTCGTTTGACGCGCTGCCTCCCGGCGAACGCGGCAAGTACCGCGATGCGGCATGGGATCCGCGCCAGCCTGACATCCCCGCGTGGAAACGCATCTGGTCCCACGTCTCGGGCAGCTGGTGGTGGTGGATCATCATCGCGAAGGCCGTGCTCCTGGCCTTGCAGGCGATCCGCCGGTGAACGACGCCACGGGATGCTTCCAGGTGCTGGGCTTGCCGCCCTACGCCGACCTGGTGATGGTGCGCCGGGCCTACGCGCGGCGCCTGCGCGAACTGGATCCGGATGTGGATGCGGCCGGGTTTGGACAGCTTCGCCTCGCCTACGAGGCGGCACGTGCGTGGTGCGACCAGCACGACGAGGTACCCGAAGAGGACCTCCACGCCACGACACTACCCGCGGGGACTCCTGACACCAGCGCACCGAAGGATGACTTCACCGAGGGGCTGGTGCGCCAGCTCGCGGAAGATGCGGCAACGCAGCCGCCTGCCGCCATGGAAGCGTTGCTGGCCCGCGCACTGGCCACGTTGCGCATGCGCTACGTGGATGCACCTGGCGAGCTCGAGGATCGCCTCGTCGACAGGCTGCAAGACGGTAGCATCGCCAACCGCCCTGCCCTGTTCGACGCGGCCGATATCCATTTCCACTGGACCGAGATCGGCCGGGGCCAGCGTGATGAGCCGCGCCGTCAGTGGGTCGAGCGCGTGCTGGCCCAACGCGAGACATGGGCCGGTTTCGACGAACGGCAGCGCAGGCGTTGGATGACGCTGATCGAACGCGCCACGCAAGGCATCGACCACGCGCTGGCCAGGGCCTGGCCGGAGATGGCACGGCTGCACGCCGCCGTACCCGACTGGCTCGCACTGCATCTGCCGGCTGGCACGCTGGCGGCATGGGCAGCGGCCTTCGACACGCCACCTCTCCCTGCACCCCGGAAGGGAAGCCGTTGGCGAGGACGGGCCTGGCTATCGCGCAGCGCCTGGGGCATTCCGCTCGCGGCGTGTCTCGCCGCGGCGGCAGTCATCTATGGACTTCCGGGCTTGGGCAGCCTGTCGATGCAAGGCTTGGGCACGCAGGCCGATTCACCGGCCACGTGCATGGCGCTCCATGCCCGGCTCGATAGCGCGACGCCCTTCCGTGGCCTTCCGGACGACGAGGTCGCACAACTCAAGCGGCGCGCCCATCGTTGCGCAGCCGCTGGCAACTGGAGCCACCCGGACGCGCCGGGCCACTGAGCACCCGCCTCAGGGAGACAAGCGCGGCACCCCATGCTGGTCGCGCTCTTCCACCGCGCTGACCCGCGTATCGATCCGGCCGTTGCGGACCTCCGGCAAGTTCTCCACCGCCTCGCCGCGCGCCAGCGCGAACGCGTTGCGGTAGCAGCGTTGCGCGAGCTCCGGCTGCGATTCGCCGAGGTAGACATCGCCGAGGGCTTCCCACGCCGCCGCGCTGGGCTCGATGGCCAGCGCACGCTCGAGATAAGGCTTGGCCTTGCCCCACAGGTGGATGCGCACGCACATGCGGCCGACGGCCGTAAGCAGCGCCGCATCGTTGGGATGCGTGTCGATCCACGCCTCGGCACGCCGCAGGCGTTGTTCGAGGTCTTCGGAACCCATGGTGCCGTAAGTGGTAACAAGCGCAGGCGACCCGTCACGACGCAGTGCCGATTCGATTTCGTCCATCGCAGCCATGGCCTGGCCGAAACGCATGGCCTGGCGCGCGTAAGCGTCGATCGCCGCGGGCAGGCGGCGCTGGCCCGTCGGCAACTGAGAGCAGAACGCGGATAGCGCCGCGCCATCCGGCGTGGCCAGGATCGCCGCGGTGATGACACGCGACTCCAGTTCATTGAACGCCGGCGCACCGATTTCGCCGCTCTTGCGCAGCGGCTCCAGGGCGCGGATCGCACTGCGCGGGTCACCGCTCGCGAGCGAGGCCTCGGCGAATTCGATCCAGCCCGCCGGCGACAGGGCGCCACTGTTCGCTTCCGGCGCCAGCAGCGTCGCCGCCTCGCTGGCACGGCCGGTACGCCGCATCAGACGGGCGCGCATGATCCGCGCCGCACGCGGCGTTTCCTGCGCGGCTGCGTCGAGCGTTTCGATCGCGCGGCCGGATTCGCCGTGGCGTTCGGCGGCTTCCGCCGCGGCCAGCAGCGCCGGGCCGCGGACGGACGGATAACGGGCTGCCCGGTTGAGATCGCGCTCCGCTTCGCTGTGGCGGCCTTCGATCAGCGCCACCAGGCCGTCGGCGAGGCGACGGCGGCTCAGGCGGCGATGCCGGCGATTCATCGCGCCGAACGGCCAGCGGATGAGCGCGACGAGGAACGCGATGGCGGCCCATGCGACGAGCAGGAGAACCACCGCCGTGACGACGGTCATCTGCAGCGTGGTGCCACGCAGGTGGATCAGCACGTAACCCGGATCATCCGCGACCCAGTGCCACGCTAACGCGGCGAGCACCGCGACAAGGATGAGGCCGACGATCCAGCGCCAGAGCTTCATGGCGAAACCTTTGCCGGGGCAGCCGACGAGCCCGCGGCGGCAGGCGCGGCGCCGCCGGCCGATGTCGCGTGGGCCGGCGCGGCCCCTGCCTTCAGCGCGTGCACCGAGCGCAGGTTGCGCAGCTCTTCGAGTGCTGCCCCCAGCTTCGGCTCATTGCCCTTCGCCTGGCTGGCGAGGAGCGTGGCGATGCGCTGGCGCGCGGTCTGCACGGACGGCGCCTGCCCATTGAAGTGCGCGACCAGCGTGGCATCCACGCGCTTGAGCGCATCGGCGCGCGCACGGTCGTCATACGCAAGCACGGCGGCCTCGGCATGTGCGACATCCAGCGCCGCCAGTTCACGGGCGAGCCGATCGTCAGCCAGGCCAAGCGGCGTGCCTTCATCGTGGCTGATGCGCACGATGCTTCCCAATGCATTGCCGGCACGCTGCCAGAACGTCCGGTCTTCATCGGCGCCGGCTTGCGTGTCGCTGCTCTTCAACGGCAGCGTGGCGATCTGCGCGCGAAGATCGGCGAGCACGGCCAGGTCGTTGGCACGCGCCTTGGGCTGCACCGCCGCGAGCGCCTCACGCTCCGCCGTGAGGTTCTGGCGAACCGCGGCGAAGGCGCTGTCATTCACCGCGGCGAGGGTCTTGTCGGCGAGGTCATACGCGGCGAGTGCGCCCGTGGCATCGCCGAACAGTGCGAAGCGTTCCTTCGCCATGCGCAGCAGGGATTCGGCTTCATCTAGCAGCATCGCGTCGTGGCCGCTCAGGCTGCGCTCGGAGAGATTCGCGACGGCGTCCTCGAGGTTCTTCGTGCGCTCGGCCATGCCGAGCACTTCCTCTCGCGCCGAGCGGTTCACGCCATCGGCATCGCTCAGCCGGCGGCGCAGGTTGGCGTTGTCATCGCGCAGGCCGTCGACGGCGGTTTGCAACGTATCGACCTGGCCCTTCAGGCCGTTGGTCGTGCCGAGCTCCTGGCGCATGTTCCATACGGTCCATGCCGTGTAGCCGGCGGCGCCCGCCGCGGCCAGCGACAGGAGCACGGCCAGGGCCAGCGCGCCACCGCCGCGTCGGGGCGCGGGGTCGGGCGCCCGGCGCGGGCGGGAGGCAGCGGCGTCGGCGGCCGGAACCGGCGAGGCCGGGGCGGAGTCGGTCGGAGGCGTCTCGGTCGTCATGCCGGGCATGCTAGCAGGCCATACGCCAACGCACGGAATACATCGTTCAACGGCGGGTGAACGAGACCTCGGTGGCCGCCGCGAGCAGGTCGGTCGGCAAGGCCGATCGCGCCACCACCACGCGCTCGAAGCCCATGCCCTCGGCCACGGCGCGCAGCCGCTCGCTGCTGACCACGGCCACGGACTGCACCAGCCGGCGCCATGCGGGGGCGATGAGCGCCCGGTGCAGGTGATCGAGTGCCTCGGCGCTGGAAAGCAGCACGGCAGAGCGGCGGGTCAACTTGAGCAGCGGGTCGATGTGCCGGCGATCGATGCGCGGCGCGACGCGGTGATAGACGTGGACCTCTTCCAGCATCGCCCCACGCGCGGCCAGCGTCTCGCGCAGCACGCCACGGCCCCCTGGCGCGCCGATCAGGGCCACGCGGCGGCCCGTCACGGTCGCCAGCTCCGGAAGGGCCAGGACGCCCTCACTATCCTGCGAAATTTCTGGGAACAGCACGTTTCCCACGCCAGCGGTCTTCCGCGCCCGGGCAGTCCCGCGGCCGACGGCGACAACCGTGGCCTGGGTCGCCAGCGGCAGCACATCGGCGGCGAAACGGACGGCGGCGGGGCTGGTGAAGATCAGCAGGTCGCCTTCGAGGGCCCGACGCAGCAAGGCGTCAACGGCGCTTGCGTCTTCGGTGGCGCGCAGGGACAGGCCGGGCACACTCACCGGGATCCCGCCCAGCTTGCGAACCCGCCGGGCGAGCGGACCCGCGGTACCAGCGGGACGTGTGATGACGACGGTAACATTACGAAGGGGCTGCGAACGACTCACGAGGCTTCCTGCAGGGGCATCGACGCGGGGACAGTCGAGGATAGGAAGGCGTGCCGCCGCCCACCAATGCCGAAGGTTGGGGGACATGCCGTACGGATGCGAACGGTTGGCCGCGTTCCGTAGACTCCCGCTTCTATGATCACGCCCGACCCCACGTTCGCCAGCCTCGAACGCTTCATCCTCGACAGTATTCCGCTCGCCAGTGCCATGGGCATCCATATTCCGGGGTGTGACGGTGAGCGCCTGGTGATGACCGCGCCGTTGCAACCGAACATCAATGACAAGGGCTGCGCCTTCGGCGGGAGCCTGGCCAGCCTGATGACCCTCGCCTGCTGGGCCCTCGTCGAGGCAAACCTGCGCCGGCGGGGCGACGACTGCGACCTGTTCGTCGCCGATTCGTCGATCCGTTACCTCGACCCGGTCTGGGACGACCTCCGGGCGGAGGCCAGCCTGGCGAACGGCGGCAGCTGGGCGGCGTTCTTCCGGACCCTGGATGCCCGGGGCAAGGCCCGCGGCGACCTGGCCTGCGTGGTGCCGGGCACCGGCGGCAAGCCAGCCGCGACCCTGTCCGCGCGCTTCGTGGCCAAACGCCGGGCATAATGCGCGCCGACGCCACGTTGGGAACCGCCATGCGCCGATTCGCCCGCACCACCTTCGTCCTTGCCACCGCCGCTGCCCTCGCGAGCTGCGCCGCCGATGTGCGCAATGATTCGCTCACGCGCACGCTGAACCAGTACGCCTCGGCGATCCGCTGGGGCGATATCAACGCGGCGCGCGGCATGGTCGACAAGGATTACCTGGCCGATCACCCCATGAGTTCGCTCGAGCAGAGCCGCCTGGCCCAGCTGCGAGTGACCGGTTACGACGAGGGCGCCGGCCCCCGGCCGGACGGTGACAACGAAGTGGTGCAGACCGTGCAGATCAGCGTGGTCAACGTGAATACCCAGGCTGAGCGCAGCTTCGTCGACCAGCAGCGCTGGCATTACGACAAAGAGAAGAACCGCTGGACCCTGATGACCGGCCTGCCCGACTTCTCGCCGCACTGAAGCCTATATAATCGCCGGTTACCCCCACGGGACGAGCAAGCTTCCGATGAATGACTTTTTCCACAAGTTGCCCGAGTTCGCGAGCAACCACCTGGCCCTGGTCGGCCTGTTCGTGGCCATCCTGCTGGCGCTCATCGCCACGGAGATCGGCAAGCTCTTCCGCAAGTGGAAAAGCCTGACCCCGGCGGGGCTCACCCAGCTGATCAACCGCGATACCCCGCTGATCATCGATCTTTCGGCGACCGCCGATTTCGAGAAGGCCCACGTCCCCGGCGCTAAGAACGTGGCGATGAGCCAGTTCGATCCGGAGCACAAGGATCTCGCGAAGGCGAAGGAACTGCCGGTGGTGCTGGTCGACAAGGATGGCCGCACGCTGGGCAAGCCGGCGGCCCGCCTGGTCAAGGCCGGCTTCACCCGCGTGTTCGTCCTGGATGGCGGCACCTTCGCCTGGCAGAACGCCCAGCTGCCCACGGCCAAGGGCAAGAAGTAAGGTTCTTGACGGCGTCGTCGGGTGCATCGACGCCTCGTCATCGGTTCATTCGCTAGCGCGAATGCGTGTTTTGAGCGTCTTGCGCCGCCTTAGGCTGGCGGCTTCCTGGGATCGGGAGCGGTCAGGCCCTGGCGGCCGCCAGGCGCGGACCT
>NZ_JBQCFT010000288.1:0-8691 GCF_051958795.1 Luteibacter sp. | reverse complement strand
CGCGACATCTTTCGCGAAAGAGCAGCAGGGCCGGTGGCGGTGAGGCGAAAGCTGTCGCGCGCAAGCGCGCTCCTACAAGGGGTTTGCGTAGACGGGGTTGCCCAGCAGCAGGAGCTTGCCTGCCGCATCGCGAACATCGACACGGAACCAGTGGGCCTTGCCGTCGCTCTTCCAGTCGAAGGAGGCGCTGCCGTCGGTACCTACGGCCTTGTCACCGATGCGCTTGCCGTCGACGGTGGCGATCGCATGCATGCCGGTCACTGCCGTCGTGGCGACTGCAACATGCATGCTCGAGCCTTTCGCAACGGCGAGCGCATCGCCCATGTGGGCGGTGGCATCGCCGGACGTGGCGGTCACGTCCAGCGTGCGGTCTTTGGTCCCTTCGGCGTCGACGAACACATGCCCGGCGCGGATGCCGTCGAGGATGCCTTCCATGGAAAGCTCCTTGGCATGCACCACCGTGGTCGGCACGCCGATCACGCCAGCGAACTCGTCGCGTGCGCCATCGCTGCCATCGTGGCTGTCGCCGCCGCCGATGCCGGTGATGCGCACGCCCGCATTGAGCTGCTTCTCCCAGAACGGGATACCGGTCTCGGGACGGCCAGGGTCACGGCCATTGATGGCCTCGATCGCCTGGAAGCCGTGCATGTCCACCGGCTTCCGCGGCGTGAACCCGCAGCCCATGCAGGTTTCGTCGTTCGGCCGGCGCGGGTGGTTGATCGAGATCAGCCCGTGCGCCTTGGCGACATCTGCAGTGAGGGCGTTCCAGTCGGGCACGCTCGCGCTGCCCACGCGGAAATCCAGCGGCCGGGCCACGCCGAACAGGTTGGCGTGGCCTTCGAACGTGGTGATCTCGCGTGCCGGGATCATCAGCATGCTGTCGAAGTACGGCTGCAACTCACGCATCTCCGACACCTGCGACATCGTGTTGTGCTCGGAGATGGCGATGAAGTCGAGTCCGCGCCTCGCCGCCGAGACCACGGTGAGGAACAGCGGGCAGGGCACCTTCGCCGTGCCGCTCGCATTGAGGCAGCCGCCGTCGCTGTGCGCCGTGTGCATGTGCAGGTCGCCGCGGTACCAGCCGTCCACCGTCTTCAGCGGTGGCGACAGCCCGTGCTCGGGACCGAAGCCCTCGTCATCACCGGAGAACCAGACATCCGCGGTGAAGTATGCTGTGGACGTCGGGCGGATGTTGGGAATGCCCAGCAACAGCCGCCACTGCCCCGCACGGATCTCACCGGGCAGGAACGAAGCCGTCGCATCCGTCGCCGACACCGTGAAGCGCCGCTTGCTGCCACCGCTCCATCCGCGGAAGCCATCCTGCTCCGCGAAGCCACCGGGACCCAGCAGGCCCAGGTCGATGGTGGTGCGCTCTTCGCGCCCGGTGTAGGTCACGTCGATAGTGATCCGCCGCGTGCCGGCCGGTACTTCGAACGGGACCTCCCGGTAGGTGTGGATGTCCTTGCCGGAGAGGTCGCCGCGCAGCACGACATCGGGCGCACGCTCCGCCGCCGTTGCGCTGGCGACGGCGAAGCAGGCCAGGAGGAGGGCGATGAGGCCGCGCATCAGAAACGGTACATCGCGGCAGCACGGAACGAGCGGCCGAGCAACGGCCGGGCGATGAACGTGGTGGCGCCCACATCGGAGCTGGCCAGCTCGCCGGCACGGGGATTGCCCTCGGTGAGGCCCAGCGAGTTGAACAGGTTGTCGGCGTAGAAATACAGCGACAGCTGCTGGGTGGCATCGTAGCGGGCGCTGAAGTTCACCACGTGATACGCCGGCAGGCGCACCGAGTTGGCCGTGTCGACGTAGCGCATGCCCTCGTGCTCGTACGAGAACTGCAGGCGCAGGCGGTTATCCATCAGGTTCACGCCCGGCACGATCCGGTAGCTCACCTTCGGCACGCGGATCAGCTGGTTGTCTTCGTAATCGCGAAGCACCGGCGCATTGTTCACGGCCTCGGTATAGCGCAGGCCCTTGTACTTCGGATCCTGCACGGTCGCATTGAACTGCACGTCGAACCACTTGCTCGGGTACACGGTGCCCTCCAGTTCGAGACCGTAGGTCTTGCTGCTAGCGTACCCGGTCTGTGGCGTGGAGGTGTTGTTGTTCCGGTCGAAGACATAGTTCGAGAAGCTGACGTTGTCGTACTTGGTATAGAAGGCCGTCGCATACAGGTCGACGAAGCGGTCGCTGTACTTCCACCCCGCCTCGCCCAGGTCCATGGTCTGGAGCACCGGTGTCGCGGTGGGGCTGGTGATGTAGGTGCTGAGGTTCGGCAGGCGGAAGGTCGAGGTCCAGCGGGCGAACACGCCCTGGCGGGGCGAGAACTGCCAGTTCGCGCCCAGGGTCCAGCCGGTCTTGTCGAAGCTCTGGTCGTAGTGGGTGAACTGGCCGTTCCCGGTCAGCACGCTCGCCGCTGCCGGTGAGCCGCCCAGATCCACCTTGGTCTTGCCCTCGGTGTAACCCTGCACAGTGACCTTCTCCCAGCGCGCGCCGCCGTCGATGCGCAGCTCCGGGGTGACCTGCCATTCATCGGACAGATAGAGCGCGTTCGTGTTCGACTTGCCGCTGGCGTGTTCCCATTCGTAGCCGTAGCCGTAGTAGCCATGGTCGGTGAGGGAGCCGACGACATTGCCGTTCGCATCCACGCCGACGAGGTCGAGCAGGCGTGCATTGTCCTTGACGTCGAGCAGCACGGTGGAGGAGTAACGATCGAAGTCCTGCTCGAAGTTGGCGTGGTAATAGCCGAGCGTGACGTCATGGCTCTGGTCGCCGAACTCGAACTTGCGCAGGACGCGCGTGTCATTGATGAACTCGTTTACCGGCATGGTCACGCCGCGGATACCGCCCGTTACGACCAGGCCGTTGCCGTTCTGGCCGTTGACGTTGAACACCTGCGACGGGTTGTCGACGTAGCGCAGCTGCAATGCCGTGGCGCCCGGCACGAGGCCGAGGCGCTTGGCGCTGTCCTGCTGGATCAGCGAGGCACCGGTCTGCACCGCGTTCGGGAACACACCGTTACGCTGCGTATCGGTGGTGCTGTAGCGCATCGCTTCGGCGAGCTTCCAGTCATCGCCCAGGTCATGATCGAACTTGAACGACACCTGGGTACGCTTGACGTGCGTGCCTTCGCTGTTGTCGAAGTGGGACGTGCCACCGCCGGCCTCGCGCATGTCGAGGTTTTCCGTTTCCGGACCGGCCAGCGTGCCGTAGTTGCCGTTGAAGCCGGGCGCGGGGCGGATGTCGCCGTGCGGATCCGTGTACATCGGGATGCCGAGATACAGGGCGACCTTGTCGTCCATGTGCTTCACATCGAAGCTGACGTTGCCGTTCTCCAGCTGCTTCGACAGCGTGGCGCGGAGCTGGCCGCCATCATCCGCGTGGAACTGCGGGCGGCGCACGCCATCGTCGACGCGCCAGAAGCCGCCGACGCCGAGCTTCCAGCCACCGCCGATCGGCGTGCCGTACCAGAAGTCGAGCCGGTTGAGCGAATAGTTGCCGACGGTGTACTTCACGAGGCCTTCGGCGGTATCGCCGACCTGGCGCGGGATGAAGTTGATCGCACCGGCCGGGGCGTTCGAATAGAAGACGGAGGAAGGGCCGCCACGGACGACTTCGACGCGCTCGATCGTTTCATCGAGGCGGAACGCCTGGTCGGCGTTGAGGTAACCCAGTGCGGGATCGTGCTGCACGGGTATGCCGTCTTCGAGCAGCGTCACCGAGCCGTACCCATCCACCGGGATACCGCGGGCGCGGATGTTGCCCGAGGCTTCGCCACCGGAGGATTCGACCCAGAAGCCGGGCACGGATTTCACGGCTTCGGTCACGCTGGTCGGGGCCTGCATGCGCAGGCGGTCCTCGTCGATCGTGGTGATCGAATAGCTGGTCTCGGCCTTGGTCCGCGTCTCGACGCCCGAGCGAGCGGTGACGACCACGTTGTCGAGATCCGTGGTTTTCTTTTGCGGTTCGGCGTCCTGTGCGTGGGCGACGGCGGAAAGCGCGAACGCGGCGACGATCGCCGTGCGCAGCGCACGACAGAGCTGGGTATGACGCATGGTGGGGTGGAACTCCGGGATGGGTAGTACACGTGCCCACCCCGCCGCCCGGCAGGGGTTTGCCGGTACGCCGGCCTCTCCCTGGGCGCGTGATCCGGAAGAACTTATGCGTCAGTAGTGACGGACAAGTTCATGCGCGATGTCCGTGGGATGTCACGATGACCGCGAAGTTTTCCGAACGGTGACGAACGTGATGCGCGTCACAGGGCCAGCGCAACGACGATGCCGACCCACAACGCAAGGCCCACCCAGTTGTTATGCCGGAACGCCGCCAGGCACGCGTCCCGTGCACGATCGCGCATGATCCACTGCTGGTAAGCGAACAGGCCGGCGGTGATCGCCAGGCCAAGCCAGTAAGGCCAGCCCAGCGCCGAGCGCGTGCCGACCATCAGCATGGCGAGCAGGAACGTGCCCATCAGCACGCCGATGATCACGAGGTCGGCATCAGCGAACAGGATTGCCGTGGACTTCGCGCCGGCCTTCAGGTCCTCCTCGCGATCGACCATCGCGTATTCCGTGTCGTAGATCACCGACCAGAGGATGTTCGCGATGAACAGCAGCCACGCCACCGGCGGCACCTGGTTCGTGACCGCGGCGAAGGCCATGGGGATCGACCAGCCGAACGCCGCGCCCAGGACCACCTGCGGCAGGTTGGTGTAGCGCTTGGTGAATGGGTAGAGCGCCGCGAGTCCCGCGCCCGCGAAGGAGAGCAGGATCGTGAGCTTGTTCGTGAAAAGCACAAGCACGAACGAGAACACCAGCAGGGCGGCGAAGGTGATCAACGCTTCCTTCGGCGTGATCCTGCCACTGGCGATCGGGCGTCCCGCCGTGCGCGCCACCTGCGGATCGAGCTTGCGATCGGCGTAGTCGTTGATCGCGCAGCCGGCCGAGCGCATGGCGAACACACCGAGGGTGAAGATCACCAGGGGGCCGACCGGCGGGAAATCCTTCGCGGCCAGCCACAGGGCCCACCAGGTAGGCCACAGGAGCAGCAACGCCCCGATGGGGCGATCCATGCGGGTGAGCTGGAGGAACGCGTAGATGCGCTCTCGGCGGGCGGCAGGAGCGCCCCGCAGCAGGAACGCCAGGACGCGCTCGGCCGTCGTCGACGCATCCGCGGGCCGCACCCGCGCTGGGGCGGGGGCTGCGACGGGCTTGCGCGCCATGGTCGGCACCTTGCGGCGCGTGTTCTTCTTGGATGCGGGGCTCATGGCGGGGAGTCTAACCGGCTGGCCCGCGAGACCACAGGGCCGGACACGGGCAGCTTGGCTTAGACTCCCGCATTCCCTTGCGATCACCCGGCCGCGCCTTGCAGACAGACAAGATCCCCTACCGACGCCTGTTGCTCGTGCTGGCTGCCGCCTGGCTGGTGCTGAACTTCACCGTGCTGGTGCGCGGCAAGGTCTTGCCCTGGGACGCGATCTACCAGTTCTACCCCACCGTGTACTTCAACGCGCACAGCCTGCGCACCGGCGTGGCGCCGTGGTGGAACCCGTTTATCTACGGTGGGTTCGCCCAGCTGGGTGACCCGCAGGGCATGCTCTTCTCGCCGCTGCTCATGGGCTGGATGCTTCTTCCGCCGGATCCAGGGGCCGTATGGTTCTCCTGGGGCGTGCTGCTGCACATGCTGATGGGTGGCGCGGCCATGCTCGGCGTGCTGCGCCGGCATGGCGCGAACCCGCTGGGCATGCTGCTCGGCGCCATCGTGTACATGGCCGGCGGCGTGGCTGCCTCGCGGCTGGAGCACGTGCCCATCGTCATCGCCTACGGCTACGTGCCGGTGGTGTTGCTCGCGTTGCGCCGCGCCCTGGAACAGCCGGGCCTGGGGCGCGGGTGCCTGCTGGGTCTGGCCGCCGGGGCGATGGTGACGCAGCTCACCCAGGTCACGTATCTGTTCGTGCTGGTCGTGCTTGCCTATGGCGTGGTCGCCGTGGCGACGGAAGGGCGCGCCATGGATGGTCGTGGACGGATTCGTACCGCGCTGGCCCTGGGTGCCGCGCTGGTCCTGGCGTTGTTGGTTGGCCTGCCCCAGCTCATCTTCAGCTGGGCCACCCTGCAACTCTCCACTCGCTCCGACATGGCGCTGGCGCTCGCGGCGGGCGGTTCGCTCGACCCGCGCGCCCTCCTGTTCCTCGTGTATCCCAATGCCTATGGCGGCCTGTCGGATTTCATCCACGCACCCATCGATCCGGTGCAGTCCTTCCTGTACATCGGTGCCGTGCCAATGCTGGCCCTGGCAGGCCTCGTGCGCGCATGGCGGAAGCCGCGCCGACGACGCGGCATCGTGTGTTTCGCGACACTGGCCCTGTTCGCCACCGTGTACATGCTGGGCACGCGCACGCCCGTGTATGGCTGGCTGTATTCGTGGCTTCCCGGCCTCAATCACTTTCGCCGTCCCTCGGACGCGGCGTATGTCCTCAACTTCGCCCTGGCGTTCCTGGTGGCCGCTGGCGCGACGCAGCTGGACCTGCGTTCACGGCGGGAGACAGCGTGGCTGGCCGGCATGGCCTTGCTATGGCTGGTCATCGCCGGAGCGTGCTCGCGGTTCGCTCCGCATGGTGCCCCGGGCATCGCCGTCATCGTGGGTACGTTGGTGGTATGGCAGCTGCGCCGCCCCGGCAGCGCATGGCGCGTCGCGCTTTGGCTCGTCGTCCTCGTGGTCGCGGACTACCGCAGCTACAACTTCAATGGCCGGTTCAACGCGTCGTACAACGACGTCAGGCACTACCGGCGCGACCCCGCCGCGCTCTACCTCGCGGACCGGCTGCGCAGCCATGAACGCATAAGCGTTGAGTCGACCTCAGCGGCCTGGGACAACATGGGCATGTTGCTGGGCATCCGCTCGACCCAGGGCTATAACCCGCTGCGCGACGCGCTATACGAATCCTGGTACCAGCCCCGCGAGAACATCAACGTGGCCAGCGCGCAGGCGCCGTACAACGCGCGGCCCGATGCCCGCCTGGACGATCTCCTCGGCGTGCGTTACCTCGCGATCGGCCATGGCGATGCGCCGGCCACGTACACACCGCCACCCGACTACACGAAGGTAGATTCCTTCCCCTACGTCGACCTATGGCGGAACGATGGCGCGTACGGTCGCTTCCTGCGGCCGGTCGACGTGCGCTGGCTGGAAGTGGGCGAGGCACCCTCGGTCGCCGACTTCAACCAGACGGATTTCGCGCAATCCGTGTGGCTGACGCCACGCGACGACGAGGATCGGGCCACGGCCCGCGCCCGCGCCACGAAATGCACGGGGCGCGTCGAAGCCGACGTCCAGGGCTCGACCTATTCGCGCGTCGATCTCCATGTTCACTCCGCGCAGGGCGGATGGCTGGTCGCCGGCGATGTGGATCATCCGGGGTGGGGCGCCACGCTCGATGGCGCGCCGGTTCCGATCCACCGCGCCAATGGCATGTTCCGCGCGGTTTGCGTTCCGCCGGGGGATCACCAGCTCACGTTCGCTTTCGATCCGATCCGCCTGGTGAAGTACGCCTGGAAACACCGGGGCGACGGACGGGTGTCAGGCACCTGAGGTGCCCCCTGACGGCAGAAGGGGCGTCTCTCGACGCCCCCTCGGGGTCACTTCGGGTCCAACGGCTCGACCGGATCGTTATCTTCCGGCGGCTCGGGGTCGGCATCGCGTTCGGGGCGGTAGCTTCCCGGTTTGCGGATCTCGTCTTCCGGGCGGTTCTTGCCCGGTTCGGCGAACGGAGGCTGGGGATTCGTAGGGGTGAGAGGCATGGGCGGGCTCCACTCGGCTAGGTTGGATCCCAACGTAGGTTCGCAGGGGTGAAGCCCCCGGGTATGCCCCATGAAGCCCCGGTCGACGCCGGCGCGACAGTTCATGCGCCGGGGCGTACCCTTTCCCGTTGGCCACTACCCTGGAGACCCTTTCATGAAGATCCTTATCGTTGGCGCCGGCGGCACGCTCGGCAAGGCCGTTGCCGCCGAACTCGGCCAGCGGCACGAGATCATCCGCGCCGGTCGTAGCAGCGGCGATGTGCAGGTGGATCTCCGCGACGGCAAGAGCGTCGAGGCGATGTACGACAAGGTGGGCGAGCTCGACGCCGTCGTATGCACGGCGGGCAAGGTCCCGTTTGCGCCGCTGGATGAGCTGACCGAAGACAAGTACCTCGAAGGCATCAACGACAAGCTGCTCGGCCAGGTCCGCCTGGTCCAGGCCGGCATGGACAAGCTGCGCGAGCGTGGTTCGTTCACGCTGATCACCGGCATCCTCACCGAACAGCCGATCCTGGCGGGCGCCTGCGCAAGCATGGTCAACGGTGCCGTCGAGGCATACGTTCGCGCCGCCGCCATCGAGCTGCCGCGTGGCCTGCGCATCAACGTCGTGAGCCCGAACGTGCTGACCGAATCGATGGCAGGTTACGGCCCGTTCTTCCGCGGCTTCGAACCCGTCGACGCCGCGCGTGCCGCGCTGGCGTTCTCACGCTCGGTCGAAGGCCTGCGGACGGGCCAGGTCTACAAGGTCTGGTAACACCTTTGTGGGAGCGGGGGGGGGCGCCGGAAACCCCCCACAGCCCCCCCCCCAGCTGGGTGGTTAAAACAAACAAACCCCCCCCCAAATGGACCCCGGGCCGCGCCGGCGGGGGGGGGGGGAGGGCCCGGCCACCGC
>NZ_JBQCFT010000287.1:0-3174 GCF_051958795.1 Luteibacter sp. | reverse complement strand
CGTGTGCCACGGTGTTCAGTAACGCATGGTCCAGCACCTGGTGGGTGGGCACCTTGCGGGGGCCTTCGCCCTGGATGTTGCCGAAGTTCTCGGTGAACAGGAACGAGTAGCGATCCTGCGCGGGCACCGAATCCACCGCGTTCCAGAGTGCCGGCTTGACGATGTTCTTGCCGAGCTTCAGCAGGTTCTGGCTGTCGTCGTACTTGCCCGAGACCAAACCCACCACGTCGGTGAAGCCATCGCTGAACTGGTACGAGTTGAAGTCACCCACCACCATGATCGGGGTGAGCAGGTTCTTCTTGTCGGTCTGCAGCAACTGCACCTGGTTCGCGAGCGACTGTGCCTGGAGGAAACGCTTCTGGCGGTCGCGATCGGCCGTGGTGCCGGTCTTGTCGACGTTCTGGCGAGCCTTCGGGTGCACGGCGATCACGTTGACGCGCATGCGGCCGATGATCGCGGGCACGTCGGCCGTGAGCAGCAGCGGCGGGTGGTCATGCAGGAACGACTGCGTGCCGCCATCATCCCAGGTGGCATCCGCATCGAGCTGGCGCACGCTGACCACGCGGACGCGATCGGTACGGACCAGGAAGCCGACGTTGATGCCGCTCGGGTCGTGGCCCGGTTGCAGGAACGCCTCGTACTGCACCGGGTAGTCGTCGCCCAGCTGCTTGGCCAGGCCTTGGAGCACGGCAAGGCTCTTAACCTCTTCGACCGAGAGGATGTCCGGCAGCTTCAGCACGCTACCGACGTACGCGGAGAGACGCTGGGTCTTCAGCTTCACCTCGTCCGCCGTCGGCTCGGTGCTGCCGCCGCTGCAGGTGAACGTGGTGTTGAAGTCCGTATCGCAGAAGCGCTCCATGTTGAACGCACCGATGCGCGCGGCGTAGAACGGACGGCTATCGACCGGACGCGGCAGCGGGTTGGCCTTCGTGATGGTGATCTTGCTCGGGATGAACGTGTACGCGCCGAACGCATACGAGATCACGCCTTCCGCCTTGAAGGTGGTGCCGGCGTTGTACGGCGTGTTGGCGGGCACGGCGCCGAAATCGGCCGTGTTCATCTTCAGCACTTCGGGGTTGCCCGACCAGTTCGGCAGGTTCACGCCATCGGGCACCGGCACCGTGTAACGCACGCCCGGCTTGCGCAGCGAGCGCTGGCCGTTGGCGGTGATGTACACCTCGGCGAACGGCTCGTTGCTGAAGCGCAGGTTGCCGGTGGTGATCATGCCGTTGTTGATCGTGACGCGCATGCCCACGAAGCACTGGTAGTTCGTCGTGCCGCAGGAGAGGGCGTTCGGATCGTTCGACGGGACCTTGTCGTTGAAGACGACCGCGGCCGGCAGGCGCGCGCCGTGCATCGTCGTCGTGATCGTCGCGTTCTTCAGTTCCGGCAGGTTGAAGTAGTTGTCGACCGTGGCTTCCACGTCCACCTGGTCGCCGGCCTTCACCGTCGGCGCCGTGCTGGTGAACACATAGATGCCGTTCGAGGTCAGCGCATCGTTATCGGCACGGGCGTCGGGCGTCTGCATGGTGAAGCCCGCCGGGCCTACCGCCGTCACGATGTTGCCCTTGGTCGACACGCGCTTGCCAAGCAGCGGCGAGACCTGGTCGTGGCCGGTGATCTGCCAGATTTCGGCAGCGACCGGGATCTCGTTGAGGATTGCGCCGACGGCGGTGGCCTTGGCCAGCGCGACGTCACCCGAGGCGTTGGTGAGGTTCACCTTGAACGCCTTGTCCGGGCCGGCGGCCTTCGCGCCGTGCACGTTCACCGACACGGTGGCCGTGGTCTGGCCGGCCGGGATGGTGAGGTCGGTGTTGACGGCGTCGTAGTCGCCCGCGGCGACCGTGGCGGTATCGTCGGCCGTGGCGGCGTGCACGGTGACGTCAGCGGCGCCGGCCTGGCTCAGCGTCACGGTGAACGGCATCGCGACGTCATCGGCGTTGCGCAGGCTCACCGAGGCGTCGGCGATCGACAGGCTCGGGCCCTGGGCCACGCAGGTGCTGGCGCTGTTATGCGGGGTGGTCGGGGCGACCTTCACCCAGTCGGCGGAGTTATCGCCGGTGGACTGCGGGAAGCCGGCGGCATTGGTCTTGCGGCCGTAGCCCTGGTCGCCATTGGTGCTGCCCAGGCTCGCCAGCGGCGTGCCCAGCTTGTAGGCCGAGCCGGCGCTCAGGCCAACCTGGTCGATGACCGTGCCCGAGGCGTCGAGGAGGGCGAGGCCGCCATCGTCGGTGACGCCGGTCGAGTACTTCTGGTCGAACGCCACGCTGCCGGAGTAACCCGAGCTGGCGGTGTTCGCCAGCAGCAGGTAGCAACCCGGGGCGATGGTCACACCGGCCGGGAACGTGAAACGGGTACCCGTCGTGCCAGCGTTGTTGGAGGCGTTGAGCTTGTAGCCCGACACATCCAGCGGGGCGGTACCGGAGTTCTGGACTTCGACGAATTCGTCGGTGCCGCCAGCCGGGCCGCGGACGCGGAACTGGGTGATGGAAAGATCCGCCGCCTGGAGCGACGAGACGGCCATGAGGCCGGCGAGCGCCGCCCACAGGGCGCGCTGCTGCTTGGTCGAACGCATTCGATAATCCCCTCGAGTCGTTGAGTTGTACGCGACCCAAGACGCCCGCAATCCCCTGCGGCGGCGCTCCCCCTGTCAGGTCCGCCGCAGGATTTTGCCTCGGTTTTATGACAACCGAATGTGACGGGGCGCGTGAATGGGGTTACCGGAGCTCGCCGCGCTGGGCCAGGCGCCAGAGGTAAAGCGTGACGCCCACGGAAACCACGGCGTCCACGATGTCACCATGGTGCATCGCGATCCGTACGACGCTCCAGATCGCGTGGATGCCCAGGATCCAGATGGCCGCCTTGCGCATGGCGACGAAGTACAGCGCCCCGACCAGAGTCGAGAGCGGGAAGGCGAACAGGAACACTTCTCGAAGAATGGACCGCTGCCCGTTGTTGAGCTCGGCGAAGTAGTCCATCCGGAACATGATCAGGACAATGCCGCCGACCCAGATCAGTGCGTAGGCCAGGAACAGCCATGCCGCAAGTGGCCGGCCCCCGTACCACCCACGCCTGGCCGCGGTGACCTCACCCAGTCCCGCTTCGCCCACCGCGTACTGCTTCATTTCGTCCATGGCCTCCCCCCGAGGTCGTTATCAGTCGGCTTTCTGTTTC
>NZ_JBQCFT010000286.1:0-12023 GCF_051958795.1 Luteibacter sp. | reverse complement strand
GTTCAGCCGCGCACGGAGGAACGCGACCAGGGCCGCGTTGTGCTCACGGAAGAGGGCGACGACCTGGTCGGCCCGCCGTCCGCGTGGCGCGCCAGTCGCCTCGGTTGGGTCCATCGTTCGGGGTACCGCGTTCATGGGGGGTGTTCCGCGTATAGGGTCGCACGGTGCGGAACCGGCATGCGTACGGGCAGGGACGCACACCGGTATCCGCACCGGCGAAACCCCTAGACGTCCCAGCTTCGAAAAATTGAAATGGGGCCGGCAACGGCCGGATTCGACCCGGCTTCGCCCCTCCGGGGGCAAGGCCCCCGGAGGGATCGTCGAAAGGCCCCGTCGTGAAGAAGTGAGCCTGGTCTAAGGGTTCTGTAAGCCCGCGGACACATCCTGTCAGCTAGCATGACCGCTTCAATACGGGCCCACTCTTGCATGCATTACACCGACGACCGCACATCGTGGCGGCACTTCGCCTGGTTCATGCTGATCGCACTGATCGTGCTTGCAGCAGGGATCGGCCTGCGCGACCCGTGGCCGCCGGATGAACCGCGCTTCGCCCTCGTGGCCAGGCAGATGCTCGAATCCGGCCAGTGGCTGTTCCCCCATCGCGGCATGGAGCTGTATTCCGACAAGCCGCCGATGCTGATGTGGACCGAGGCCGCATGGATGTGGCTCACCGGCGGCTGGCGCGGTGCGTTCCTGCTCACGTCGCTCTTCTCGGGCCTGGGCACACTCGCGCTTACCTGGCACCTCGGCCGGCGGCTGTGGGGTGCGCGCACCGGCCTGTTCGCGGCAGGCATCGTGCTGATGAGCATGCCGTTCATCGACGTAGTGCGGCATGCGCAGATCGATCCGCTGAATCTCTTCTGGATCACGCTGGGCAACACCGGGATCCTGCTGCACTGCCTGCGTGGCCCGAACTGGCGCATGTACTGGCTGGGCTGCTTTGCCGCCGGGCTCGGCGTGATCACCAAGGGCGTGGGTGTCATCGCGCTCTTCATGCTCCTGCCTTACGTCGTCGTGCGCATGCGCGGCTGGCAGGGCGTGCTGCGTACGCAGGGCGATGGCTGGCGGTGGGCGGCTGGCGCGCTGGCATTCCTGTTGGCTATCGCGCTGTGGCTCGTGCCGATGCTGGCGACAGCGTATGGGCACGGCGATGCGGAGTACCTTTCGTACGTCAACGACATTCTGTTCCGCCAGACCGCCGAGCGCTACGCCAACTCCTGGCAGCACGAGGAGGCGCCATGGTTTTTCCTGGTCGTGATCGTCAGCGGGTGGCTGCCTACGTGGTTGCTTATTCCCGCGGTGGCACCGCGCTGGCGTGATGCGCTGCGCCTGCGCGAGCCGCGGGTATGGGTCCCGCTGGCGTGGTGCCTGCTGGTCCTTGTGTTCTTCTCGATCCCGCGTGGCAAGCGCGAGATCTACATCCTGCCGATGTTGCCGATGCTGGCGATCGCCATGGCACCGCATGTGGTTGAACTGGCGAAAACGCGCTGGCTGCCGCGCGTCGCGTTCTGGCTCACCGTGGCCGCGGGCATCGTGTTCACGGCCGCGGGCGTGTGGGCGCTGGAGGCGGCTCCAAAGGTCGCGCGTCGTCTGGCAAAAGGCTACGAGCTGGCCGGCCACGGCGAAGCGTTGTGGATCTGGGTGGTCGTGGTGGGTGTCGGTTTTTTCGTGGCCGCAGCCGTGTTCCGGCCGCGCCGTGGCATCGGTGCGTTGCTATGCGGGATGGCGCTGGGCTGGGTGATCTGGCCACTCGGCACCTATCCCTTGCTCAACATGAACCAGTCGGCTCGTGCGGTGATGGCGGTGGCGGACGATGCGATCGGTCCCGATGGGCAGCTCGGCCTGGTGGCCTGGCGCGAAGAAAACCTTCTGCAGGCGCGGCGCCCCGTGGCGGAGTTCGGATTTTCCCGCGCCGCCGCCGAGCAGCTCGCGGATGCGCGCGCCTGGCAGGCGGCGGATCCCGCGCACCGGTTCATCTTCGCCAACGACGAGGCCCTGGACAGCTGCGTGGTGAAGGAAAACGTGCGCCCGCTCGGCACCGCCAACCGCGTGGATTTCGTCCTGCTCCCCGCCAACGCGACAAAGCAAGGCTGCAAGCCTTTGTAGAAGCGCGCCGTGGGGAGCGTGCTGTGGGAGCGTGCTGTGGGAGCGTGCTTGCACGCGATGGGTGCTTGCCGTACTCCCCATCGCGCGCAAGCGCGCTCCCACAAGAGCGACGGCTTCAGCCGGCGCGGCTTGGTGCCTCGGCGATCGTGCGCTTCAGCATGCGCTCGTATTTTTTCTTCGTGCGGGCGGCGTTGTGCGAGCGGCTCATCGACTGGTGCGGGAGGATGTTCTTCTCGCCGAAGCCATCGATCATGACGAGGCGCGGGCCGCCGCGCGAATCCTCGCCATACACCACGTTCCAGGCGTGCAGGTCGGCCGCGATGGTGTTGTGGCTGAGCAGGCGCGCGTAGAACGCCTCCATCTCCGCACGGGTGTGCTCGGTGAAGCCTTCGGCCTTTACCCAGTCGTGCAGCGTGGGCGCGAGACGGCCATCCGGCGTGCGGACCTTCTCGACGACCTGGCCCAGACCGATGTCGGTCATGATCAGGCCGACCACGCGAGCGACGGGCGATGTCTCATAGCCGCCCACGTACACGCTGGTCACGTATTCGCGGAACTCGCGGACGAAATCCTTGTACGGGCCGCTGCGGGCCAGCCGGCGGTACCACGGGGCCTGGTTCCAGCGGGCTTCGATCGAGGCGTGGGATATCACCTTCACGAGGAGGTTTTCGTCATCCGGGTGTTGGTACACCTCGCGGACGTGGCCGGTGGCGATGGGCGTGGCGTCGGCCAGTCTGAACATCGTGGATCCTCATGGGCGGGCCCCGGGGGGCCGCCGGAAGTTGCAGGTAAGGCGCACAGTGTAAAGTGCCCGGGCAGTAACATGCCTGTCACCGCGCGGCGGAATGCCGCGCCCAGCCCGGATCCTCCTCGTGCGCAAGCTTATCTGGCGTTTCGCCGCCGCTGTCCTCGTCTTCCTGACCCTCGCCCGCCTGGCCTTCTCCGCCTGGCAATGGACGCGCGTCCATGACGCGGGCGGCCTGTGGCCGGTACTGCTGGGTGGCTGGCGTATCGACCTTTCCCTGCTGGCCATGGTTATCGCGGTGCCGGCGCTGCTGGCGCCCTGGCTGGGGCACCGGGCGTGGCCCACACGCCTCACCGCGTGGTGGCTGCGCCTGTGGTGGCTGCTCTACGTGCTGCTGGAGGTCTCCACCCCGCAGTTCCTCATCGAATACGACACGCGCCCGAACCGCCTGTATTTCGAATACCTCACCAGCCCGCACGAAGTGGCGGCGATGCTGTGGAACGGCTACAAGCTCTCGGTGGGCCTGGGCCTGATCGTGTTCGCCCTGCTGGGCTGGGTCGGCTTCAAACTGCTACCGACGCGTAGGCCGGATGCGCGCGCCGTGCGTGGCTGGCTGCGGCCGGTGGCGACGGTGCTGGTCTTCTGCGTGCTGTTCCTCGCCGGCCGCGGCACGCTGCAGCACCGCCCGCTCAACGCCTCGCAGGTGGCATTCACCAACGATGCCATGGTGAACACGCTGCCGCTCAATTCGCTCTACAACGTGCTCAACGCCGCCATGGCCCTCGGCAACGAGCGCTCCGCCTCGGCCGTGTACGGCAAGATGCCCGACGGCGAAATGAACGACATCGTGCGCACGACCGCGGGCTTCACCGGTGCGCCGATCGAACCGGATTACCCGTCACTGCACAAACAGACGGCCACGCGCCAGGATGGCAAGCCGCTCAACCTGGTGATCATCCTCGAGGAAAGCCTGGGTGCGCAGTTCGTCGGCAGCCTGGGCGGCGCGGGCTATACGCCGGAGCTAGATAAGCTTTCGAACGAAGGCTGGTGGCTCGAGCGCACCTACGCCACCGGTACGCGCAGCGCGCGTGGCCTGGAAGCGGTGACGACGGGCTTCCTGCCCACGCCGGCTGAAGCCGTGCTCAAGCTGCCGCGCAGCCAGCGTGATTTCTTCACGCTTGGCGCGCTGCTCGATACGTTCGGCTACCACACCCGTTTCCTTTACGGTGGTGAAGCGCATTTCGACAACATGCGTTCGTTCTTCTTCGGCAATGGCTTCAACGAAGTCGTCGACCGCGCCAGCTTCAAGACGAAGCCCGCTTTCGTCGGCTCGTGGGGTGCCTCCGATGAAGATATGTTCAACGTACTGCACCAGCGCCTGCTCGACGATGGTGACAAGCCGACCCTGACCGTGGCGTTCTCGGTCTCCAACCACACGCCGTGGGAATACCCGGCCGGGCGGATCACGCCCGAGGGCGAGCCGGCGAGCAATGCCAATGCCGTGCGCTACGCGGACTGGTCGATCGGGCAGTTCTTCGCGAAGGCCAAGGCGTCGCCTTACTGGGACCACACCGTGTTCCTGATCGTGGCCGACCACGATGCACGCGTCTTCGGTGCCAGCCTCGTACCCGTGCGCCACTTCCACATCCCGGCGCTGATCCTGGGCGCGGGCGTGCCGGTGAAGAAGGACGAGCACATCGTGAGCCAGATCGACCTCGCGCCCACCTTGCTCTCGCTGATCGGCATCAGCAGCGAACACCCGATGCTCGGCGCCGACCTCACCCAGCGCTATCCCGACCGCGCGATCATGCAGTACGGCGACAACTACGGTTACCTCAACGGCGATACCCTGCTGGTGCTGCGTCCGAACCAGCCCGCGACGCAGTACCACTACGGCGTGCAGGGCGAGAAGCTCGACCCGCAGGCGGTGGATCCCCAACTGGAGAAGCTGGCCCTGGCCCACGCCCTGTGGCCGAGCTGGGCCTACAGCCACCAGCGTTACCGGTTGCCGCCGAAGAAGGGCGACGAGGCGCACTGACACGCGCGCAGCCATCGCTGGCCTAGAATGCGCCGATGACCACGCCGCTCGCCCTCGCGCTGCGCCTGCTCGCCGAACACGGCGACGCGCGGCCGTGGCTTGCGAAGGCCCGGGACGATGGCTCGGTGATGGCGGCGGCGCTCCTGGGCGCGACGGAAGGGGCGGATGCGCATGGCGCGTACGACCAGCCGCGTGCCTTCGAGGTGTTCATCCGCGCCGGTGGCAATCCACCGCTGTACGGTGCGG
This sequence comes from Luteibacter sp., assembly GCF_051958795.1. GTDB lineage: Bacteria > Pseudomonadota > Gammaproteobacteria > Xanthomonadales > Rhodanobacteraceae > Luteibacter. The sequence continues at coordinate 6,888 of NZ_JBQCFT010000286.1, read as the reverse complement.
TGAGTGCGGCCCTCGCCCGGCTGTACGAACAGCTGGCGCCGCGTTGCCTGCTCGATATCGGCGTGGGCGATGGCATGGCCCTCCTGCCCGCCCTGGGCCAGACCCGGCATGTCCCCGCGACTGTAGACGTCGTCGAACCGTCCGGTGGCTTGCTCGACGCCCTGCGGCCGAGGCTCCCGAAAGGCAAAGCGTGGCAGCTAACCCTCCAGGCCTTCCTGGCGCAGCTGGCGCCCGAGCGGCGCTGGGATCTCGCGCAATCCACCTTCGCCCTGCAGTCGATACCGCCCGGTGAGCGTCTCGCCGCCCTGAAGCGGCTGCGCCGGCACGCCACGCGCCTCGCCATTGTGGAATTCGATGTGCCGGCGTTTGCCAACGCCGAGGAGAGGTTCTTATCGCTGGCAACGCGCTACGAAGGCGTCGCGCGTGAGTATGGCGACGACGCGCCGCTCGTGTCCGGCGGCTTTCTCGCCCCGATGCTGTTGGGCCAGCTGCGTGCCACGGCCCCGTCGAACTGGGAGCAGCCGATCAGCGCATGGCAGGAAGAACTGACCCGCGCCGGCTACCGCGTCGCCTCGACCAGCCACATCCACGATTACAGCTGGGCACCCGCCTGGCTCATCGTCGCCAAGGCCTGAGCCTCACTCTTCGCAGGGCAGCGCGCCGGCGATGGCATCCGCGAGCGAGGCCTGCGAATACGGCTTGGCGAGCCGCGGCCGATCCAGCTGCACGCCCACCGGCAGGTCGGCGTAGCCCGTCGCCATGATCACCGGGAGCGCCGGCCACCGGTCGTGCAATTGCACGGCTAGCTGCGCACCGGTCATATGCGGCATCGCGTGATCCGTGATCACCAGATCCACGCGTCGCGTCGTGAGCAGGCCTAGCGCCTCGGCGCCTGAGCGCGCGTCGACCACCTCGTAACCGAGGTCTTCCAGCATCTCCACCGTGGTGGCGCGGACCAGGTCGTCGTCGTCGACGGTCAGGATGGTGATGCGCTTCGTGCCGGGACAGCGTGGCTTCGCGCCGGTTGCCTCGGGCTGTGGTGCCGCGGTGTCGGCCGTCGGGGCCATGGCGGGCAGCCAGATCTCCGCCGTCGTGCCCTGGTCGGGCTGGCTGCTGAGGATGAGGGCGCCGCCCAGCTGCTCGGCTAGGCCGTGGGCCATGGAGAGGCCCAGGCCCGTACCCTTGCCGACGCCCTTCGTGGTGAAGAAAGGCTCCGTCGCACGCTTCAGGGTGTGCTCGTCCATGCCTGCGCCCGTGTCCGCGAGCACGAGCCGCACATAGTGGCCCGGCGAGAGGCGCTCATCGTCGTGGCCGGCCCATGCCTCACTCGTGCTGATGACGATGGTGCCCACCCCGTCCATGGCGTCGCGCGCGTTCACGGCGAGGTTGAGCAGGGCGGATTCCAGCTGGTTCGCGTCGGCCTCGACCGCGGGCAGGTTTGCTGCGAAATCGGTTTCGACCGTAATGGTGGCACCCAGCGAGCGCTGCATCAGCTCGGTCATGCCTTCGACGAGACGGCGAAGGTCGACGCGTTCGGACTTCAGGTCCTGCCGGCGGGCGAAGGCGAGCATGCGCCGGGTAAGCGAGCTGCCGCGCTCGGCGCCGGCCCGCGCGTTATCCACGAGGCGAAGCAGGAGGGGATCCTGCGGCATGCGCTCCCGCAGCAGTTCCAGGCTGCCCTGCACGGCCATGAGCAGGTTGTTGAAGTCATGCGCGATGCCGCCGGTGAGGCTGCCCAGCGCTTCCATCTTCTGCGTCTGGCGGATGTGCGCCTGCGAACGCTCCAGCGCCGCCGAGCGCTCGGCGACCTGCTGCTCGAGTTCTTCCCGGAAGCGGCGTTCGCCTTCGCGTACATCGGCCTCCGCGCGCACGCGCGCGATGTGCGCCCACGAGCGTTCGGTCACTTCATCCAGCAACGCCAGTTCACGTAACTGCCATGCGCGTGGCGTACCGTCGTGGATCGCCATCAGCGCGGTGAGCTTGCCTTCCTTGACCAGCGGGATGCAGATCGTCGCCGCGATGCCCAGTGCGCGGAACGCGCGTGCTTCGTCGGCGGGTAACTCGCTCGCGTTGTCTTCGATGATCAGCGGCTTGCCTTCGCTGAGCCGCGCGACAGCGAGGCTGCCGAAATCGCGCAGGCGGTAGCGGCCGACAATGCTGTCGTAACCGGGCAGCGTCCAGTCCCCGCGGATGGTGAAGCCATCTTCGTCCGCATCCATGTCGGCGTACGCGCAAAGGGCCACGCCAAGGTGCTCGCCCACCATGCGCGTGCTGATGCGCAGGATCTCGTCGGCATCCGTGCTGCGCGCGGTCTGCTCGTTCAGTGCATCGAGGAAACGCAGGCGTGCTTCGTTCTCGCGCAGGGCCTGCTCCGCTGACTTGCGGACGCTGATATCAGCGGCGGCACCGAACCATTGGGTGACGGCGCCCTCCTCATCGAGCACGGGCACCGCGCGCGACTGCACCCACCCGATCGAACCATCCACCCGCTTGACCCGATGCTCAAGCTCGAAGATGCCCTTGCTGGCCACCGCTTCGTCGATGGCGGCGCGAACGCGCGGCTGCTCGTCCACGGGCATGTAGTTCGTCATCCAATCCGGCGAGGGTGCGTCCGTATCGGCGATGAAGCCGCGTCCGTCCAGCGCACTCATGCATACCCACTTCGGGTCCATCTGGTAGACGACGTCGGACGTGGCGTTCACCAGGGCGCGGAAGCGACCTTCGCTTTCGCGCAGCAACGCTTCGGCGCGTACGCGCTCGGTGGTTTCCACGACGATGGCGATCACGCCGCCCGGCCGGCCGCTTTCATCGAGCACCGGCGAATAATCGAGGTTCATCCATACCGGCTCGGGCTTGCCGTGCCGCTGCAGCGTCAGGCGCTGGTCCTTGTACGCGAGCGTGCCGCCGGCCAGGCCGACGCGCATCACGTTATCGTTGAAGTCGGCGATCTCATCCCAGCCCTGGCGTACTTCGGAACCCAGCAACTGCGGGTGGCGGCCGCCGGCGAACACCGAATACGCATCGTTATAGATCATGATGCCTTTCTCGCCCCAGAGCAGCACGATCGGCACGGGCGAGAGCAACAGCAGGCTGGTGGCGGTGCGCAGGCTTTGCGGCCACGAGGGCAGCGCCCCGAGGCCCGTGCGCTCCCAGTCGAAAGCGCGGATGAGCGCCCCGAGTTCGCCACCCCCGTCGAGCCAGGTGAGATCGCGATTCACGGCAGGTGAGCTGGCGTCTGTCATGGTTCGGGTCGGCGGGGACACCCGCGAAGTGTAAACACGGCGAATGTGATGACGACCGCAAGGCCGTTCAGGGTGTGCGCCGGCGTGCCTCGTCGAGCTTCAGGCACAGCGTCCGCACGCTGGGCAGGATGGAGGGCGAGGGCAGGGCGAGCGTGGGCGCATCGATCGCGATGACGTTCCCGCGCCGCGCGGCGGCCAGGCCGTTACCCTGGGTCCATGCCGAGAGCGAATCGCCTTCGCCACCGGCGGTCATGATCACGTCGGGCTGGCGGGCGAGCACGGCTTCACGACCCACCGTGGGGGCCGCCTGGGTGAGGTCGTTGAAGATGTTCTGGCCACCGCAGAGGTCGATGGCATCCGAGATCATCTGCGCATGCCCCACCGTCATGAGTGGCCGGTCCCATACCTGGAAAAACACCTTCAGCCGCTTCTTGCCGGCGAAGGCGCCGCGCAGGCCGTCCAGGGCGTTGCTGAATGCGAGCGCGTTGGCATTCGCCGCCGCTTCGGTGCCGGCCAGCTGGCCGAATCGGCGGGTCGCGGCCGGAATGTCGGCCAGGCGGGTGGTCTCGGCGTAATAGATGGGAATGCCCAGCCGGGCGAGCTTCTCCACCTGCGCGGCCGGCGTGCCGCTTTTCCACACCATGATCAGGTCGGGGCGCAATGCCACGATGCGCTCCAGGTCGAGCATGGTGGCGTCGCCGACGACCGGGATGCTCTTTGCCGCCGCGGGGTGTTCGCTGAAGCGTGACGTGCCGACGACGAAGCTGCCAGCGCCAGCAGCATAAAGCGTGTCGGTGATGTTCGGCGCGAGGCTGACGATCCGGTGCGCGGGTGCCGCCAGCGTGACCGTGTGGCCCGCATCGTCGGTGACGCGGATGGCGGCCGCGCTGGCCGGGCCCGCGAGTAACGCGGCGATGAAAGCAAGGGTGCGAATCATGGGCGGGTGTCCGTCAGGCGGGCGGCACGGAAGAAGATCTCGCCATCGATCGTGATGCCGCGGATCGGATGATGGAAAGCGGCGGTAAGGTTTTGCGGCGTGACCACGGCTTCCCTGGGGCCGGCGAGCGCACCGCCGTGGCCGTCGAGCAACACCGCGTGCGTCGCGTGCTGCATGGCCAGGTTGATGTCATGCACGGTGAATACCACGGCATGCCCGGCGCGCGACGCGAGCACCAGTTCATGCAGGGTCTTCATCTGGTGGTGCAGGTCGAGCGACGATAGCGGCTCGTCCAGCAGCATGACATCGACGTCCTGGGCGAACAGGGCCGCGATGTTCACTCGCTGGCGCTCGCCGCCGGAGAGCGTGGTGATATCGCGCTCGGCCAGCGCATCGAGTTCGAAACGGGAAAGCGCCGCGCGCACCGTGCCCATGTCTTCATCGCCCCAGGCCCAGAAAGGCAGCCGGGGATGCCGCGCGGCGGTGACGGCTTCGATCACCGTGAGGCTGAAGGCATCGACGACCGCCTGCGGGAGGAAGCCTCGGCGCCGGGCCAGTTCCAGCGGCTTCCAGTGGGCGACATCGTGGCCATCGAGCAGCACGCGGCCGCCCTCTGCGTCACGCAGGCCGGCAAGCGTGCGCAGCAGCGTGGATTTGCCGGCTCCGTTGGGGCCGAGGACGCACCAAACCTGGCCGGGCTCGATGCGCAGGTCCAGCGCATCGACGAGCTGGCGGTCGCGCACGGCCAGCCGCAGCCGCTCGGTGGTGAGCGTGGCACTCACCGGCGGCGTACCAGCAGGACGAGAAACGTGGGAACGCCGATGATCGCCATGACCGCGCCGACCGGCAGTTGGATAGGATCGGCGACGATCCGCGAGATGGTGTCGGCGCACACGACGAGCATGCCACCGCACAGGGCGCTGGCCGGGATGAGCACGCGCTGGTCGTTGCCGACGAGGCGGCGCAGGGCATGCGGCACGACGAGACCGACGAAGCCGACGGTGCCCGCGGTGGTCACCGCGACCGCGGTGGCGAGCGAGGCGATGGCGAAGATGGCCGACTTGACCGCGTTCGGCCGCACGCCGAGCGCGCTGGCCGATTCCTCGCCGCGCGCCAGCAGGTTCAGCTGGCGGCCGAGCGGGGTGACCAGCAGCAGGGCCACCAGCATCGAGAGCAGCGGCGGCCACGGGCTCGCCACGCCGCTCAGGTCGCCCATCATCCAGAACAGCATGCCGCGCAGGTTCCGGTCGGGTGCCAGCACCAGCATCATGCTGACGATGGCACCGAAGCCGGAGGCGAGCATGACGCCGATCAGGATCAGGTCGGTCGCATCGTCGCGGTGGGCGGTACGCCGCCGGGCGATGAGGTCACGGTGCGCGAGCACGAAGACCGCGACGCAGGCGAACAGCGCCCCCAGGGCCGCGCCGCCAGCCGTCACGACCGCCCCCGCGCCCGCGAGCATGGCGCCCAGTGCGCCGACCGCCGCTCCCCCGGAGAGGCCCAGCGTGTACGGGTCGGCCAGCGGGTTCCGGACCAGGATCTGCATGAGGCAGCCGGATAGGGCGAGCAGGCCGCCCACGCCGTAGGCGGCGAGGGAGCGCGGGATACGCAGCTCGTGGACGATGCTATGCATGGGGGTGTCGGCTGTTCCGACAAGCCCATGCCATGAGGCGCGCAGCGACGAGCCATCGCCGCCGACCAGCACCGAGGCCAGGATGACCAGCGCCGAGAGCGCGAGCAGGCCGGCCCACAGGCGCAGGGCGGCGCCGAACGTGGCCATACGCGGAACCCGTGTTGTCGCTGCGCTTCGCACCCGGCGATGCTCCCGCCAAACAGCTCGGCAGGATGGCAGCGACCGGTCCATCACGGACCGTGCTATTTCGAAAGCCGCGCGGCGCGTCCCCCGCCACCATGGGGCCAACCCATGGGGAGTGCCACCGATGTTCGCGATCGTCGTCTCGCTGGGCGTGTTCCTGCTCGCCTGCGCAAGCCTCTACATCGGCGAGTGGATCGCGCGGCGCATGCCGGAGCAGCACCGTGTCTATGAGGCACAGAAAGCCGCGCAGTTCGGGATCAGCATGATGGCCACGCTGGCGGCCCTGGTCCTGGGCTTCATGGTGACCTCGGCGCGCGCGACCTTCGATCGTGCCAATGACGACATCGTCGGTGTCGCCACGTCGACCCTGCTGCTCGACCGTGCCCTTTCCGGCTATGGCCCGGAAACCGAGCCGATCCGCGCCGACCTGCGTGCCTTCCTGGCCCGCGCGACCAATCGGGTGTCCCCCGATGGCGAGATGCAGCGGATCGTATTCCGCCTGCCGCAGACCAGCCTGAGCATCATCACCCTGCTCCAGCGGAAGATCCTGGAGCTGCGCCCCACCACCGAAGCACAGTGGTGGTTCCAGCACCGTGCGCTGGAATGTACGGCGGAGCTCGCGCACGAACGCATCCTCACCTCGGAGCACGAGAAGTCCTCGGAGCCGTTGCCCCTGCTCATCGTGGTCACCGCGTGGATCATCCTGATATTCGTCGGCATGGGCACGTTCGCCATGCATAACCCCTCGGTGCGCGTCGTGCTGTTCTGCGCGGCGCTGGCCTTCTCGGGATCGATCTTCTTGGTCATGGAACTGGAGGCGCCGTACACCGGCCTGCTGCGCGTCTCCGGGGTACCCCTGCTGCAAGCGGCCGAGGAGCTTGGAAAGCCATGAA
>NZ_JBQCFT010000285.1:0-9927 GCF_051958795.1 Luteibacter sp. | reverse complement strand
CGCATGACCGGATGATCGCGGTGGCCGTCGCGGTACTGATGCAGGGCCGAGCGCAGGTAAACCGCCTTCTGCCCGGCCAGGTTGGGGGCATCGGGGGTCTGCGCCACGCCCGTCTCGCCATGGCAGGCCGCGCACATGCCCAGCCGCACCGGTTTCGCGGGCGGGGCAGCGAGGACGGGAGTGGTCAAGGCCAGGGCGAGTGCCGCGGTCGTCAGTTTGCGCATGGCAGAGTTGTTGGGGCTGTAACCGTAAATTCTAGCAGGTGGCCGAAGCCCACCTGCGGCGTAGGAGCCCACCCTGTGGCGACACCCTCCGCCAAAACGCCGCAGCCCCCCCCCCAAGCACCCCACCACCGTAGGAGCCCACCCTGTGGGGGACGCCGTTCGCGAAAGAGCCACATGGCCGTGCAGCCCTATCGCGAAAGATGTCGCCCACAGGGGGGGCTCCTACGACGGAGGGGCGGTGGGCCGGTAGAATAGGCGGCTTCCCCGCCTCACCGGAGCTCCGCCCGTGCCGACCACCCTGAGCCAATCCGACCTGCCCGGCCTGGAACTCATCCACCGCGGCAAGGTGCGCGATGTGTACGCCCTGCCCGGCAACCGCCTGCTCATGGTGGCGACCGACCGCCTTTCGGCGTTCGATTCGGTGCTCCCCAACCCGATCCCGGGCAAGGGCGAGATGCTCTGCCAGATCTCGAACTTCTGGTTCGAGAAGACCCAACACCTGATCCCGAACCACCTCACCGGCGAAGACGTGGCCTCGGTGCTGCCGCCGGGCGTGGACGTGGCGCTGTATGCGAAGCGCGCCGTCGTGACGAAGCGCCTGAAGCCGGTGCCGGTCGAGGCGATCGCCCGCGGTTACATCATCGGTTCGGGCTGGAAGGACTACCAGGCCACCGGCGCCATCTGCGGGATCACCCTGCCCCCGGGCCTGCAGCAGGCCGAGCAGCTGCCGGAACCGATCTTCACCCCGTCGACCAAGGCCGCCGTGGGCGACCACGACGAGAACGTGAGCTTCGATGCCGTGGTCGCGGCCGTGGGCGAAGAGAGGGCCAACGCCGTGCGCGAGGCCACGCTGACGATCTACAAGTTCGCCGCCGAATACGCCGCCACCCGCGGGATCATCATCGCCGACACCAAGTTCGAGTTCGGCACGGATGAAGACGGCAAGCTCTACATCATGGATGAGATGCTCACCCCGGACTCCTCGCGCTTCTGGCCGGCGGATACCTACAAGGTCGGTACCAGCCCGGATAGCTACGACAAGCAGTTCGTCCGCGATTACCTGCTCAACGTGGCGCACTGGAACAAGGAGCCGCCGGCCCCGTCCGTGCCTGACGACGTGATTGCCGGCACCGCGGCGAAGTATGCTGAGGCCCTGGACAAGCTCGCAGGCATCCGCCTCGACTGAGGCGGTCCTGGCGCCCACGGGGAGGAGGCACCATGCGTGATGCGGCAACGTGGTTCGGCAATTACAGCCGGGACCACCAGAATGCGACCAACCGCCTGATCCATTGGGTCTGCGTGCCGGCGATCACCTGGACCGTGATCGCCTTCATCTGGCTCATCCCCGTGCCTTCCCTGCTCGGCAAGCCCGGCCTGTGGGCCGTGGTCGGCATGTTCCTGGCGTTCTGCTTCTACTACTACCGGCTCTCGCGGGTCATCGGCATCGCCATGGCCGGCGCCTTCATCGCGCTGGCCTTCCTCACCGATACGCTCTACCACGGCCTCGGCGCCACCGGCCTGCTCTGGCTGGCGGTGATCGTGTTCGTGGTGGCCTGGGTCGGCCAGTTCATCGGCCACAAGATCGAAGGCCGCCGCCCCTCCTTCTTCACCGACCTGCAGTACCTGCTGATCGGCCCGGCGTGGCTGATGAGCAAGGCATTGCGCCGCGCGGGCGTGGACTACTAAGCGTGCAGACACTCCTGACGTTGTTCTCCGCCGCCATCTGGTGGGTCATCTACTCCAGCGCGGCGGCCGTGGTGCCTGCGGTCATCGTGTTCTTCGTACTGCGCTGGCTGGAAAAGACCTCGGTCGTGTTCAACCGGGCCTACTTCGCCAGCCTGCTCTGGGCGCTGTTCGCGGTGCTCACCGGCGGCCTGGTCATCGCCGCCCAGCACGGCCAGGCCGCCGGCCAGTCGGTCTTCGTGCTGCCCTGGATGCGCGCCGCGCTCGTCCTCGACATGCTCATCGGCGCCTGGCTCATCTGGCGCCTCGTCCCCCGCACCGACGCCCGCCGGGTGAAGCCGACGAGCGCGTGCATGGCCGTCGCCATGGTGATGGTGGTGGCGCTGGTGGTTGGGACCACGATCCACCGCTGACGCAAGTCCACCGCACCACCGTAGGAGCCCACCCTGTGGGCGACAGCTTTCGCGAGAACGCGGCAGGACCTGTGCTCTATCGCGAAAGGCGTCGCCCACAGGGTGGGCTCCTACGATAGTGAGCGACTATCGCGATGATCGATAGGATGCGTTGGACTTCGCCTGTTGCGCCCCCATAATGAGAGTCATTCCCATTAAAGGACGCGGCCATGGCCCGCAAGATCAAGTTCGCGGCGACGCATTTCAGCATCGCCTTCTCCATGAGTTACGCGGCTAACCAGAACGTGGCGCTGAGCGCCCTGATCGGGGTGGCCGAGCCGCTGGCCTTCGCCTTCGGCCGCAACGTGCTGGCCGAAACCCGGACCGGCCTAGCGGTGGCTCCCGCCGCCTGAGCCGCCGCCAACCCTCGCGTTGGTGTCGGTCACGGCGCGGGTGAACCCCCCGAAGGGGATGTCGGTGATGCCGACCAGGCCGATGTGGGCGTTCTCGCCATCGAGGATGCGCCCGGTGACCGGCTGGTCCACGTACTGGAACCAGTGGGTACCCACGATGATCCCCGACGCCGCAGCGGCGTCCACGAAGCGCGCGTAAGCCTTCCCGCGCTCCTCCTCGTTCGCCACCGCCGCCACGCCGCTGCCGAACGGGCCGCGGTCGCTTGAGCCGAAGTGGAACTCGGTGAGCATCACTGGCTTATCCCAGCGCTTGAACTCCGACACGTCGAAGCCGTGTTCCGGCAGGTCGGTGTAGGTATTGATGCTGGTCACGTCGGTGTATTTCGCGCTCATTTCCTCGACTTCCGGCGTGCGCACCGCGAGGCGGCCGCCGAGGAAGAGGTGGTGCGGGTCGGCCTTCTTCAGCGTCTCGGCCACCGTGCGGAAATACTCGCCCGCGAAGAGCTTAAGGAACGCGATGTAGTCGGTGGCGATGGCAGGGTGCGGCTCGCTCGGGTCCGGTGCCTTGAAGCCTTCGGCTTCCACCTGCTTCCAGTCCGTGATGTTGTTCATGCCCCATGCCTTGGCGAACGTCGCGGCGTCGCCATGGGTCTTCTTCAGATAGGCGATGAAGGCCTGCTTCGCGGGGCTTTGCGGGCCCTTGGCGAGTGAGCCTGTAGCCAGTGCCCAGCGGCCTTGTGGGCCCTGCCCTGCCCAGGCGAGCTCGTTGTCGGCGAAGTAGCCGAGTAGCCAGGGGTCGTTGGCCTTGTCCTTCGTTGCGTTCGCCACGGCTTGCTGCGCCGCCTTTGCAAAACGCGGATCGAACGGGTCCGGCATGCGGCCCCAGTAGTCGTAACCGGTGCTCACCGTGTTGAAGTCACCGTGGATCAGGATGGGCACGGTGTAAGCCATGCGCTTATCACCGGCGAAGCCTGGATCGCTCCAGTTACCGAGCGTGTTGAAGCGCCATGCTTTCAGGCGATCCAGCGTGCGCTTACGCCATGCGTTCTCGAAATCATCGCCGAGCGTGCGCGCGATATTGTTCGCATACACATCCCACCAGCGGCCGTGGTTCATCGCGTTATCGCGCTGCGAGCCGTTATCGCTGCGGCTGTCGCTGTGGCCGCCGTACTTGCCGTTTGCGGCTGCAGGATCGGCGAACATGAACTCGCGGCCCTGCACGTAGGTGCGGCCATCGGTGTGGTTCACCGCATTCACGCCCAGCGAGAAGAACGCATGCCCTTCCGGCGTCACCAGCCACCAGCGTTCGCCCTGCTTCTGCACACGAAAGAACCCGCTAGCCTGCATGGCAGGCATGTCAGTACGCCCGCCGAATTGATCCAACCCCGCGGCACCCCCTGTGGGAGCGCCCTTGGGCGCGATAGCTCTGGCCTTCAACGCCGCATCCGAATCAATCTTCTCCGGCCACGTCGCGCGGGTGAACTGGCCGTACTTGTCGACGATGCCCGTATAAGCGCGGCTAGCCAGGCCATCGTTCGTGCCGAGAACCACTTTGCCGAACAACAGCGTCTGCGCAGCCCCGGGCTGCGGCATGGAGAACGTGATCGAGGTGACCTGGTTATCCGCAATGGCGCCCTCGGTCACGAGCGCGACCAGGTAGCTCGTCCCATTGATCACCATCGGCATCGGCGGACCGGCCTGCATGCCATAGGTGCGAGGCGTCCATGCGCTCAGCGGCACCTGAAGCTCTTGTGGCGGCCCTGGCGGAAGGCCCACCGTCGCCTTCAGATGCTGCCCCCCGGCAGAACCCACGTCCACGACGAGCGTCACCGGCCACGGCATGCCGTTCTGCACGGTGACCTGCAGCGACCCCTTCGAGAACGATGGCCAGGGCTTCCCGGCAGGCGCCGCTATCACCAAGGCCGGCGAGGGCGCCGGATGAAAGGTCACGGCCGCCAGTTCATCACCGTCGGCCGCCTTCCTCACGGTGGGATCCAGCGTCGCATCCCGGGTTGTAATCTGCCCGTTCGGGTGGACCACATCCGCGACCGGCGGCGCGAAGTCCATCGTCAAACCAGCAAACAGGAAAGCGAGTGTCAGGCTCATCGCCCAAGCTTGCCACCGCCGATGTGAACGCCGCTAGCGGGGCCTGCGGCCATCTCGTAGGAGCCCACCCTGTGGGCGACATCTTCTCGCGAAACCGCCTGAGGACGCTGCGGCTCTTTCGCGAACGGCGTCGCCCACAGGGTGGGCTCCTACCGCGCGCGCTCGATTAACCAGCGTTACCCAGCCGCTTGCGCCACAGGTAATACACCGGCACGCCGATCGCGATGATCAGAAGGCTCATGCCGGCATTCTGCGGCTGGGTGATGGCGGTGGCGACGATGACGCAGAGCACCGTGGTGGTGAAGATCAGCGGCACCCACGGATAACCCGGCACAAGGTACGGCGAGGGTTCGTCCTTCAGCTTGCGCCGGTACCAGAAGATGGTCGCGATACCGAACGCATGCGACAGCCACTCGCCCACCGTCGTGTAGTCGACCAGCGCTTCGAAGCTGCCGGAAAGGATCAGCGCAATCGCCCACGCACCCAGCGCCAGCAACGCGATCTGCGGCGCACCGGTCTTCGCATCGATGCGCGCGATCGGCTTGAAGAACATGCCATCGGCGCTCATCACCTGCAGCACGCGTGCGCCGCCGGCAATGGCGATGCTGCAATAACCGAAGGTGGAGCACGCGATGCCGACCGCGATAACCGTGGCACCGGATTCACCGAACACGCGACGCATGAGGTCGGCGGCCGGCGCCGTGCTCGCGGCGAGGCCGGCATGCCCCAGGCCAGCCATGTAGGCGATATTGATCAGCACGTAGCAGACCACGACGCTGGCCATGCCCAGGCCCAGCGCACGCGGCAGGGTCCGCTGCGGATCACGCACTTCACCGGCCAGGTCGTTGAGGTAGTGGAAGCCGCCGTAGGCGAACATCGCCGGCAGCAGCGCGCCGATGAGCATGCCCGTGGGCACGTTATGCGTCGGATCTTCCGCAAACGCCACGCCCAGGTGGCCGCGCGCGAGGTACAGGCCCACGGCGATCAGCATGGCGACCGCACCAAGCTTCAGCACGGTGAAGATGTTCTGCACCCAGGCACCGGCGCGGATACCGAACAGGTTCACCGCGACGATGAAGCTGATGGCCGCCACTGCCACCGGCTTCACCCACTCATGCGGCAGGCCGACCGCCCGGGTGGCGTAATCGGCGAAGGTGGTAGCCACCGCGGCGACGCTGCCGGGGTAGTTGATCAGCGCCATGGTCCAGCCGAACAGGAAGGCTGGCAGCCGCCCGAAGGCTTCGCGCAGGTAGACGTAGGTGCCGCCCGCCTGGGGGCGTCTTGCGCCGAGTTCGGCGTAACAGAGCACCCCGGCCAGGGTCAGCAGGCCGCCAACAGCCCAGAGGATGACGACTTCCATCCCGGAGCTGGTGCTTTTGGCGACGGCGGCAGGGGTGCGGAAGATACCCGCGCCGATAACGCCGCCAATGACGATCATCGCGGCATCCCATGTGCCGAGACGACGGAGGTAGTGAGCTGGCTGAGGTGCGGGCATCAGCCGACGATGCCATAAACCGGCGCCGCATGGCGATATGACCGAGGTCATTATTTGGGGGGCGCGAGGCCCGCCAGGGTAGGCAGCGAGCGCGCCGCTGCCCCGTAGGAGCCCACCCTGTGGGCGACATCTTCACGGTACGGCCACAGGGCCTGTTGGGACCTCGCGAACGGCGTCGCCCACAGGGTGGGCTCCTACGCTTGCTGGCGGCGTCGCCTGATATGGCGGGCGGCCGCCCCGCGGCACGCTGGCGGGCATGACAATCAAACCTGGGAACGCCGCGTTGCGGCTGGGGCGGCATTCCGAGCCTGGCCGCATCTATATCGTCACGTGTGTCGCCTGGAATCGAGCGCCCGTGTTCCGCCGCTATCTCGACGCGCGCATGGCCTGCCGCATCATCCACGAGCAGAAGACCTGGGGCGATGCGCGGTGCCTCGCGTGGGTGCTGATGCCCGATCACTTCCACGCTGTCGTTCAACTCGGTAATGACGACCTGTCGAAGGTCATGAACCGGATGAAGGCCCGTGTACGTAAGGCATTTCGCGCCCAGGGGCGGAAAGCGCCACTCTGGCAGAGAGGCTTCCATGACCACGCCCTGCGTGCAGATGAGGACGTACGCGCCGCCGCCCGCTACGTCGTCGCAAACCCAATCCGCGCTGGCCTCGTCGACCGCGCGGGACAATATCCCTACTGGAACGCAGCGTGGCTGTGACTCCAATCCCGAACTTTATGGGTGCTCCGTAGGAGCCCACCCTGTGGGCGACGCCGTTCGCGGGAGAGCCGCAGGACGTGCGACGAGATCGGGAAAGATGTCGCCCACAGGGTGGGCTCCTACGAAGAAAGTAGGCCCCACGCAGTTAGGGGCCTACTTAGGTGGCGAATGAATAGCGCTATGACCTAGCCAATTCGCTTGTGCGACGCTGGTGTCGCCTTGCGTGGCACGCAATTGAACGTATAGGTCGCGACATTCGATCTCACCCCAGAGGCATCAACCGCAGTGACCTGGTAGCCGATAGGCGAGCGATCGAGATCTTCAGGACGGCAGCTGTGTTCGACACGGAACTTATCGACACTGGATGCGTCCCATATGGATTCCAGATCCGGTTTGCACGTCTCGCAGTTCAATTTCTGCGTGATGACCTTGACGGGGAAATCGGGATTACCACCCAGCTCAACGGGAAGCTTTCCGCGCCCCCAAACAACAACATCGGTCGACTGATCAGACTGGATAGCAAAAGGCAGGCAGGTCTTCCCGTCGCGAAACAGCCTGTAGCCCTTGGCTGCACCACGCATCGAAACGCTCTGGAAGTACTCATCGATAAGGTACCTGGCGTCTTCCGGATTCGTGTGGAAGCCAACTTCTACAATGACCGATGGAACCTTCGCCAGCCGGTTTTCACCGTGACGATCGTACGTGGTCGGCACTAGGGGCACCTTATAACCGGCAAAGGCGTCGACCGAGTGGATCAGCTCGGACATCCCACACAGGATAAGTGATCCGAGCCTTGCGTCCTCCGATCGCCCCGGGTACACAAAGGCCCGGGTTCCTGATGCTGACGCCACATCGGCGTTGGTATGAATGTGCAGGACCGCAGGCGCATTCACGTGATTCGCATACAAGGGCCGGCTACGAATGTCCTGTCGTCGCTCGACGTCTTTAGCCTTGCTGCCAGACTCTGAGTTCCAGACCTCGGATAGTTCCGGACGAATCGCCTCGAGATGGTATCTCGCGGCGACATTCCACCATCGCTTGCCGCTCGGTTCGTGCGCCAGATCTCCCCGAAGGGCTCGCAAGTTTTCCGATGCGATTTGCTTCGATCGAAGATGAGCGTGAAGCTTGTCTGCAAATGCCTGCGCAACATCGTCCTCGAGAACTTTGTTCACCTCTGCGCGCTGCGCTGTCCACTGATTGTATTCATGGTGGTAGTAGAGACCGTGGCCGCCGGCCACAACCACAGGCCCTTGTTCCTTGGGTGAAGGGTCTGGCGCCTGACGCTTCTTCCGCGACGCCGTCGCCAGTTCTACGCCATCCGGATGATCAAGCCACCATCCGGTGTCATGCCCACCGAAGCGGTATGAGATACGGGTGAACCCGGGTAGGTTGTTGAAAATGCCTTCAACGCTGCTTTCGATACACGTGGCGAGGTCATTTACCTCGGTGTATCCGGCCTCAGACCCAAGCCGAGCGTCGAAATCGAAGTACAGGATGCCATCTGCCGCGGAATAAGATGCCTCCACCGGTATGGGACGAAGATCCGGCTCGAAGAAGGAGCGGCCATTGGCCACATCGTTCGCTATCCGTTTGATTTCGCGGATGGCATCTTCGACACCCGCGTCCTCCAGGGCTCCAAGCTCGGACTCCGTGGCCGCCACCCATGCCGGACAGACCGCCAGGCATGTTGCGATCCCAATGGCGAGCCTCGCGATTCGTGCGCGAGAGCCTTTCCGTTTTTCCTTGAGCATGCTGATCGTTCCTGTGACACCGCACTTGCGGTAGAACGATGCTCGGTCATGCATCCGGAAGGCGATGCCGGTGAAGGCGAATGGGCCGTGTAGGACGAAGTGCCTTCGGCGTGTAAGCGCGCCCGCTTACCGATAAAAAAAATGCACCCGGCGACCGGCCATTGGGCCGCCCGTCGGGTGCATCGTGCGTACTGCTTTATTTCTTCTTCGGGATGTAAAGGTCGGTGATCGTGCCTTCGTACACTTCCGCCGCCATGCCGACGGATTCGCCGAGCGTGGGGTGCGGGTGGACGGTGCGGCCAATGTCGCCGGCTTCGCAGCCCATTTCGATCGCGAGCGCCAGTTCGCTGATCAGATCGCCCGCGTGCGGGCCGACGATGCCGGCGCCGACGATGCGGTGGGTCTCTTCATCGAACAGCAGCTTCGTGAAGCCCTCGGTGCGGTCGATGCCGATGGCGCGGCCCGAAGCCGCCCACGGGAACTTGCCCACGCCGATCTTCAGGCCCTTCTCCTTCGCCTCGCGCTCGGTGATACCCACCCATGCGATTTCCGGATCCGTGTAAGCCACCGACGGGATCACGCGTGCGTCGAAGAAGCTCTTCTGGCCCGCGGCGACTTCCGCAGCCACCTTCGCTTCGTGCGTAGCTTTGTGCGCCAGCATCGGCTGGCCCACGAGGTCGCCGATGGCGAAGATGTGCGGCACGTTCGTGCGCATCTGGCGATCGACCGGGATGAAGCCGCGGTCGGTGACCTGCACGCCCGCCTTGTCGGCGCCAACCTTGCCGCCGTTCGGCGAACGGCCGACGGAGACGAGGACGCGATCGTACAGCTTCGTTTCCGGGATGCTTTCGCCATCGAAGGTGACTTCGATGCCCTTCTTCGTGGCCTTCGCCTCGACGACCTTCGTCTTGAGGTGGATGCCCTTGTAACGCTTGGCGATGCGCTGCTGCAGCGGCTTGATCAGGTCCGCGTCGGCACCCGGGATCAGCTGGTAGGCGAGTTCGACGACGGTGACTTCCGTGCCGAGGCCCGCATACACCGTCGCCATTTCCAGGCCGATGATGCCGCCGCCGACGACGAGCAGCTTCTTCGGTACCTCGGCCAATTCCAGCGCGTCGGTGGAATCCATGATGCGCGGGTCGTCCCACGGG
>NZ_JBQCFT010000284.1:0-4229 GCF_051958795.1 Luteibacter sp. | reverse complement strand
CCGGACCCGGGCCCGCCGGCCGCCGGCGCGCCGCCGCCCTCGCATGCGGCGCCCGTGGTCGCTGCCGTTCCGCCGGCCGCACACCCCGCGTCGCCGCCGCCCGCATCGCAACCGGTACCCGCGCCCCAGGGTGGGTTCCAGGGCGTGACGGAGGCCGAAGCGGCACCGGCCCCCGCGACCACTACCAACACGCCCGTGGTCGTGGCGGGTAAGCCAGCCGAATCCGTCGTCCCGCCACCGGCGTCACCCAGCGCGCCGCCTGCCGCCGTGCCGCCGCCCGTGGAGAATCCGCCCGCGTCGACGCCGATCATTGCCAGTGGCGCGACCCGCAGCGCTGGCGGTATCACCTGGCGCTGGCCGGCCGATGGCACGCTGATCAAGCGCTTCGCTTCGGGCGATGCGATCCCGGGTATCGAGATTGGTGGCAAGTCAGGTGATCCGGTCCGCGCCGCCGCCGACGGTGTTGTCGTGTACAGCGGCAATGGTTTGGTGGGCTATGGCGAGCTGGTCATCATCAAGCACAGCGACAGCTTCCTTTCCGCCTACGGGCATAACCGGAAGCGCCTGGTGAAGGAAGGCGAGAAGGTGAAGGCCGGCCAGACCGTGGCGGAGATGGGTTCGTCGGGCGCGACGCGAGATGAACTGCAGTTCCAGATCCGCCGCGATGGCAACCCGGTCGACCCGCTGCAGTTTCTGCCGCCGAAGTAACCCGCCATCGTAGGAGCCCACCCTGGGGGCGACGCCGTTCGCCGAAGAGTCGCAGGGCTTGTAGCGTCGTCGCGAAAGATGTCGCCCACAGGGTGGGCTCCTACGCGAAAGCGTCGCGTTACCTTGCGCGTGCCTTGCGGGCCTCGAACGCCTGCAGGTGTGTCCATGCGGTTTCGAGCATCGGTGCCTTGACGCCCTGGGCGTGAGCGCGGCGCAACATGTCGCCGACGATATGGTCCGCCTCGATCTTCTGGCCACCTTCCAGGTCGCGCAGCATCGACGCGGTGAGCGGCGAGCCCTCCTGGGTTAGGACCTTCCATGCCATGGACCTTGCCTGGTCGGGCACGGGCTGGCCGGATGCGCGCGCCACGGCCAGGCATTCGTCATAGAGCTGCTCGACCAGCCGGCGGCCGTCGTCCGTACCGACGATATCGCCGATGCTTGCGCGGAAGAGGCAGGTGCTACCGGCGAGCGACGTAAGGAAGGTGAACTTCGCCCACAGGTCGCGGGTGATGTCCGCCGAGTGCACGTGGTCGACCTTGGCCGTCGCGAATGCGGCCGCGAGCGCATCGCAGCGGCCTCCATGGGCTTCGCCATCCCGCTCGCCGAATGTCACCGAGGCGCCGCTGCCGAAATGGATGACTTCGCCATCCGGCCCCTTGGCTGCGCTGATCACGCACATGCCGCCGATCACTTTCCCTGCGCCAAAGCGGGCATCGAGGGTGGCGTAGTGGGCGAGTCCGTTGAGGATCGGCAGGACCGCCGTGTGCTCGCCGACTGCCGCATCGATATCTTCGATCGCCGAGTGCAGGTCGTAGGCCTTGCAGGACAACAGGACGATATCGAATGGGCCGGCGTCCGCCACGTCCGCAGCGGTGGCGTGCTTCACCTTCGGCGTGGCATCGCCGAACGGGCTGCGGATAACCAGGCCCTTCCGCTCGAGGACGGCGGCGCGTGGCGGGCGAACCAGGAAGGTGACGTCCGCCCCGGCCTGCGCGAGGCGACCGCCGAAGTAACCGCCGGTCCCGCCGGCGCCGAGGACCAGGATGCGCATGGGCGTTTAGCCTTGCTTGGGCAGGATGAAAGCGACCAGCACCCGGCGGCCTTCGCCGGAGAGCAGGCTGTAGGTCCGGGCGGCCGATCCGCTGGTCATGGCTTCGACGCCGATACCGCGCCGGAGGAAGCCGGCCATGACCTCGGCCGGCGGGAAGACCTGACGCTCACCCGTGCCAATGACGACGATCTCCGGCTTCAGGGCGGCGATGGTCTCCACGTCGGCGAGACTCATGGCCTTCGCGTCGGTCACTGGCCAGTCCTCGACCACTTGTTCGGGCGTAAGGAGGAGGCTGGCGTGGAAATCGCGGTCCACCACCGTGATGGTGTCCGCGCTGACCCGGCGTACGAAAAGGTACTCGCCGGGGCGATCTAGCGTGAGATCCATGGAGGCTTACCGGGGCAGGGCGAGCTTCGGATCCTGTTCGTTGCGGCGGAACAGGACCACGACATGGCCGATTTCCTGGACGGTTTCGGCCTTGGTCTCGCCGGTGAGGAAGGCGATCTGGGCCTGGCGCTCGTCCTTGTCGCCGCCCGACAGCTTCACCTTCACCAGCTCGTGCTGGTCGAGGGCGTTGCCCAGTTCCTTGGCCACCGCCTCGGTGGCGCCCTTGGCGCCGAGCAGGATCACGGGGGAAAGGTCGTGCGCCAGGCTGCGGAGGTAGCGGCGCTGCGTAGGGGAGAGCGACATTGCGTTCAGGTTCGATTCGCGGGGGAGAGGGGGCAAAGGGTATCATGCGTGCCCCCTTCTCTTCTTTATCTGGCGGATTCCCCGGCCGATGGCACGCAGTAAAAGCAGCTCCCGCTGGCTCAAGGAGCACTTCGACGACCCCTACGTCAAACGGGCCCAGGCAGAGGGCATGCGTTCGCGCGCCGTTTTCAAGCTGGAGGAAGTGCTTGAGAAGGATCGCCTGATCAAGCCGGGGATGACCATCGTCGACCTGGGCGCCGCCCCGGGCGGATGGTCGCAGCTGGCGCGCCAGCGCCTCGGCGAATCCGGCAAGGTCATCGCCCTCGACATCCTGCCGATGGTGGGGCTCACCGGCGTCGACTTCATGCAGGGCGATTTCCGTGAAGAAAGCGTCCTCCGCGAGCTCGAGGGCATGCTGGAAGGGAAGAAGGTCGATCTTGTCCTCTCGGACATGGCCCCCAATATGTCCGGTGTGGCCCTCGCGGACCAGATCCGAGCCATGGATCTTTGCGACCTCGCCCGGCAGTTCGCCCTCGACTGGCTGACGCCCGGCGGGTCGTTCCTGGTGAAGTTGTTCCAGGGGGCCGGTTTCGACGAGTATCTAAAGAACTTGCGCGCTGACTTCAGTCGCGTGACGATGCGTAAACCGAAGGCCTCCCGCGCGCGTTCGCGAGAGGTCTATGCGCTGGCGACCGGCCTCAAGTCCGCGTCCCGGCAACCTGGCGAGAACCGCGCATGAATGAGATGGCTAAAAACCTGTTGCTCTGGCTGATCATCGCGGTGGTCCTCCTAACCGTATTCCAGACCTTCAACCCGCACGGCGGCTCGTCGCAGGACATGTCCTACACGGCGTTCGCCCAGCAGGTCGATAACGGCAACGTTGCCAGCGGCACGATCACCTCGTCCGCCCCGCCGACCATTACCGGCAAGCTCAAGGACGGCGGCAGCTACCGCACCGTCGTGCCGGTGGTCGGCCTGTCGACCAGCGACCTGGTCAAGCAGATGCGCGACAAGGGCGTCGAGCTTCGCCAGGAGCCCGCCGATAACGGCTTCTCCCTGATCGGCCTCCTGTTCAACTGGTTGCCCATCATCATCTTCGTGGCCGTGCTCATCTGGTTCATGCGCCAGATGCAGGCCGGCTCCGGTGGCCGCGGCGCCATGAGCTTCGGCCGCTCGCGGGCCAAGCTGCAGGGCGAGGACCAGGTCAAGGTGAACTTCACCGACGTGGCCGGTTGCGACGAGGCCAAGGAAGAAGTCGGCGAGCTGGTCGAATTCCTCCGCGACCCGGGCAAGTTCCAGAAGCTGGGCGGCAAGATCCCGCGCGGCGTGCTCATGGTCGGCCCCCCGGGTACCGGCAAGACCCTGCTCGCCAAGGCGATCGCCGGCGAGGCCAAGGTGCCGTTCTTCTCGATCTCCGGTTCGGACTTCGTCGAAATGTTCGTCGGCGTGGGCGCCAGCCGCGTCCGTGACATGTTCGAGCAGGCGAAGAAGCACGCGCCGTGCATCATCTTCATCGACGAGATCGACGCGGTCGGCCGCCATCGTGGCGCCGGCATGGGCGGCGGTCACGACGAGCGCGAGCAGACCCTCAACCAGTTGCTGGTCGAGATGGACGGTTTCGAAGGCACCGAGGGCATCATCGTCATCGCGGCCACCAACCGTCCGGACGTGCTGGATCCGGCGCTGCTGCGCCCGGGTCGCTTCGACCGCCGGGTCACGGTCAGCCCGCCTGACCTCACCGGACGACGCCAGATCCTTGCCGTGCACACCCGCAGCG
>NZ_JBQCFT010000283.1:0-13464 GCF_051958795.1 Luteibacter sp. | reverse complement strand
TTTTTTCCATTAAACCTCCGCGTTCCCGGCGTTTTCCGGGCGGGCAGGGGCCCACCCACACCAGGCGGGGCCCCACCCGTTTTTTTGTGGGGCGCGGTCCCCCGCGATGGCGTGCCGCCATGTTCATGGACCGACGACCGTAATTGTCTAACACCCCCCGCCGACACTACGCTTGGCGCCATGCATGCCCCGAGCACCCGCCTGTTCCAGCGCCTGCGCCTCCATCGGGGGGCGTGGATGCTTGTGGTGTTTGCCATGCTGATCAAGTTCGCGGCGTCGACGGCCTGCCTGCTCGATGGCCCGCGCACCGTCGTGGCCGGTGCCCAGGCGGGCACCGCCATCGGAGCCCAGTTCATCGCCGCAACCACGGCCGATAGCCAGGACGGTGAGTTCTGCCAGCTGGGCGAACCCGGCGGCTGCCACTGCGCCTGCGCCCACGCCGTGACGCTGCCCGCCGCGTCGTTCGATACGGTCGCGAGCGCCCTCCTGCCTTCGATCCACGCCCACGCCCCGGTCGCGCCTTCCATGCGCCCGATGGCGTCACCCTTGCGGCCACCCATCGCCTGAGCACTCGCCATGGCACACCGCTGCTCCCTGCAGCGGTGCCGTTCGCTTGTGTCTCAGGAGAACCCCAACATGTTCGTTTTACGTGCAGCGCCGCTCGGCGCCCTGTGCGTGTTGTTCGTCGCGTCAGCCATGGGCCGCCCCGCCGCGGCCGATACGCCGACGCTACCCATGCCGCCACCGGGCCTACAGGCCGCGATCCACGAGCTGTGGAACGTGAACCCGCAGGTCCAGGCCGCCGACGCCAGCCGCCGTGCCGCCCAGGAACGCGCGAGCGCCGCAGGTCAACCGGTCTACAACCCGTCCCTTCAGCTCGATGCCGAGAACGCCGACGTCAACCGACGCACGGCGGGTGCGAGCCTCACGCTGGATGCCTTCGGCAAGCGCGAGGCACGCATCACGCAAGGCGATGCCGAAGTGCGTTCACAGGAAGCAGCCTATGTGCTGGCGCGCCGTGACGTCGCGCGTGACTGGCTGAAGGCGTGGTCCAGCGTCGCCTACACGCGCGAACAATCCGCGCTGGGCGAGCAGAGGCTGGCCTTGATGCGCCGCTTCGATGCGCTTGCCGGCCAACGCCTCAAGGTCGGCGATATCAGCAGCACCGAGCGTGATCTCGCCGGCCTGGCGCTGGGCGAGGCGCAGGTCGAGCAGTCCTCGCTCGAAGCGCGACAAGCCGATGCCGTGGCGGCCCTCGCCGCACTAGGCGGCGATCCCGACGGCAAAGTACCTGCCCGGTTCGTCGCGCTCCCGCCGGTGCCCGCGGCCATCAGCCCCGTGCCCAATTCCGACCGCCCCGAGCTACAGCAGGCGCAGGCCGAGCAGGAGCGCGCCGACGCGGCAGTCACCGTCGCCGACCGCAACCGCCGGCCGGATCCCACGATCAGCCTGACCGGCGGTGAAGTGCGTAGCGGTCCGCGCACCGACCGCGTCGTGGGCGTGAGCATCTCGATGCCGATACCCGTGTTGAACAGCGGTCGCTACGAGGTGAGCGCGGCACGCGCGGACGCAGACGCTGCCTACGCCACGCGCCGCGCGGCCGAACTGCGTTCCGATGCGCGGCTCACGCAAGCGCGGGCGACGTATGCCGCGCTCCGCGCTGCCAGTGAAAACTTCCGCCAGGGTCGCGCCGGCGCCTTCGACGAACGCGCCGCATTGCTCGACAAGCTCTGGCAGGCCGGCGAGATAAGCACCTCCGACTACCTGGTACAGCTCAAGCAGAGCCTGGATACCGCCCTCTCTGGCATCGCCCTGGAGGACCAGACCTGGCAGGCGTGGTTTGACTATCTCGCCGCCGCCGGCCGCCTCACCGACTGGGTGACCGGCAACCTCAAGGAATCTTCCCCATGATCCGCACACCGTTTCGTATGACGGCCGCCGTCCTTGCCCTGGCGCTGGCCACCACGCTCACCGTCCGCGCGGCTCGTGCCGCAGAAGGCGTGGAAACGAATCCGCTGATCCTCGATGCAGCCGCGCAAAAAGAGGCCGGGATCCAGGTCGCTACGGCCGCCCTGCGTAGCCTGACCGATCAGGTGAAGGCGCCCGGCGAAGTAAAGGTCGATGCGTATTCCACCGTGCTCGTATCGCCCCGCGTCGCATCGCAGGTCGTTGCCCGCAAGGTGAAGCTCGGCGATGAGGTGAAAGCGGGCCAGCCGCTCGTCACGTTGTCCAGCGTCGACGTCGCTGAGACACAAGGGCAACTGATCGTCGCCAGCCAGGACTGGTCGCGCGTCGCTTCGCTCGGGCCCCAGGCCGTCTCAGCTCGGCGCTATAACGAAGCGCTGGTCCAGCGCGACCAGGCCAGGGCGAAGCTGAAAGCCTACGGGCTCTCCGACGGGCAGATAAGCCGCGTGGTGCAGCGCGGCTCCAGCGCCGCGGATGGCAGCTTCGAACTACTTGCGCCCCAGGCAGGCCGCATCACGACGGACGACTTCATCGTCGGTGAACGCGTGGAGCCCGGCCGTCCGCTCTTTACGATCGTGGCGGAGTCGTCCGTGTGGGTAGAAGGCCGCCTGGCTCCGGCAGTCGCTGAGCAGGCGAAACCGGGCGCGGCAGTCATCATCGCCGCGCATGGCACGGAACTGAAGGGCAGCGTCATCCAGCGCTCGCACCTGACCGACGAGAAGACCCGAACGGTCAACGTCCGCATCCAGGTTCCCAACGACAAGGATCTCCTGCACCCGGGCGAACTGGTCGAGGCGCGCATCGCCATCGCCGCGCAGACCCAGGTCGTTGCCGTCCCCGCCGATGCCATCGTGCTGCTACAGAACCAGCCCTCCGTCTTCGTGCGCGGCAAGCAGGCAGGGCAGTTCGAACCGGCCGCCATCGAGCCCGGTGAAACGCGCGACGGATGGACCGAGGTGAAGAAGGGCCTGACGCCGGGCACGGCGTACGTGAGCAAGGGCGCGTTCGCGCTCAAGGCCCGCATGCTGCGCTCGCAACTGGGGGAAGAGTGATGCTGGAACGTCTCGTCGCCCTTTCCCTCAAGTACAAGATCCTTGTCCTCATTGTCTTCGCGGTCGTCGCCGCGCTTGGCTACCGGGCGGTAAGCACCTTGCCGATCGATGCGTTCCCTGACGTCACGCCGGTGCAGGTGAACGTGTACACCGAAGCCTCCGGCCTCGCGGCAGAGGATGTGGAGCAACTACTCACGACACCGGTGGAGTCCGCGCTTGCGGGACTGCCGAAGGTGCAGGAGATCCGGTCAGTCAGCCTGTTCGAGCTTTCGTACGTCGCGGTCTACTTCGACGACGACATGGACATCTATTTCGCCCGGCAGCTCGTCAACGAACGACTGCAACAGGTCGGTGACCGGCTGCCCGCAGGCTACGGCAAGCCCGAGATGGGCCCGAACACCTCCGGCCTCGGCCAGGTGTTCTGGTACACGGTGGAACGTGCCGACGCCGCGCTGAAGAACGCGCCCGATGACATGGGCCTGCGCACGCTGCAGGACTGGACCGTGCGCCTGATCCTGCGTACGGCACCCGGTGTCGACGACGTCACCTCGTGGGGCGGCCAGCAGAAGCAGTACCAGGTGCGCGTGGATCCACTGCGGCTGATCGCGCACAACCTCGGCTTCAGGCAGGTGATCGAGGCGCTCGAGGCCAACAACGCCCAGGTCGGCGGCAATTTTATCGACGTAGGCCGCGAGCAGTACCTCGTGCGTGGGCTTGGCCTGGTGAAGAATGACCAGGACATCGGCAACATCGTGCTGAAGACCGAGGACGGCACGCCGGTATACGTGCGTGACGTGGCCACCGTCACCGAAGCGGGCGCACCGCGCACGGGAGCGGTCACGCGGGACGGCAAGGAAGTCGTGATGGGGCAGGCGCTGGCCCGCATTGGCGAGAACGCGAAGAGCGTGGTCGATGCCGTGAAGGCGAAACTCGATACGGTGAAGCGTGCACTGCCCGAAGGCACCGTCGTGAAGCCTGTCTACGAGCGCACCGACCTCGTCAACGCCGCGGTCGGCACCGCGGTAAGGGCGCTGGTCGAAGGTTCGATCCTCGTAGCGATCGTGTTGTTCCTGTTCCTGGGTGAGCTTCGCAGTGCACTCATCGTGGTGGTGACCTTGCCACTCGCCATGCTCATCGCCTTTATCTGCATGGAGCAGGTCGGTCTTTCCGCGAACCTGATGTCGCTCGCCGGGCTGGCTATCGGCATCGGCATGATGGTGGACGGCGCCGTGGTCATGGTCGAGAACGCCTTCCGGATCATGGCGGAGCAGAAGGCGCACGGTGAGGCCGTCGACCGCACCGCCGCGGTACTCCGGGCCGCACGCGAAGTGGCGAGCCCCGTCGCCTTCGCCATCCTGATCATCATCGTGGTGTTCCTGCCGCTGTTCAGCCTGCAGGGCCTCGAAGGCAAGATGTTCAAGCCGATGGCATTCAACATCAGCTTCGCGATGGCGGGCTCGCTGCTGCTGGCGCTCACGCTGATCCCCGTGCTCGCCGCAGTGATATTGAAGCCGAAGGAGGAGAAGGACACCCGCCTCGTGGGCTGGCTGAAACGGGGCTACGCACGTGTGCTGGGCTGGTCGCTGGCGCATCGCAAGGCAGTCATCGGCATTGCAGGTGCGGCGCTCGTCGGCGCGCTGGCGTTGTTCCCCTTCCTCGGCAAGGAGTTCATGCCCAACCTGCGCGAGGGCGCCATCATGTGGCGGATCACATCGATCCCCTCGGCCTCGCTGGATGAATCGATCGCTATCTCGGCTCGCGTGGCCGGGCGGGTGAAGGAGACATTCCCCGAGGTGGAGACGACGCTGGCCATGATCGGCCGCGCCGAAAAGGGTGAGACCGCCGATGTGAGCTACATGGAGGTGTACACGCCACTCAAGCCGAAGGATCAGTGGCGCGATGGCGAAACGCTGGAGACGATCCAGGAGGCTATGCAGAAGGAGCTCAGCGCCATCCTGCCGACGGCGGTGGTCAGCTACACGCAGCCGATCCAGATGCGCATCGAGGAACTGATCTCGGGCGTACGCGCCACGCTGGCCTTGAAGATCTACGGTGACGACCTTAGTGAGCTGGACCGGTTGAGTGCAAAGGCGCGGGATATCCTGGCGGGTGTACCCGGCGTAGCGGATCTCGCCCTCGAAGCGAACATCGGCAAGCCACAGGTCCGCATTGAAGTGGACCGCGACGCACTGGCCCGCTATGGGCTCAATGCTGGCGACGTGCTCACCGTGGTCCGCAACGGCATCGGCGGCGAGCCCGTCGGTACCTTGCTCGATGGCGTGAAGCGCTTCGACATCACCGTACGGCTGAACGAGGCAAGCAAGGCATCGGTGCAGGATATCGAGCGTATCCCGGTGAGCACGCCATCCGGCGCGCTGGTGCAGCTGGCCCAGGTGGCGAAGGTGACGACGGCGGAGGGGTATTCATTCATTCGCCGCGAACAGTTACAGCGGTACGCGGTAATCCAGATGGATGTGCGTGGCCGCGATATCGATGGCTTCGTACGTGATGCCGACGCGGCCCTTGCCCAGTCCATGACTCTGCCTACGGGCTACTACACCGAATGGGGCGGTGCCTTCGCCAACCAGCAGCGCGCGTTGAAGCGGCTCGCGATCATCGTGCCCGCCACGATCTTCTTCATCTTCATCCTGCTCTACACGGCGTTCAACTCGGTGCGATATGCCGCGTTGATCCTGGCCAACGTGCCGTTCGCGACCATCGGTGGCGTCGTCGGCCTGTTCATCAGCGGCCAGTACCTGTCGGTGCCGTCGGCGATCGGGTTCATCGCGGTGTTCGGCGTGGCGATGCTCAATGGCATCGTGCTGGTGAGCTTCCTCAATGAGCAGCGACATGCCGGGCTGGGCGTGCGGGAGGCCGTGGTCAAAGGCACGGCACTACGGATGCGCCCGGTCCTGATGACCGCGAGCGTCGCCATCCTCGGTCTCGTTCCCATGCTGCTCTCGAGCGGCGTAGGGGCGGAGACCCAGCGGCCGCTGGCGACGGTCGTGGTGGGTGGACTCATCACCTCGACCCTGCTCACGTTGGTGCTCCTGCCGGTGATCTACGACTGGATGGAGCAGCGTAGGGTGAGGCGTCAGGGAGCCTCGATGCCGATCATCTGATCCAGGTTGGCGATCACGCGTTTGAGCATGTCGATGAACTGGGCGGCTTCGCTATCGGAGAAGCCGTCCAGTGCCTCGCGGTTGCCCTGGAACAGCGTGGCCGTAGCCTTCGGCAGGCGTTGCTTCGCCACCTTCGTCAGGGTGACAAGGCTGCTGCGGCCATCGGACGGATCGGGCGTGCGTTCGATCAGGCCATCACGCTCCATGCGCCCGAGCATCTGCGCCATCGGCGGCTGTTCCACCTTGGCGAAGCGGGCCAGGTCGCGCTGCGTACTGGCCTTGCCATGCTGCAACGCTACCAGGATCGGCACGTGGCCCACGCCGAAGCCGAGCGGCTTGAGCCGCGCCTCGCTAAGCCGCGCGAATCCACGCGCCGCCAGGCTTACCAGGTGGCCCGGCGTCGAAAGCACGTCTTCATGCATGGCGAATTCCGCTTGACGGGAAAATAGATATGTACGTATATATATCAGGCAATGCCGCGGGGCAAGGCTGAAAAGTGGCCCACCGGCACCCTCACCCATGCAAGCGAGGAAATGCCATGTCGAACGATGCCATCCCGATGATCCAGCGCATGTACGCCGACTTCAACGCTCGTAACATCGACGGCGTATTCGCCGTACTGGATGACGACGTCGCCTGGGCCAACGGCATGGACGGTGGATATGTCCACGGCAAGGAAGGCTTGCGCGAGTACTGGACGCGCCAGTGGTCCATGGTGAGCCCGCATGTGGATCCCGTCGCGTTCGCGCCATCGGCAGACGGGCGCGTGGCTGTCGAGGTCATCCAGACGGTCCTGGACCTCGACGGCAAACCGCTCGAAGGCCAGACGCATGGCCTGAAGGACAAGACGGTTACCCACGTGTTCCATGTGGTCGAAGGCAGGATCGTGCGCTTCGATATTGCGTAGTTCTCCGTCGCTCACGTCAGATCTTGCCTACACCGCTGCGCGAGCAGCGCTGGCATACGGCGTGTTGCCGCTCTGATGAAATCGCCGATGGCCGATCAGGTCGAATTGGATTGACCAGGATGACAGTTGACGTCTTAGGGCGTGGAGAAGATCCCGATGGCGAACTCCATTACATTGCCGCCGAAGAATACGACGCGTGGTTTCGCGCGAAAGTTCACGAGGCGTTGCAGGATGAATCCAGCGGCCTCTCAGACTGGCAGGATCACGAGACGGTCTTGAATGATGTTCGCAGGGCCGTGGGGGCGATAGTCGCTGAGCGGCGGCGAATCGAGCAGCGCAGCTGATGGAGACCCTGGATAGCTTGAGATCGGGTAAGTAGAATCAGGTCCACGTCCAATACACGCGGACACTCGAAGACCTAGGTCAGACCCCTCGGGGTGGCAACCAGGCAGGGAAGAAGGGGATGACACCTCTTCGTGGTTTCCCTCGTAGAGCCCAGGCGCTTCGGCCCTGGGCTCAGTCATTTCTGAGGTGCGGAAGCCTCAGTCACTCGGCGGGCGCTTCAACCGCCGAGGTGGCTTGGTCGGCACCGCCACTCGCCAGGGTCGCGCTCAGCGCGTCGCGATCCAATGCACCTTCCCAGCGGGCCACCACGATAGTGGCCACCGCGTTGCCTACGAAGTTGGTCAGCGAGCGGCACTCGCTCATGAAACGATCGACGCCGAGGATCAGCGCCATGCCCGCGACCGGCAGCGAAGGCACCACCGAAAGCGTGGCCGCTAATGTCACGAAGCCGGCGCCGGTCACGCCGGCGGCGCCCTTGGAGCTCACCATCGCGACCAGTAGCAAAGCGACCTGTTCGCCGAGCGAGAGTGGGGTGTTGGTCGCCTGCGCGATGAAGAGCGCTGCAAGCGTCATGTAGATGTTGGTGCCGTCGAGATTGAACGAATAGCCGGTGGGAACGACCAGGCCGACAACCGACTTGTCGCAGCCCGCGCGCTCCATCTTCTCCATCAGCGAGGGCAGGGCGGCCTCCGACGACGAAGTGCCGAGCACCAGCAAAAGCTCCGCCTTCAGGTAACGCAGCAGCTGGAAGATCGAGAAGCCGGTAAGGCGGGCGACGGTGCCGAGGACGACGATGACGAAAAGCAGCGCCGTGAAATAGAACGTGGCCACGAGATACATCAGGTTCTGCAGTGAACCGATCCCGTACCGGCCGATAGTGAAAGCGATGGCGCCAAA
The DNA here is from genome assembly GCF_051958795.1 of Luteibacter sp. GTDB lineage: Bacteria > Pseudomonadota > Gammaproteobacteria > Xanthomonadales > Rhodanobacteraceae > Luteibacter. The sequence continues at coordinate 5,176 of NZ_JBQCFT010000283.1, read as the reverse complement.
GGCGCCGATCGGCGCAGCCTTCATCAGGATGTGCACAAGCTTGAACACGGGAGCCGTCATCGCCTCGAAGAACGCGATGACCGGCTTCGAGCGCTCGCCTGCCAGCGTCAGCGAGATGCCGAACAGTACGGCGAGCAGCAATACCTGCAGGATGTTCCCTGAGGTAAAGGCGCCGAATACGGTGTCAGGAATGATGTCGAGCAGGAAATGCGTCAGCGACATATCGTGCGCCTTCGAGGCGTACGTCGCGATTTCCGTGGTGGAAAGGCTGGCGGCATCGATGTTCAGGCCCGCACCCGGCCGCACCACGTTGGCTACGACCATGCCCACGACAAGAGCCAGCGTCGAGAACACAAGGAAGTAGGCCATGGCCTTCAACACCACGCGGCCCACGGCGTTCAGGTGCGGCATCCCAGCGATACCCGTGACCACGGTCAGAAAGATCACCGGAGCGATGACCATCTTCACCAGCTTGATGAACGCATCGCCCAGCGGCTTCATCTGCTCGGCGAAAGCCGGGAAAAAATGGCCCAGCACCGCGCCAAGCGCAATGGCGACCAGTACCTGCACGTAGGTCTGGCGATAGAGGGGGACGGGGAGGGCAGGGGACGGGGTATTCGGAAGAAGCATGGCGGGAAGCAGTTGACCGACGAGGTTGCCCCTTAGTCTAGCCGCTACCACGCGGAATCCCGGCATTTGCCGGGACCGGTGGGCGCGCCCTGCGCGCGGCCACCGGTACGGGTGTTACTTGGCCTCGGGAACGAGGTTGGCCAGCTTGCCCTTCTTGTCGAATTCGCAGCTGAAGTTCTTCTTGCCGTCCATGCCCGCGTCGGCGACGCCGGCAATGGAGTAACCGGAATCAGCGGCCTGGATCGGCTGGAGCTGGATGTAATCGTTCTTTACGTCGAATTTCTTGGCCGCGGCATCGAGGCACTTCGTCGTCAGCTTGCCCGGATCCGGGCGGTCGGAAGCGGCGGCGTGCGAGGCGACGACAAAGCCGAGGGCAGCCGCAAGCAGCAGGGCGGATTGGCGCATGGGTCTATCTCCGTACGTGGCGCGAGGCCGGGGTTTAACCGATCCGAGCATGCCCTCGAAAGCCTTGCCCGAAAATGAATCGCGGACCGCCAAGCTGAACGCTTTCCAGCACTGACGAATCTCCGCGTCCGTGCGACTCAAAGCCCTCAACGCTGCGACGGAAGCATCGAGGCCACCGCCTGGCTGAGCTCCGCCAGGCGGAACGGCTTACCGATCATCGCCATCCCGTCGTCCAGGAGTTGCGCGGGGTCCACCGCGCCGAAGGCGTAGCCGGTCATGAAGAGCACCGGCAGGTCGTGACGCGTCTGCCGCGCGATGTCGGCGAGCTGCCGGCCATTGAGGCCGGGCAGGCCGACGTCGGTGAGCAGCAGGTCGACGGCGGTCCCGCCGGCAAGGTATTCGAGCGCTGCCTCGGCCGATGGCGAGGCGTGCACGGCATAGTCGAGCGACGAGAGCAGTTCGGTCACGAGGGTGCGGACCTGTGGGTCATCATCGACCACGACGATGCGTTGCCCATAGCCGCCCGTCACGTCGCCGACAGTCGCCTGGATCGCCGCCCTGGCGTCGGCTTCCGCCATGGGCAGGTAAAGCCGCACCGTGGTGCCTTCACCCACCCGAGAGCGAATGCGGATATGCCCGCCCGTCTGGTTGACGAAGCCATAGATCATCGACATCCCGAGGCCTGTGCCCTGGCCGATCGGCTTGGTCGTGAAGAACGGTTCGAAAACCTTCTCCAGCGTGGAATCATCCATACCCATGCCTGTGTCGCTGACCGACATGGCCACGAACGTGCCGCCGGGCTCATCACCTCCGTGATCGCCATATTCCGGCAGTCGCCGAAGCGACGTGTCGATGTGCAGGACACCTCCATCGGGCATGGCGTCACGTGCGTTGATGGCGAGGTTAAGGAGGGCGCTTTCAAGCTGGTTGGCGTCGACCATGGCACGCGGCATAGCCTCGCTCGACGTGATCCGCAGGCGGATGCGTTCGCCGAGCGTACGCACCAGCAAATCTTCCATGGACCGGACCAGTGCGCCGACATCCGCCGGTTTCGGATCGAGTGCCTGGCGCCGAGAAAACGCGAGGAGGCGCTGGGTAAGGCCTGCGGCACGCTGTGCGGATGACGTTGCGATATCGAGCAGGCGGGCGACGCCATCCGTGCGGTCCACCTCGACCTTTGCGCGGGCCAGCTCCATGGCGGCGAGGATGCCCGTGAGCATGTTGTTGAAGTCGTGCGCGATGCCGCCGGTGAGCTGGCCGACGACCTCCATCTTCTGCGCCTGGCGCAGCGCCTCTTCGCTCCGCTGGCGGGCCGCCATCTCCTCGCGGAGTTCGGCGGTGCGTTCCGTCACGCGCGTCTCGAGCAGCGCTGCCTGTTCGCGGGTGTTTTCGAGGGCGAGGTTTCTTTCGGTCACATCCGATGCAAACACATGGAACCCGTCCAGCACACCGCTTGCATCGAAGCGCGGGATATAACGTATTTCCGCATCACGCCGCGCCCCATCCTGGCTCGGCCAACGGAATTCCGTCGTGACCGGCAAGCCAGTGAGTACCTTGTCGATATCCGGCTTGCGCATCGCCCATAGATCCGGGCCGACGACGTCCTCTACCTTGCGACCGACGATTTCGTGCACGGAACGTCCCAGCCAGCGCTCGTAGGCGAGGTTCACGAAGCGATAGACGAGGCCCGTATCGACGAAGCCGATGAGTACCGGAAGCGAATCGGCAACGAGCCGGAGTTCTGCCTCGCTCGCGACGAGCGCCGCGCGGCCCTGTTCCAGTTCCACCATCTGGTCGCGGATGAAAAACTGCTTGGCACGCGCACGGAGCGCGCTATCGATGGCGCTCAGCAGAGAAACGGTCGATAGAGGGCGTTCGAGCTCAATGACGTTGATGGCGTCCGGGGGCAAGCGCACGCGCCGGAACCCGCCCGAGGGGCCACGCGCGCGCAGCAGGACGAATGGCACGTCGGACCACGACGGCTGCGCCTTCAGCGCGTCGGAGAGGGCGCCGAGACCACCCGCCAGCCCCTCCTCCGTGACCACCACCGCACCGATCTCGCTGCGAACCGCGTCAGCCAGCGTCGCGACATCGTTAACCACCTGCGGGAGCATCCCATCGGCGTCGAGGATGGCAGCGATACTCTGTGCATCCCGCCCGAACGGGGCGAGGATGCAGACGGGCCGGCTCTTAGGCACTGCGCTCTTCCAGCAAGCGGTCCGAACCTCCCTCGAACTCCGGCGTGCCGGTAAGCACGCCGCGGAAGCGCTCCAGTGGTTCGCTCAGGCGAATGCCCTGTGTATCTATACGCAGTTCACGGATCGTATCCTCGTGGCCGCCGCCGCGATTCTTGATGACGCTGATGGCCTTGCGGATGCGGCCGCGCGATTCGAAGAAGCGGAACAGCACGATGGCATCGGCGATATAGGACACATCGATGGTGCCGGTCGTCATGTTGCCGATCAGCCCGTGCTGCGGATTGACCAGGAACGTCGTCACGCCCTTCTGGTTGAGGTACGACAGGACCTCATGCAGCTGGAGCAGCACCTGCTTTTCCTGAGGCATCGAAGCGATATAGCCGTTGAGACTGTCGAGCACGAGGATGCGGCAGTCACGTTCCTCCACCGCCTTGCGTACCGACCAGGCGAATTCACCTGGCGAAATGTCGGCAGGATCCACTTGCCTGAGTTCAAGCAGGCCTGAGTCAACGAATTCCTGCAGGTCGTTGCCAAGCGCCTTTGATCGGGTAAGCAAGGTGCCGATGCGTTCGTCGAATTCGAACACGCAGCACCGTTCGCCGCGTTTCAGGGCCGCGGCGACATACTGCAAGGTCACGTTGGTCTTGCCGCTGCCGGCCGGACCGGTGAGGAGCGTGCTGGTGCCACGGAGCGGCCCGCCATACAGCAGCCGGTCGAGCTCTTCGACGCCGCTGGGGACGGGCTCTCCACCGAATGGCGTGTGGTGGTCAGACGCCACCAGGCGCGGGTAGATCTCCAGGCCGCCAGTCACCAGCGCCATATCGTGGTAGCCGGCGACGAAGTTCACGCCGCGGAGTTTCTGGATCTGCATCCGCCGGCGGGCGGAGCCGAAGTCGAGCGTGAAGCGCTCGAGCGATATGACGCCATGGCACAGGCTGTGGAGATGGGCGTCGCGCTCACCGGTCTCGCCGGCGAGGTCGTCGACCAGCAGCACCGTGACCTTGCGCGGGGCGAAGAACTGCTTGAGCGCGAGGACCTGGCGGCGGTAGCGGAGCGGTTCCTGTGCCAGGAGCCTGAGCTCGGACAGAGAGTCGAATACGACGCGAGTCGGTTTGACCTTCTCAACCTCGGCCTGGATAAGCTGGATCGTGCCGTCGAGTTCCATTTCCCAGGGGTGAAGAACGGACTGGTGGCGACCATCGCCGAGCACCGCCTCCGCCGCAGCCAGTTCGAACAGGTCGATGCCGTCGAGCGACCACCCATGCGAGGCCGCCACGTCGCTCAACTCGTCGGCGGTTTCGGAAAGTGTCACGTAGAGGCAGCGCTCGCCGAGCCGCACCCCTTCGAGCAGGTACTGCAACGCGAGGGTCGTCTTGCCGGAACCGGGCCGGCCTTCGAGCAGGTACAGGCGGTTGACGGGGAGTCCGCCGCGGAGGATGACATCGAGACCATCGATGCCTGTGCTGCTTCGTGTGAGTGTCGTCATGGTGCGGGTTTCCGACGGCATCAGGAGCCTTCCTAGGACCACCCGCGAGCCTGCCGTCACACATGTCAAAGCCGTGTGCAAAAAGCGCGGGGGCCTGGCCCTTGCCGTCGGAAGTAGTAAGGGTGCCGTCCGTGGCGCTTCCACTCCTTACTGCTTCGGCGCGACTCGCAGCAATTTCATCGGGGGCCCGCCCTCGACGATCGCGATGCTCGAGAAGTCGGGGGCGAACTCAACCGTGATACCGAGGGACTCCACGCGAAAGCGCCGGGGCGAAAGTGCGATCAAACGTTCGGACCGGCCTGCATTGGCATACAGTCCATCCGGGCGTGCTTCCACCTTCGCATCCAGGCCGCCACCTACGTAACGGCCGTTGGCCTTGCTGAGCTGCGCTTGTGTAATCGTTTTTTCTTCAGTGGCCGGCGCGGCGATCTCAGACCAGCCGTAGTCGGTCGCGGCA
>NZ_JBQCFT010000282.1:0-9242 GCF_051958795.1 Luteibacter sp. | reverse complement strand
CCCCCCCCCCCCCCCCCCGCTCCCACAGGTCACAGGTGCACCGTCAGGGGGTCAATCGCTCAGGCTGCGAAGACGCGCTCGCCGCCGATCCAGGTTTCCGTGACGTGGTGGGTGGCATCCATCACCACGAAATCCGCGCGGTAGCCGGCGGCGATATGGCCATGGCTGCTACCCAGGCCGAGGAAGGCGGCGGGGTAGGTCGAGGCCATGCGGGCCGCTTCGTCGTAGGGCACGCCGACCATGTCGATGGTGTTGCGCACGGCCGAGGCCATGTCCAGCGCCGAGCCCGCGAGCGTGCCGTCCGCGGTCTGGCAGACGCCATCAAGCGCGGTGATGGTTTCGCCCTTCAGCACGAAGTTCGGGTTGTCCGAACCCACCGGCGGCATGGCGTCCGTCACCAGCATCATCTTCGTCGGCGCCTTGGCGGCGATGGCGACGCGCAGCGATGCCGGGTGCACGTGGTGGCCATCGACGATCAGGCCGCACCAGCTGTGGTGGTCTTCCAGTGCCGCGCCGACCACGCCGGGCTCGCGGCTGGTGAACGGGGTCATGGCGTTGAACAGGTGGGTGAAGCCGCGCACGCCCATGGCGAGCGCATGGTGGGTCGCATCGTAGTCGGCGCCGGTATGGCCGGCGCAGACGATGACGCCGTTCGCCACGAGCTGGGCGAGCACATCATCGCTCGCGCGTTCCGGCGCCAGCGTGAGCAGGGTCACGCCGCCGTGACGGCGCGCCACCATCGCGATGTCATCGGCGCCGGCGATGCGGAACTTGGCCGGATCGTGCACGCCCTTGCGCTCCGGCGCGATGAACGGGCCTTCCAGGTGCACGCCGAGCACGCCCGGCACGCCCTGGGCCACCGCATCGTTCACGGCGTCGATCGCGCGCGACATCACTTCCGCGTCGTCGCTGATCAGCGTGGGCAGGAAACCCGTCGTGCCGAACTTCGCGTGGGCTTCGCCGATGGCGCGGATCGCCTCCACCGTGGGCTCATCGTTGAACAGCACGCCACCGCCGCCGTTCACCTGGCAATCGATGAAACCCGGGAGCAGGGTGCGCCCGCCCAGGTCATGCTTGTCCGCGGCGCGCACGCGCGGGTCGGAAGGCAGGGCGAGGGCGGTGATCTTTCCGTCATCCACCAGCACCGCAAGGCCGGTCTGGAATCCGTTATCGGTCAGCACGCGGCCGTTGACGAGGGCGAGGGTCATGGCGAAGTCCTTGGGCTCGAAGCGGGGATCAGACGGTTTCCGTCACCTTGTTGAGGTGCGGCGGGACATCGGGGTTGAAGCCGCGCTTGAGCGCGAGGGCCGCGGTGGCGCGGTAGAAGCTCTGCACGGTGACCAGCGGTGCCGAGATCGGCGCAGTAGCCACCAGCGGCAGCACGCCCTCGCCCGTGGCGCCAGGGGCGGCGACCCAGACCTTGGCGCCACGCTTGCGGAACTCCGCGGCGACATCGAGCACGCCGGGCAGCGTGTCGTCGTTCTGGGCGAAGAACAGCACCGGGAAATCGGGGCCGACCAGGGCCATCGGGCCGTGCTTCACTTCCGCAGCGCTGAACGCCTCGGCGTGCAGGCCGCAGGTTTCCTTGAACTTCAGCGCCGCTTCGAGCGCACCGGCGAAACCGAAGCCACGGCCCACCACGAACAGGTTGTGCGCATCGACCAGGCCATCGGTCAGCGTCGACCAGTCCGCATCCCAGCCCTGGCGCAGCTGCGCCGGCAGCGCGGTGAGCGCATCGGCGATGTCCTGCTTGTCGCTCCAGCGGGCGGCGATATGCAGGATTGCGAAAAGCGAGCCGAGGTAGCTCTTGGTGGCCGCGACGCTGGTCTCGGGGCCGGCATGCAGCGGGACGACCACATCGGCGACGGCCGCCAGCGGCGAATCGACCACGTTGACCAGCGCGACGATGTACGCACCGGCGCGCTTGGCGGCTTCGGCGTTACGCACCAGGTCGGGGCTCTTGCCCGACTGCGAGACAGCGACGTACAGGGCGCCGTCCAGATGCTGCGAGGCATGGTAGATCGACGTCACCGACGGCGAGGCCGAAGCGGTGACCACGCCGCACTGGGTTTCGAAGACGTATTTCGCGTACATCGCCGCGTGGTCGGAGCTGCCGCGGGCGCACGTGATCACCATGCGCGGCGGGTTCGCGCGCAGGCGCTCGGCCAGCGCGGAGACGATCGCCTCGTTGTGGGCAAGCTGACGCTCGGCGACCTCGGCGGTCTCGTGCGCTTCGCGGAACATCAGGGTGTCTTGCGGCTGGATGGTCATGGTGGCGTTGGGCTCGTCAGTCGCTTTGCAGTTCCGCCACGAAATCGTAGATGTCGCCGCGGTACCAGGAATTGGTGAACTCGACGATGCGCCCATCGTCGAGGAAGCTGCGCCGTTCGATGTTCAGGCCGGCGCTGCCGGTCGGCAGGCGCAGCAGGCGGAGCTGCGCGGGACCAAGGATCACGGCGCGCAGGCGCTGCAACGCGCGGGTCGGGCGGTTGCCCAGTTGGTCCAGCGCTTCGTACAGGGAATCCTCGACCAGGCCCGGGTCGGGCAGCAGGGCGAGCGGCACGGCGCTGCGCTCGATCGCCAGCGGCTCATCGCCGGCGTAGCGCAGCCGGTGCAGGCGTACCACCTGCGTGCCCGGCGAGAGGTTCATCGCCATGGCTTCCTCGGGGTTCACCTCGCCGATCGCCTTCTCGAAGAACTCCGAGCGCGGATTGAGCCCGCGGGCACGCAGGTCCTCGGTGAAGCTGGTCATGCGCGAGAGCGGCTTCACGATGCGCTCGGAGACGAACGTGCCGGCGCCATGCCGCTGGGTCAGCAGGCCATCCTCGACCAGGCCGCCGATCGCCTTGCGCACGGTGACCCGGGACAGGGTGAGGGCCCTGGCCAGGTCGCGTTCGCTCGGCAGCGCATGGCCCACCTGGACCTCGCCGTTCTCGATCACGTTACGAATGGCCCGGCGCAGGCGCATGTACGCCAGCGGCAGGCGGGCTGCCGGGTCGTGCTGCAGGCGCTGGTACTCGGTAACGAGGGCGGTTTCCATCAGGCGAAGATACCAATAGCTGACCACTGGGGCAAGGCAGTCGGGACCCGGACAGACCAGACGTTTGACCGAACGGTTGTTTGCACGATCTAAATTGGCCTGAAAACGTTTCCGTTGTGTGATCACGAGGTTAGGTACAGGGGAAGGCCGCACGCAGTGGTACGGGGCTGGTACGCCGTGGTATGTCACTGGTACGATCGAGTGGTACCCCTCCGCAAACCCTTCAAGAGGCACTGTCGTGAGCGCTTCCTCCCTGCCGGTCGAACCCTTTGACCTGGTCATTTTCGGTGGCACCGGCGACCTCGCCGTGCGCAAGCTCCTCCCCGCCATGTACCACCGCTTCGTGGATGGCCAGATCCTGCCCAGGAGCCGGATCATCGGCGTGGCGCGCGAGGGCCTGGACGATGCCTCGTATCGCGAGCAGGTCCGCGAGGCAGTGAAGAAGGGCGTTTCGCACGTGGCGGAAGCCCAGCTCGATGCCTTCATCCAGATGATCGGCTACCGCTCGCTAGACGCCCGCAAGGCCGATGGCTGGGAAGAGTTCGCCGCGCTGATGGGCGAGCGCCCGGACCACATCCGCGTGTTCTATCTCTCGACCTCGCCGGACATCTTCACCGACATCTGCCAGCGCCTGGCCTCGCTGGGCCTCAATGGCGAAAGCGCGCGCGTGGTGCTCGAGAAGCCGATCGGCCGCGACCTGCAAAGCGCCAACGCCATCAACGATGCCGTCGCCCAGGTCTTCAGCGAATCGCAGACCTACCGCATCGACCATTACCTCGGTAAGGAAACGGTGCAGAACCTGCTGGCGCTGCGCTTCGGCAACGCGCTGTTCGAGCCGCTGTGGAACGCACAGCACATCGACCATGTGCAGATCACCGTGGCCGAAACCGTCGGCGTCGGCCACCGCGCGGGCTATTACGACCGTGCGGGCGCGCTGCGCGACATGGTCCAGAACCACATCCTGCAGCTCCTGTGCATGCTCGCCATGGAGCCGCCATCGTCGCTCGCACCCGATGCCGTGCGCGATGAAAAACTCAAGGTGCTGCGTTCGCTCCGCCCGATCAACGGCAGCAACGCAGCCCAGCTCACCGTGCGCGGCCAGTACCGCGCCGGTGCAGCGGAAGGCCAGGGCGTTCCGGGTTACAGCGAAGAACTCGGCAGCGACCAGTCAAAGACCGAAACCTTCGTCGCCCTCAAGGCGGAGATCGGTAACTGGCGCTGGGCCGGTGTGCCGTTTTACCTGCGCACCGGCAAACGCCTTCCCAATCGCGTGTCGGAGATCGTGGTCACGTTCCGTGCGTTGCCGCATTCCATCTTCGATCCTGCGAGCGGCCCGCTCCTGCCCAACCGCCTGACGCTGCGCCTGCAGCCGGACGAGGGCGTGAAGCTGTGGCTGACGATCAAGCATCCGGGTCCGGGCGGCCTGCGCCTGCGCCACGTGCCGCTCGACATGAGCTTCGCGGCGGCGTTCGGCGTGCAGCAGCCCGATGCCTACGAGCGGCTCATCCTCGATGTCGTGCGTGGCAACCCGACCCTGTTCATGCGCCGCGACGAAGTCGAGGCGGCATGGAACTGGGCCGGTCCCATCCTCGACGCGTGGGAGGCAAGCGGCGATACGCCGAAGCCGTATACCGCGGGCACCTGGGGTCCGAGCGCCGCCGTGGCGCTTATCGAACGTGATGGCCGCACCTGGGCCGAGGACGCCGCATGAACGCCAAGATCATCCGCAACGAATACGCCGACAAGCTCACGCTGGCCGACCAGCTCGCACGCGATATCGCGTCGAAGCTGGATGCGGCGATCAAGGCGCGAGGCAAGGCCACGCTCGCCGTCTCCGGTGGCGGCACGCCCAAGCAGATGTTCGCCGTGCTGTGCGAACAGGAAATCGACTGGTCGAAGGTCACCATCACGCTCGTCGACGAGCGCTGGGTGGATACCGACAGCGACCGCAGCAATGCGAAGCTGGTCGCCGAGCACCTGCTGCACCACGAGGCGCACACCGCGACCTTCGTGCCGCTGTTCGACAAGGCGCACAAGGATGACGTCGATGCCGCGCTCGCCGATGTCGGCAAGCGCATCGATGCCCTGGGCCAGCCGCTCGATGTCGTGATCCTGGGCATGGGCCCGGATGGCCACACGGCGTCGTTCTTCCCCGGTGGCGATAACCTCGAAGAAGCGCTCGACCCGAACGGCAAGAAGGCCGTGATCTCGATGCGCGCCGGTGGCGCCGGTGAGCCGCGCATCACGCTCACCCTGCCGCGCGTGCTCGATGCGCGCACGGTTTACCTGCACATCGAAGGCAACGAGAAAAAGGAACTGCTCGCGAAAGCCGAAAGTGGCGAGGACGTGCCGATCCGTGCCGTCCTTACCCAGGATCGCGTGCCCATCCATGTCTTCTGGGCGCCGTAACACGCGCCCGCCTCCACCGGTCAAAGCCCGAGAACATACGCCATGACCCTGCACCCCGTCCTCGCCGAGGTGACCCAGCGCATCGTCGAGCGCAGCCGCGCTACGCGTGCCGCGTACCTCGCCAAGATCCACCCCGCGCGCGGCAACGGCGCGAAGCGGCATCATCTTTCGTGCGGCAACCTCGCCCACGGCTTCGCCGCGTCGTGCGAGTCCGACAAGGATGCGTTGCGTAACGGCCACGCCGCGAACATCGCGATCGTCACCGCGTACAACGACATGCTGTCCGCGCACCAGCCGTACGAAGGCTACCCGGAGCGCATCCGCGCCATCGCCCGCCGCTATGGCGCGACTGCCCAGGTCGCGGGCGGTGTTCCCGCGATGTGCGATGGCGTGACCCAGGGCCGGCCCGGCATGGAACTGTCGCTGTTCTCGCGCGATCTCATCGCCATGGCCACCGCCGTGTCGCTTTCGCATGACATGTACGAAGGCGCGCTGTACCTCGGCATCTGCGACAAGATCGTCCCGGGCATGTTGATCGGCGCGCTTTCGTTCGGCCATCTCGCCAGCGCTTTCGTGCCTTCGGGCCCGATGCCGTCGGGCATCCCGAACGAAGAGAAGTCGAAGGTGCGCCAGGCGTTTGCCGCCGGCAAGGCGACGCGCGCTGAGTTGCTCGAAGCGGAAGCGCGTTCGTACCACGGCGCCGGCACCTGCACGTTCTACGGCACGGCCAACTCCAACCAGATGCTCATGGAGATCATGGGCGTGCACCTGCCGGGTTCGAGCTTCGAACTGCCGGATACGCCGCTGCGCCACGCGCTGACCGAGGCCACGGTGGAGCGCGTGCTCGCCAGCGATTGCATGGGCGAGCACTACATGCCCATCGGCCACATCATCGATGAGCGCGCGATCGTCAACGGCGTGGTGGGCCTGCATGCGACTGGCGGTTCCACCAACCACCTGCTGCACCTTGTCGCGATCGCGCGTGCTGCGGGCATCGAGCTGCGCTGGGACGATTTCGATGCACTGTCCTCGGTCGTGCCGCTGCTCGCCCGCGTGTATCCGAACGGCTACGCCGATGTGAACCACTTCCACGATGCGGGCGGCATGGGGTTCCTCATGGACCAGCTGCTCAGCGCCGGCCTGCTTCACAACGACGTCAACACGATCATGGGCCACGGCCTCGAGGCGTACCGGCACAAGCCGGTCCTCGAGGATGGCAAGCTCACCTGGGTGCCGGTCTCGAAGGAAAGCGGCAACCGTGGCGTGCTGCGTGCGATCAGCGAGCCGTTCCGCGCGGATGGCGGCCTGCGCATGCTCAAGGGCAACCTGGGCCGTGGCGTCATCAAGGTCTCGTCGGTGCCGGAAGACCGCATGGTCGTCGAGGCGCCCGCCATCGTGTTCGATGAGCAGGATGACGTGAAGGCGGCCTTCGACCGCGGCGAGCTCAACCGTGACTTCATCGCGGTGGTGCGCTTCCAGGGCCCGCGTGCGCGAGGCATGCCCGAGCTGCACAAGCTCACGCCGACGCTGAGCCTGCTGCAGGATCGCGGCCATCGCGTGGCGCTGGTGACCGACGGGCGCATGTCCGGCGCGTCGGGCCGCGTGCCCGCGGCGATCCACGTGACGCCGGAAGCCGAGTCGGGTGGCCCCATCGCGCGCGTTCGCACGGGCGATCTCGTCCGCGTGGATGCGATCGCCGGCACCGTCGAGGTGCTGATCGAAGCCGACGAGTGGAACAGCCGCGTTCCCGATAACGTCGATCTCGGCGTGCACCACAGCGGCATGGGCCGCGAACTTTTCGCCATGTTCCGCCAGTCGGCCGTCGCGGCCGACCTCGGCGCGGGCGTGTTCTGAGCAACGGAGTAACGATGAGCAACGAAGCAAAGCAGGCCAAGGTCGAATCCACCCTGGCGCTGGCGCCGGTAGTCCCCGTCGTCATCATCGAGGACGCGTCTAAGGCCGTGGGCATGGCGCGCGCGCTGGTCGCCGGTGGCATCCCGGCGATCGAAGTCACGCTGCGCACGCCGGCCGCGCTCGAGGCGGTCCGCGCGATCGCCGCGGAAGTGGAAGGCGCCTTCGTCGGTGTCGGCACGGTGCTCACCGCCAAGGACCTCGAGGCGGCCTTCAAGGCTGGCGCGAAGTTCGCGGTCTCGCCGGGCAGCAGCCCGCGCCTGCTCGATGCAGCCGATGACCACGAACTGCCGATGCTGCCGGGCGCCGCCACGTCGAGCGAAGCGATGGAGCTCCTCGAGCGCGGATACCGCTTCCAGAAGTTCTTCCCGGCCGTCCCTGCCGGTGGTGCGAAGCTGATCGGCGCATGGGCCTCGCCGCTGCCGCAGATCACGTTCTGCCCGACCGGCGGCATCAGCCTCGCCAACGCGCCGGACTTCCTCGCCCTGCCGAACGTCGCCTGCGTCGGCGGCTCCTGGCTCACCCCCGCCAACCTGCTCGCTGCCGGCGACTACGCCGCCATCGAAACCCTGGCCCGCGAAGCCGCGCAGCTCAAGCGCTGAACGCATAGCGCTCATCGTAGGAGCCCACCCTGTGGGCGACGGCTTTTTCGCGAAAGCGCCACAGGGCCTGTGGCCTTGGTGCGAAAGGCGTCGCCCACAGGGTGGGCTCCTACGTAGCAGGTCGTAGGGCGGCTGGACTACGGCGCACCATCGGACCGACGGTTCGTGCGAGACTTCCCAGCCTCGTATACCGCTACCACGGTCCCATGGTTTACATCCTCCTCGCCGTTCTCTTCAGCGTCTCGGTTTCCATCCTGCTGAAGCTCGCCCGCCGCGCGGGTATCGACATCGTCCAGGTCGTCGCCACCAATTACGTGGTCGCCTCACTGCTCGCTTGGTGGCTGCTCGGTGCGACGCCGCAGGGTGTGCTCGAAGCGAAGGCGACCTGGCCGCCGCTCATCGCCCTCGGCATCCTGCTGCCCGCCATCTTCGTGGTGCTCGCGCGCTCGGTAAGCACGGCCGGCATCGTTCGGACTGATGTAGCGCAGCGCCTGTCGCTGTTCGTCTCGCTGTTCGCCGCATTCGCCTTCCTCGGCGATGTGCTGACGGGGCAGAAGGCGTTGGGCATCGGCATTGCGCTGGTCGCGGTGCTTTGCGTGCTCTGGCGCAAGGGCATCGCCCGCCCGCGCGGTGGCATGCGTGGCAGCGACGATGAGCGTGCGAGCTGGTGGGCCCCGCTGCTCGTGTTTGCGGGCTTTGGCGCGATCGACATCTGCTTCAAGCTCGTGGCGAAGGCCGGCGCGTCGTTCGCGGCCGGTCTGCTCGGCTCGTTCCTGATCGCGATGGTGTTGTGCTGGATCGTAGCGGTCGCCCGAGCGGTATCCGGCAAGGTGGCCATCACCGGCCGCAGCCTCGGCTTCGGCATCCTGCTCGGCGCCTTCAACTTCGCCAACATCCTGTTCTACGTGCGCGGCCACCAGGCCGTGCCGGATTCGCCTTCGCTGGTGTTCGCTTCGATGAACGTGGGCGTGGTCGTCCTTGGCACGCTGGTGGGTGCCTTCGGTTTCCGCGAGAAGCTAAGCGCGATCAACTGGCTCGGCATCGCATTGGCCATCGCCGCCATCGCGGTGATGACTGCGGCGTAGTCAGCGCCGCGCCTTCGAATCGGCTCATTCGCTGGCGCGAATGCATGTGACCAGCGGCTTACGCCGCCTCGCTCTTGTGCGTTGAGGAAGCTGCGGGGGGGGGGGCGCGGGGGGGGGCGCGGGGCGGGGCCGGGGGCGGCGGGGCGGCGGCGAGCAGGGGGGCAAAACCCGGAGCCCCCGCCCCCCGCCCCAGTA
>NZ_JBQCFT010000281.1:0-2184 GCF_051958795.1 Luteibacter sp. | reverse complement strand
TCCACCGCGTTGAACGCGGCCAGGCGCTGCTGGTACAGGTCGTAGATGGTCGCGGCTTCCATCTCGCGCGCGGTGCGCGCGGCGGCCATGGCTTCGTCCGGGGTGAGGCCGGCGTTCTTCGCCTTGCCTACCAGGTTGCGGATGCCCTGGATCACCTCGGGCTTGACGCCCTTGGGCGAGAGCTCCTTGATCATGTTGGCGCTGTCGTCCGCGTCCAGCACGGAGAAGCCGCGGCGCAGTTTCGCGCGTGCGTGCTCGATCTGCAGGAACTTCAGCCCCAGCGCATGGAAGGTGCAGACGGTCAGGGCGCGCGCCGACTCATCCGAGATGAGCTTGCCCACGCGCTCGCGCATCTCCTTCGCCGCCTTGTTGGTGAAGGTGATCGCGGCGATCTTCTCCGCCGCCAGGTGGCGCCGGGAGATGAGGTGGGAGATCTTCTCCGTGATGACGCGGGTCTTGCCGGAGCCGGCGCCAGCGAGCACGAGGAGGGGGCCGTCGCAGTACTCGACAGCCGCGTGTTGTTGCGGATTCAGCATCGGGATCGGCCCGGGCGGGCAGGCGGACGGACGAGGAGGCGATGGTAGCAGGACCGCCGCCCAGCCGCCCGGCCCCGGCGACCGGAAAGGCCCGGGGCCGTGCCGGATTCGCTAAAATGCCCGGTCGAGACCAGGAAAGCGCATGGCCAAGCTGTATTTCTATTATTCGGCGATGAACGCCGGCAAGACCACGACCCTGCTGCAGAGCGCCCATAACTACCACGAGCGCGGCATGCGGACGCTGATCCTCACCCCGGCGCTGGATAACCGGTACGGGGAGGGCATCGTGGCCTCGCGGATCGGCCTGCAGGCCCGCGCCATGCGCTTCGCGGGTGAGGAGGACATCTTCGCCATCGTGGAGAAGGACATCGCCCAGCGCGGCACCCTGAACTGCGTGCTGGTCGACGAGGCCCAGTTCCTCTCGAAGAACCAGGTCTGGCAGCTCACCGACGTGGTCGATCGCCTGGGCATCCCGGTGTTGGCCTATGGCCTGCGTACCGATTTCCGGGGCGAGCTGTTCGAGGGCAGCAAGTACCTGCTGGCCTGGGCGGATAACCTCGACGAGATCAAGACCATCTGCCACTCGGGCAAGAAGGCCACCATGGTCGTGCGCGTGGATGAACACGGTCGCGCCGTGACCCAGGGGCCGCAGGTTGAGATCGGCGGCAACGACCGCTATGTCTCCGTGAGCCGTGCGGAATTCAAGAGCATCACCGCGGGCGATGGCCGTATCGAGCTGCAGCAGCCCGTGCTGCCCCTTGGCGAAAGCGAACCCACTGAAGGACACGACGCGTGACCGAGACGACGAACACCGCCGCCGAATGGCCGCGCCCTTACTGGCAGCCCAGCGATGAGCAGGGCGTGTTGCTGTTCTTCGTGTTTGGCGGTTTCGCCGAGGACGTCGCCATCCCCGCCATGAAATACGGCAGCCCGGGCTTGCCCGAAGGCATCGAGATGCAGCGCATGCAGAACAGCGTGCTGGCGCGATGGGAGGGCTACCCGCTCGCCGGCGCGCTGGGCGAACTCCTGGCCGAGGACAACCCCGAGGCGTTCAAGGCCGCGAAGGATGCCCCGCACGTCATGGTGATCCGTGGCCGTTTCCCGGATCGGGAAGACCTCGGCTACCTGCGTGACACGCTGGGCGTGGTCGCCGCGCTCACGGATGTCGGTGGCAACGTCGTCGTCGATCCGCAGATCCTTTCCCTGTTCAGTGCCGAAGCCTGGCGCGACCACTACCTGATCCAGGGTGGCGCACCGACCCGCCACCACGTGCTTATCCTCTGCAGCCCGGAAGAAACGAAGGGCCGCTCCTGGATTCGTACGCGCGGCATGCGCAAGTTCGGCCGGCCCGACTTCAGCTTCACCCATGTGCCGGACAACGAGATCGATCGCGTCGGCGCGCTGGCGGAAAGCCTCGTCGATCTTGGCGCGCTCGGCGCACGTTTCCAGGACGGCCAGGCCGTCGAAGTGGCCGGCCTCCCCGTCGATCTCACCGTGGCACTGCACGGCGACGAAAACGACCCCCGCTTCAACAACTCCCACGCCGAGATGCGCTGGCCGCGCTAGGCGCCGTTGTGGGGGGGGGGGGGGGGGGGGGGGGGGGGGGGGGGGGGGGGGGGGGGGGGGGGGCGGCCGCCGCGCCGCCCCC
>NZ_JBQCFT010000280.1:0-7934 GCF_051958795.1 Luteibacter sp. | reverse complement strand
TTTTGGCGGTGGGTTTTCGCTGGGGGAGCTCGCGCGCACCAAGTGGGTGTCCGCCACCGTTGTTGGGGTCGGGGTTTTGCGCGCGATGCCGTCCCTCAGGGCTGCCAGGTCTGCCCACCCGGATCCGACAACTGCCGGTCGAGGTAATACGCCGCGCTGAGGCACGCCAGGTGGGTCAGCGCCTGCGGAAAGTTGCCGAGCTGATCGCCGCGCAGGCTCAGTTCCTCGGAGAACAGGCCCAGGTGGTTCGAATAGAGCACGCCCCTGGCCATGATCTCGCGCGCCTCGTGCAATCGGCCTGCGCGCGCCAGGCATTCCACATACCAGAACGTGCAGGTCGTAAACGCGCCCTCGCCTCCTTCGAGGCCATCGGCGTTGCGATAGCGGAAGACCAGCCCGTCGTCGGTGAGCTGGTCGCGGATCGCATCGAGCGTCGCCAGCCAGACGGGATCCGTCGCTGAAACGAAGCGGACCAGCGGCATCATCAGCAAGGAGGCGTCCAGGTCGGTGCCGCCCTCGGTCTGCACGAAATAGCCTTTGTCCGGGTGGCGGAAATTCGCCCAGATATCCTCGGCGATGCGGTCGCGCTCGGCGGCCCATTCGACGATCGGCCCGGGCAGCGAACGCTTCGCCGCAAGCCGGAAGGCCCTGTCCAGCGCCACCCAGCACATGAGCCGCGAGTGCAGGAAGTGGCGCGGCTTGTCGCGAATCTCCCAGATACCTTCATCGGCATCGCGCCAGTGGCGCGACACGTGGTCCACCATGCGCCGCACGTGCGCCCAGCCGGCGTGGCTGGAGGCCGTGCCGTACTTGTTCGCAAGGTACAGGCTGTCCATCAGCTCGCCGTAGATGTCGAGCTGGGTCTGCGTACGCGCCGCGTTGCCGATGCGCACGGGCCTCGAGCCCGCATAGCCGGCCAGGTGGTCCAGCGTGGACTCTTCGCGTGCCTCGCTGCCATCCAGCGAATACATGATGCGCAGCGCGGCGTGCTTGTCGAGTTCGGCGAGCCGGTCCTCCGTCCACTGGCGGAAGTGCTCGGCTTCATCGATGAAACCGAGGCGCATGAAGGCATAGACGGTAAATGACGCGTCACGCATCCACGTGGCACGGTAATCCCAGTTGCGCTCCGCCCCGGTCGCTTCGGGCAGGCCGAACGTGGCGGCCGCCGCGATCGACCCGTGCTTGTGCGAGGTGAGTAGCTTGAGGACCAGCGCCGAGCGGTCAACCCGCTCGCGCCAGCGGCCGCGGTAGTTGGAGCGGCGGGTCCAGCGGCGCCAGGCGTCGGCCGTGGCGGCATACGCGGCCTCACACTCTTCCGCCGTCAGCGGATCGTGCTCCTCGTGGCCGAGCACGAACCAGGCGCACTCGCCAGGGCCCAGCGTGAAACGCGCCGCCGCCTCGCCGTCTCCCATCTCCAGCGCTACCGTGGCGGCGAACCGCAGCGAATGCTTGCCCGCATGGAATACAGCCGTACCACCGTATTCTTCGACCTCGGGCACGTCGCGTGCGTAATGGAAGCGCGGACGGCAACAGACACGCAGATCGACCCGGCCCTGGTTGACCCGCACGCAACGGACCAATGCGCGCGGCACGCGCACGTTCGCCTCGGGGTGCGGCATGAAATCGGTGAGCTCCACGCTGCCCGTTTCGGACAGCCAACGGGTGATCAACACGTTGGTCTCGGGGACGTAGAGCTGCATCAGGCGCGCGTCATCCAGCGCGGGCACGACGCTGAACTCGCCGCCCTTCTCCGGATCGAGTAACGCCGCGAAGATCGTGGGGCTATCCAGGTGCGGCCAGCACATGAAATCCACGGTGCCGTCGGTGGCCACGAGCGCCGCGGTATCCAGGTCGCCGACGATGCCGTGATCGCTGATATGGCGACCGGGAACGGGGTTGGCCAAAGGCACGACGTGCATCTCCTTCACCGGGCTGGGTGAAGGAATGCCACGCCGCGCGTGAAGATTTGGCGGAGGCGGTTCAGAATTCGAGGCGATACGCCACTTTCACCAGCCCCTCGTTCACATCCTTGAGCGAGAAGCCGTGACGGAACTGCGAATCGACTTCGTCGTTCGCGTCCTGCTCGTAGCCGCCGCGGTTGTAGACGATATAGAGGTTGGACAACGGTGCGATCTCGTAGCGATAACGCACCTGGAAGCCGAGGTTGGCGACACCCAGGCCATCGATCGGCTCATTGCTGGGGATGGCGCGGCCGGCGCGGTCGATCTCGTAGGCACCGCGCAGCTTCGCACCGACGGCCAGGGTCTGCAGCTTCACGCGCAACTCCTGGCGGTTGCCGAAGTTCCAGTTCACGCCGCTGTCGATGCCCACGGTGCGGCCATCGAACGAACCCACCAGGTTGTCGTGCTGCCAGATCAGCCAGTTCGGGTCCCACTCGTAGCTTGCGCCGGCGAAGATGCTGAAGGCATCGGTGATGAAGTACGTCGGCACGAACTTGAAGTAGTAGCCGAGGCGATGGTAGCCGGTGAGTTCATTGCCACTGATGTACCCCTCGGCTTCCCAGCTCCAGCGGCCGATGCGCGGCCGGGTGCGCTCGTACTGGAGCTTCGCGGTGGGCGGGTTGTGCACGGCGTTGCCGCCGCGGGTAAGCAGGTCGTCGTACGACGCGGTGAAGCCGTCGAAGCGCCACAGCTCCATGCTGCCATCCCGGCGATTCGCATTGAGCTGGACGCGGTAGCGCCGCTGCACGTTCACGCCCCGGGTGTTGTCGATGCCCGAGAGCCGGTAGCGCCACAACAGCGAGCTGTACGCGGAATCCGCCGGCATGCTGGTCACGCGCTGGCGCACTTCCCAATGGAAGTACTCCATGTTGTTGCGCGGCAGGTAGCCAAAGTCGTTGATGTCGAGGCGGCGGCCAAAGTACATCCCCAGCCACTGCTGGGCCCAAGTGTCGTTCATCTGCCAATACGCGATGCTGGTGGCGCCCAGGCCCGAGCTGTTCGCCTGCGGCTGGTCGATCTTGCTGCCGACGACATTGCTGGTGATGTTGAACGCTTCGTTGGGCTGCCAGCGGTGATCGAGGCCGAGGACGTTGGCGTCGCGGTCCTCGTAGGGATGGTTCACGCGCGTCGCGAGCATGCCAAAGCTCTGCGTATCCACGCTGCGCAGCAAGCGGATGGCGCCGAAGCTCCGGCCCGCGTCGCCCTTCTCCTGCGCGGTGAGGATGCCGTAGCTGGTCTGGCCCACGCTGCCGTTGACCTTCACCGCGGCGCAGATGTCCGCGGGGCCGTGGCCATCGTCGGCTTCGCCACCGACGCGGCGTGTATAGACCAGCTGCGAGTAGTCATCGAGCAGGCTGAAATCGAAGATGCCCTGGTTCTCGGTGAAAAACGGGCGCTTGTCGGTGAAGAAGGTTTCTTCCGGCGAGAAGTTCACGACGAGGTCGTCGCTTTCGACCTGGCCGAAGTCGGGATTGATCGTCGCCGTGAGCTGGGTCTGGCCGTTCGGTTTCCAGAGGATATCGGCGCCCTCCTGGAAGGATGCGCCACCGTGGCCGTGCTCGACCTTGCCGACGACGTACGGGGTTACCGCGAACAAGGTCTGGTTGTAGGCCGGCATCTGCACCTTGTTGAAGACCGACAGGAAGCGCCCCTGGTCGAAGCTCACCGCCGGCCACGCCATGCGCTCGCCGGTGCTGCCGATGACGCGGTCGATGTAGAGGCCGATCGTGCGGGTATCGCCCTCGGGCTTGCGCATCTGCGCCACGTACCACGGGATCAGCACCTCCACGGTGTAGCCATTGGCGTCCTCGGAAACCGCGTGGTCCCAGATGCCATCCCAGTCGTAGCTGAAGTCGGATTCGTTGGTGATGACCTCGTCCGCGATGCCGCCCGTCGATTTCACCTCGAAGTCGAAGCCGGTGCGGCCGTCGCCATCGAAATCGACCATGACATTGATGCGGTCGACGAGTGCATCTTCATCGCGCCGCGCCGCCTGGCGCGAGCGCGGGATATCCGCCGACTGGGTGACCCGGATCGCCACGGCCAGGCCCTTCGGCGTCGACAGCACCCATGCCTCGGTGGGTTGGGAACCGGGCTTGCCCGTGCGCGGCTGGGTCTGCCGGAAATCGGTGATGTGCTGCGCCCCCTGCCACTCGGCCGGATCGATATGCCCATCGATCACCACCTCCGCGTGGGCGGCGGTAGTGGCGAGGGCCAGGGCGAGGAACAGCGAGAGGCGGCGGCGCATGCAGGGTCCGTGGCGAAAAATCCTGCGGAAAGGATGCCTGCGGGCTCGCAAAGGTTTGCCATGACCCTTGGCACAGGCGCCTAGGCTGATTCCCTGATGAGGTCGATCAGGGCCCGCAACGGGGCCGGGACGTGGCGGCGCCCCGGGTAGTAGAGGGCCAGGCGGTCGAACGGCGGCGTCCATTCGCCCAGCACGCTTTCCAGGCGACCCGCGGCGATATCGGCTTCCACGTCGTATTCGCTGAGGTAGACCAGGCCGATACCGGCCAGGGCCGCCTCGCGCAGCAGGTGGGGCTCATCCAGGGTAACCGTCCCCGGCACGTCGACCGTAAGGGCTTCGCCGTGTCGCTCGAACTCCCAGTGGTAGATGTGGCCGGAGGCCATGCGGGCGCGGACCGAGACGTGGCCGGAGAGGTCCCCCGGGCTTTCCGGGCGACCGTGCGTGGCGAAATACGCCGGTGAGCCGACGACGAGGTGCCTGATCGGCGCGCCTAGCGGCACGGCGATCATGTCGCCGGGGACGATATCCGTGGTGCGGAAGCCGGCGTCGTAGCCGTCGCGGACGATGTCGATCATCCGGGCCTCGGTCACCAGTTCCAGCTGGACCCGGGGAAAGCGCTGCATGTAGGGGATCAGCAGCGGCTTCATCAGCCGCCGGGCGGCGCCCGCCGACGTATTGAGGCGCAGGGAACCCACCAGCTCGTCGCTATCCTCGCCCGCCCGGGCCATGGCATCGCGGATGCCGGATACCGCCGGGGCCACCTCTTCCACGAAACGGCTCCCCGCGTCGGTCAGGCGGACGCTTCGCGTGGTCCGATGGAACAGCCGGGTGCCGATCCGCGCCTCCAGGGCCGCGACCGACTGGCTGAGGGCCGAGGTCGACATCTCCAGCTCGGCGGCCGCCGCGCGGAAGCTGCCATGCCGGGCCACCGCCAGTACGGCTTCCAGTTCGGTCAGACCGCTACGCATTGTCCGCTCCTGCTTCATACCGCATTCGGATTTATCCAGCTTATCAGGTCAATGTGGCGTCCTCATCCTTGGGTGGTCACTCAATCGCACTGGAGACCTGCCCCATGTATGACCTCAACCAGATCTATGTCGACGGCGCCTTCGTCACCCCGCACGGCGAGGAGCGCTTCGAGCTGTTCAATCCGGCCACCGAGGCCGTCATCGGCACGGTGCGCCTGGCCGACGCGGACGATGCCCACCGTGCGATCGCCGCGGCGAAGCGCGCCCTGCCCGCCTGGTCGCGAACGACGCTGCCCGAGCGCGCCGCCCTGCTTCGCCGCATGCACGCCGCTGTCGCCGCGCGCGAGAACGAACTGTTCGCTGCCATCACCGAGGAATACGGAGCTCCCGTGTCGCGGACGCGCTGGATGGCCCAGTACGCCGCGCAGGTCTTCCTCGATGCCATCCATGCGATGGAACACTTCGAGTTCGAGCGGACCATGGGCATCGCGCATGTCGTCATGCAGCCTGTCGGCGTCGTCGGCCTGATCACGCCATGGAACGCGAATGCCAGCTTTATCACCGGCAAGCTTGCCTCCGCGCTAGCCACCGGCTGCACGGCCGTCATCAAGCCGAGCGAAATGAGCGCGCTGCAGACGCGTGTGGTGATGGAGGCGCTGCATGAAGCCGGCGCACCCGCGGGCGTGTTCAATATCGTGACCGGCCGCGGCGATGTCGTGGGCGCCGCCATCGTCGACAGCCCGGACGTGCGCAAGATCTCGTTCACCGGTTCCACCGCCGTGGGCAAGGGCATCCTCCGCGCCGCCGCAGGCGACATCAAGCGGGTAACGCTGGAACTCGGCGGCAAGTCGCCGACGATCATCCTGGACGATGCGGACTTCGCCACCGCCGTGCCGCTGGCGATCCAGGCGGGCTTCATGAACAGCGGTCAGGCCTGCGTCGCCGGCACGCGCATCCTCGTGCCGCGTTCGCGGATGGCAGAGTTTGAAGCGCTCGCCACGGCCGCGGTCGACGCCTGCGTATCGGGCGACCCGGCGCATGCCGACACGACGATCGGGCCCATGGTGAGCCAGAAACAGTGGGATCGCGTGCAGTCGTACATCGCGAAAGGTGTGGCCGAAGGCGCGCGCCTCCTCGCTGGTGGCGAAGGCCGCCCCGAAGGCTACGCCCGTGGCTGGCTGGTACGCCCTACCCTGTTCACCGATGTGCGCAACGACATGACCATCGCGCGCGACGAAATATTCGGGCCGGTGCTATCGATCATCGCGTACGACGATGAAGAGGAAGCGATCGCCATCGCCAACGACACGAGCTATGGGCTTTCCGCTTACATCGCCACCGGCGACCTGGCCCGCGGCGCGCGAATGGCAGCCCGGATCGACTCGGGCCGCGTAATGATCAACACGCTGACCCATGAACCGAAGGCACCCTTCGGCGGGTTCAAGCAATCCGGCCTCGGCCGCGAGAACGGCGTGATCGGCCTCGAAGCATACCTCGAGCCCAAGGCCATCATCGGCCTGTAACCAAGGCTGGTAGGAGCCCACCCTGTGGGCGACATCTTTCGCCTCACCGCGACAGGCCCCGTGGCACTGTCGCGAACGGCGTCGCCCACAGGGTGGGCTCCTACGACCATTCGCAGGCGTGCTACTTTTCGCGAGCCAGACCAACTTTGGGGATCCCATGCTCGCACGTACCTGCCTCGCGCTCGCCCTCGCCGCCGCCGTGGCCCTGCCCGCCCTTGCCGATGAGGCGAAGAAGTCGCCCACGCCGAAGGAGCTGCTGGCCAAGTCCACGCCCGCCGAATGGCGCACGCCCGATCCGCAGAACCTCGTGTACATGGACCTGCCCCAGGGCCGGATCATCATCGAGCTTGCCCAGGACTGGACCCCGGCGCACGCCGCGAACATCCGCACGCTGATCCGCGAGCACTACTTCGATGGCACGCAGGTGATCCGCGTGCAGGACAACTTCGTCACCCAGTGGGGCGACGCGGACGGCGATGACAAGGCTAAGGCCAAGAGCATCGGCACGGCGAAGGAAACCCTGACGCCGGAATTCACCCGCAAGGGTGGCAAGGCTTACCCGTTCACCAGGCTGGCCGATGGCGATGTGTACGCGCCGGAAGTCGGCTTCTCGGACGGCTTCCCCGTAGCCCGTGACCCGAAGGCCGGCGAAGCCTGGATCGCCCACTGCTACGGCACCGTGGGCGTGGCCCGTGATACCGGCGCCGAAACCGGCAACGGCAGCTCGCTCTACGCGATCATCGGCCAGGCCCCGCGCAACCTCGACCGCAACCTCGCCGTCGCCGGCAAGGTCATCAAGGGCATGGAAATCCTCTCGGCCTACCCGCGCGGCGGCGAACCGATGGGCTTCTACGACAAGCCCGAGCAGCGCGTGACGATCAAGAGCGTCCGTCTCGCCGCCGATGTGCCCGAAGCCGAGCGCACCCCGATCCAGGTGCTACGTACCGACAGCAAGACCTTTGCGGCCGTGGTCGATGCCAAGCGAAACCGCAAGGATGACTTCTACACCCGCCCGGCGGGGAAGATCGACCTGTGCAACATCAGCGTGCCGGTGCGCGATCCTTCGAAGAAGTAGTGCCCTTTACTGTGGGAGCGGGGGGGGGGGCGCGGGCGGGGCGGGGGGCCCCGCGGCGCCCGGGCGCCCGCGCGCGCGGGGGGGGGGCGGGGGGGGGGCGGGGGGGCGGGGCCCCCCCCCCCCCCCCCCCCCCCCCCCCCCCCTCCCACGGTAGAAGGT
>NZ_JBQCFT010000279.1:0-13783 GCF_051958795.1 Luteibacter sp. | reverse complement strand
GCATCGTTCTGCATGAAGTACGACGGCCGCAGCACGGTGGCCGGAAGATCGAACTGCTCGATCATCCGCTCGATCGTGTACTTCACGGTGAAGTGCGGCACGTCGGTGAAGGTCTCCGCATTCAGCACCGAGAGATACACGAAGCGCTGGATCCCTGCGTCGCGGGCGAGCGTCAGCAGTGTTAGGCCCTGGTTGAGTTCGTCGGCCGTCACCGGGTTCAGCACGAACAGCGTATCGACGCCGGCCAGCGCGGCGCGGATGGCGTTGGGATCGGATGCCTCGCCGCCCACGGCACGAACGCCGGCGGGGCCGCGGTAATCGTCGGGACGACGGGTGAGGGCGCGCACATCGGCGCCAGCGGCGGCGAGGCGTTCAATGACGGCGGAACCGACCGAGCCGGTGGCGCCAGTGACGAGGATGCTCATGGGTGACTCCTGTGTGGGGTGGAATGTGCACAGGTTGCGCGTCTCGCATGCGGTACGATAGCCAGCGAAACGGGACACGTCGTCTCGCTAGTGAGACACCGCCATGGACCTCCTCGCCCTGGCCGATTTCAGCGCCGTGGCCACCCACCGGGGCTTCGGCGCCGCCAGCCGTGCCACCGGCAGGCCCAAGGCCACGCTTTCGCGCCGGGTGCGTGAGCTCGAGGACGCCTTGGGCGTGCGCCTGATCGAGCGCGGGGCGCGGCCGTTCCGCCTCACGGAGGAGGGCAGCCTGCTGCATGGTGAAACAGCCGGCATGCTCGGCCACATCGACAACGTCGCCGCGGACCTCGCCGCGGGCGCCGGCGGTCCGCGCGGCCGCCTGCGCATCAGCGTCCCCGTGTTGTTCGCCCAGCGCGGCGTCGGGCGGCTCGCCGCACGCTATGCGGCGCTGTATCCCGCCGTGGACCTGGAAGTGGTCGCCGACGATCGCTTCGTCGATCCCCTCGCGGAAGGTTTCGACCTGATCGTGCGCGCGAACCCCAGGCCGACCACGGAACTCGCGGGTCGCTGCTTCCTGCGCGATGGTTACATCGTCGCGGCACCACCTGCACTGACCCGACCGCGCGACGGCGAAGCATTCCCCGCCGTCGTCCTCCCGGCAATGGCACGCAGCGACACATGGCGCGTGGTCGATGGAAGGAAGCGCACGAGCATCGCGCCACGCACCGTGCTGCGCCTCTCGTCGATGGCGATGGTCTACGACGCGGTGCTGGAAGGCGTAGGCGCCGCGATGCTTCCCGCATCGCTGATCGCCGGTGACATCGCGAGTGGCAGGCTCGTCAGCTGGGGCCATATCGAAGGCGGCACGACCGAAGTGTGGGCGCTGTATCCACCGCAGCGCCATGTCGCGCCCAAGGTCTCCGCGTTCGTGAACCTGCTGGTGGAACACTTCAAGGACGCATCGCCGTCGCACTTCCGGGAACTCACGTTGACATGACGCGACGTTGCAGGTGAAAGTCGAGCGTCATGCCATCGCGGGGAGAGGGTGTTGAATCGTCGGGATTTCGCAAAGACGCTGGCGCTCGCCGGCGCAGTGGGTAGCAGTTTGTTTCCAGTGAAACAAGCGTTCGCGCAGGCACCCAGGACGTCGCGCGGCGTGGTGGTGGATCCCGCGAAGCTGCGCGACCTGCAGCAGGCGTTCCTCGAACTCCGCTTCGGCATGTTCATCCACCTCAACATGGCCACGTTCGAGGAGCGCGAGTGGGGCGATCCGCTGCTCTCGCCGAAGCTGTTCAACCCGAAGCACCTGGATCCCGCGCAGTGGGCGAGTGCGGCGAAGTCCGCCGGCATGGGCTACGCGTGCCTCACCACGAAACACCACGACGGCTTCTGCCTCTGGCCGACGAAAACCGGCAGCGCCAACGTCATGCAGTCGTCGTACCCGCACGACGTGGTGCGTGCGTACGTCGATGCATTCCGTAAAGCCGGCCTCAAGGTCTGCCTGTACTTCTCCATCCTGGACCTGCGCCAGGATATCCGCGCGCGCACCGTCACGCCGGAGAAGATCGCGCTGATCAAGGCGCAGATCACCGAGCTGCTCACGAATTACGGCCCGCTGACCGCACTGATCCTCGACGGATGGAATGCCTCGTGGTCGCGCATCTCGTACGAGCAGCTGCCGTATCGCGAGATCTACGACCTGGTGAAGTCGCTGCAGCCGGATTGCCTGCTCACCGACCACAACGCAGGCAGCTATCCTGGCACCGCGCTGTACTACACGGACATCAAGCAATACGAGCAGCACGCCGGGCAGAAGATCCCGCCCGACAGCCCCGTGCCGTCGCAATCGGGCACCACGCTGCAAAGCGACTGGTTCTGGAAGAAGGCTTACCCGACGTCCGAACTCGCATCGGCGCAGACCATCGTCGATGACTGGCTGAAACCCTTCAACGCCAACCACTGCAACCTGATCCTCAACGTGGCGCCGAACCGCGATGGCCGTTTCGACGACAACGCCGTGGCCCGACTCGCCGAGATCGGCAAGCTGTGGAAGCCGGAAGGCAAGGTCGCGGAAATCACGCAACAGGTGACCATCACCACGCCCAATCTCGCCGCGGGCAAGCCCGCATGGGCCAGTGCCAGCGATGAAGCGGTCGGTCCCGATCTCGCCTTCGACGACAACTTCCGCACGTACTGGCTTGCCGACCGCGGTAAGGAAGAGGGCTGGATCGAAGTGCGCTTCCAGGCGCCCGTCGCGTTCAACACGTTGTCGATCGTGGAGCCGCGCGACGACAAGGACTATGGCAGCACCAGCCGCATCACCGCCTACAAGGCGCAAGTGGAGCAGGGCGGTGCATGGGTGGATATCGCCAGCGGCGCCACGCCTGCTGCTTACCAGTTCCACGAGATCCCGCGAACCACGGCCACCCGCGTGCGCCTGTGGGTAAAGGGCCGCCAGCCCGGCATCACCGAGTTCGGCCTGTACGACGAACCGCGCGCCTGAAGCTGTCTCGTAGCCGCGCACCTTTCTGTGGGAGCGCGCTCGCTCGCGATTCACGCCGCGAAGACCTAACCTGTTGAAACGTAGGTTTTTGTCCGCACTTATGGAGCATCGCGCGCAAGCGCGCTCCGACAGAAAGAGCTAAGCGCGCCGGGAGGTGCACCATGGCAACCGGTTGGGCGGGCGACACCGCCGTTCAGGACCAGATCGACGCCACCGTGGATGACGCGGTGAAGCGCGTGCGCAGCCAGATGGCGAAGGGTCCCGGCCTCGAGCGCTGCGAGGAATGCGACAAGCCGATCCCCGAGGCGCGCCGCAAGGCCGTGCCCGGCGTTCGCCTGTGCGTCGCCTGCCAGGAGGCCGCCGACCGTGAAGAAGCCACGTTCAGTGGCTATAACCGGCGCGGCAGCAAGGACAGCCAGTTGCGCTGAGGTTTACCATCGGGATTCCCCTGAGCCGCAAAGACCCCACGATGCTCGAGCACCTGATCGTCTGCCGCCACGGCGAAACCGTCTGGAATATTGAACGCCGCGCGCCGGGCCGCGCGGACAGCCCGCTCACCGATGCCGGCATCGCGCAGGCCCGCAGCCTCGGCCGTGCGCTCGCCGCGCGCGGCATCGAGCATGTGGTGTCGTCGACCCTGGGGCGCGCACTACATACCGCCGAGATCGTCGCGGATATCGCCGGATGCACGGTGTCGGTCGATGAGCGCCTCGTCGAGCGTTCGTTCGGCGAGCTGGAAGGGCAGAACTTCGACCAGATGGCGCTGGACCCGATGTGGACGGCCGTCGTCCGTTGCACTGACCCCGATGCCACCGCGCCGGGGTCCGAGTCGCTTCGCGAGGTCGCTGCGCGCGTGCTGGCCGCGCTGCACGATGCGCGCGCCTTGCCTTACCGCACCGTTGCCGTCATCACGCATGGCCAGTCGATTTCGGCACTTTTGGGCACGCTCCACGCGAGCAGCGACTTCTCGGCCTTCCGCCATGGCAACTGCGGCTACACGCCCCTGCATGTCCAGGAGGGCGGTTTCACGGCCGATGCATGGAACATCGACCCGCTCGCCGTGGCCGAGGCTGAAACATCGCTTGTCACAGATCAGAAATAATTGATTTAGAACGGATTATTAAAGTTAGGATGGCTGGCTGCCGATAACGGGGCAGTTCACCTGCCATCCCATCATGCCCACCAGCCATTCCACCAGCGGCCGCGAGCTGTCACCGATCGAGCAGGTCCTCTCCGGGGCCGCGCTGTCGGCCGTGTTCCAGCCGGTCATCCGGGTGGAGAATGGCGAGGTCGTGGCCCACGAGGGGCTGATCCGCTGCGCGCTGCCGCAGCTGGAGCTCACGCCTACCGACCTGCTCGACCTGGCGCGTACCCGCGGCCGCCTCGGCGAGTTCGAACTGATGGCGGCGCGCCGCGTGGCCGAGCGCTTCGTCGAGCTGGGGCTTCAAGGGCGACTGCTCGTGAACCTCAGCGCCCAGGCGGTCATGCACGAGGGCCTGGCCGCCGATGACGTCATCGCCGCGCTGACCGTGCCGGGGCTGGACCTCGGCCGGGTCACGATCGAACTCACCGAGCGCGATATCGTGGAGAACGCCGCCCGGCTGGCCCATGCGCTCGGCTTCCTGCGCGCCCGCGGCGTCCGCGTGGCCCTGGATGACTTCGGCAACGGCCACTCGAACTTCGAGATGTGGAACGAGATCCACCCGGAAGTGGTGAAGATCGACCGCTATCTCATCAATGGCCTGGCGAACAGCGCGGAGCGGCTCGCGATCGTGCGCGCGCTGTGCACCGTGGCGGAGACGCTGGGCGCCGACCTCGTCGGTGAAGGCGTCGAGGACGAGGCGGACCTGCGCATGTTGCGCGAGCTCGGCATCCCGTATGCCCAGGGCTTCCTCATCGCCCGCCCTTCGGATACGCCCGTCGCCAACGTGCCCGAGCATGTCGCCGCCGCGCTGCGCCGTGCGCATGTCCCCGTGCCGCCGCGACCCAGTGGGCCCGTCTCGGCGCGGCCGCTCACGGCGGGCCACATGCTTATCGATGCCCCGGCCGTCGCGCCGCGGCAAAGCAACGACGATATTGCTGACGTATTCGCGGCACATCCGCTGCTGCACGCGGTCGCGGTGGTGGATGCGGGCGTGCCCGTCGGTATCGTCAACCGGCGTACGTTCACCGAGCGCATGGCGCAGCCGTTCGCCCGCGAGCTGTTCGGGCGCAAGCCGTGCACCAGCTTCATGCATGCCGAGCCGCTGCTGTGCGATGAAGAGATGCCGTTGCAGAGCATGGCTGACATCCTCCGCGGCGAAGACCAGCGCTACCTCAGCGATGGCTTCATCATCACCTCGGGTGGGCACTACCTCGGGTTGGGCACGGGTGAATCGCTCGTACGCCGCGTCACTGAGATCCGCGTGGAAGCCGCACGCTATGCGAACCCGCTGACCTTCCTGCCCGGCAACCTGCCGGTCAGCGAACACATCGGGCGCCTGCTCCAGGCCGGGCGGCCGTTCGCCGCCGCCTACTTCGACCTCGATAACTTCAAGCCTTTCAACGACCAGTACGGCTACTTCCGCGGCGATGAAATGATCCGCCTGCTGGCCAGCGTGCTCACCGGCGACCTGCGCCACGATGCCGACTTCGTCGGCCATATCGGTGGCGACGATTTCATGGTGGTGTTCCAGGGCGCCGACTGGTCGTCGCGTTGCGACGGCATGCGGGTTCGCTTCAACGCGATGGCCGGCAACCTGTTCGATGATGTCGACCGCGAGCGCGGTGGCATCGAGAGCGACGACCGCCATGGGCACCGCCGCTTCTTCCCGATCACGACAGTGGCAGTGGGCGTCGCGTGGTTCGGCGACGAGTTTCCCGCCGATGCCGAAGCGGTCGCGAGCCTGGCGGCCTCCGCCAAGCGCGTCGCCAAGAACGCCGGCCTGGGCATGCACGTGGTGACGTGGCGGAACGACGACGACATCCTCGCGTCACACCATATTCAAGCCATTGAAATAAAAGAGTAATTTTAGATATCGGGTCTAAAGTTGCCGAAAATGCGGCCGATGGGTGTGCTGTCCCCACCCCCGAGCCACCCCCATGCGCCTCCCTCTTATCCATCTCCCCACGCTTACCCTGCGCGCGCGGCTAGCCCTGCGCCTCGCCGGCACCATCCTCCTGCTGCTCGCCCTGTGGATCGTCGGCGGCCTCCAGCTGCGCCAGGCCAACGGGCGCCTGCAGTCCGTCGTCGGCGAGACGCTGGCGCCGGTCGCGAACGTCGGCCGCATACAGAACGACTACAACGACCTGCTTGATTCGCTCGTCCACGCCACGCTGGCGCGGCTGCCCTCGGCGACCGACGACGCGGTGACCGCCATCCAGGCCAACCGCCACGACATCGACAAGCAGTGGAAGGAACTGGAAGCCAGCGGACTAGGCCAGCAGCAGAAGAAGCTCGTGGCACTGGCCGCCGAACATCGCAAGGCGGCTGACGAAGCCGTCAACGGCGTCGTCGAGCTGCTCAAGGCG
Source organism: Luteibacter sp. (assembly GCF_051958795.1). Classification (GTDB taxonomy): domain Bacteria; phylum Pseudomonadota; class Gammaproteobacteria; order Xanthomonadales; family Rhodanobacteraceae; genus Luteibacter. Next base: position 7,345 of record NZ_JBQCFT010000279.1, on the reverse strand, counting down.
GAGCAGTACGACATCGCGCCGCTGCAGCTCTCCAACGACGTGCAGTCCGCCGTCGGTCCGCTGAAGAGCGACTTCTCCAACCTGTTCCAGCTCGCGCTCACGGGCGGCAAGGCCGAGGCGGAGGCACAGCAGGCCGACGTCCACCGTGGCGCCGTGTTCTCCGCGATCCTCCTGGGCGTGGCCCTGCTGATCGCCAGCGTCATGGACCTCGCTATCATCCGCTCGCTGCAGCGCCGCCTGCGCCAGGCGCGTGAAGTGGCGGCCGCCATCGCGCGTGGCACGCTGGGCACCCCCATCGACGTGGGCCGCACCGATGAGATCGGCGACCTGCTCGCCTCGCTGGCGGCCATGGACGCACAGCTGGGCAACGTCGTCGTGCAGGTCCGCGACCGCGCCGATCACGTGGCCCAGGTGGCCAGCGGCATCGCGCAGGGCAACGATGCCCTCAACGATCGCACGCGCACACAGGCCGAGCACCTCGAGCACACCTCATCGTCGATGCGCGACATGGCTAACGCCGCGCGCGGTGGCCTCGGTCATGCGACCGCCGCGAACCATGCGGTGGTCGAGGCACGCGCGATGACCGATGAGGGCCAGCGTGTCGCCCTCGACGCCATCGACAACATGCGCGCGATCCAGCAGGGTAGTGAGCGCATGGGTGAAGTGCTGGACCTCGTCGACCAGGTCGCCTTCCAGACCAACCTGCTCGCGCTGAACGCCGCGGTGGAAGCGGCACGTGCCGGCGAGCATGGCCGCGGCTTCGCGGTCGTCGCCCACGAGGTGCGCGAGCTCGCGCAGCGCTGTGCCGCCGCCGCGCGTGACATCCGCGGGCTGATCACCTCCAGCGACGAGGCCGTGCAGGCCGGCGTCCAGTCGGTCGACCGCGCAAGCGCGGTGCTCTCCGGCATCGGCGAGCGGGTCAGCGCCCTGTCGACCCTGGTGGCCGATGTCATGGCAGCGACGCAGGGCCAGACCAGCGGCATCGAACAGGTCAACGGCGCGATCGTCGTGATCGACGAAACCACCCGGGAGAACGCCGCCCTGGTCGAGCAGGCCGCCTCGGCCAGCCGCGCCATGCGCGAAAGCGCCGAGAGCCTGCGCCGCGAGGTGGCTTACTTCACGCTTGAAGCGGCCTGACGCTTGCCGTGGCCTGGCGGCCGCGTTGTACGCTACCGCCAGACCACGGGGGAACGCAGGATGCTGAGGTTGGCCTGTTCGGGCGGCATGGCCGCCGCGTTGTTCCTTCTCGCCTCGCAAGCGCTGGCAGCATCTCCGCCCGTCCGGCGCATCGACATCAGCGTAAGCGAGAGTGGCATGTTCGATAGCAGGGGGGCCCGTGTGTCGATCGCGCCACGCGGTGCTGCCTACCGGTACGAGGGTCGTGTCACGGCCAGCCACGCCAGCCATGGCGAAGACCGGAATACGTTCGAAGGACGCATGAAAGGCGTCGCCTGGCAGCCCGATCCCGACGACGCCGACGATGCCGACACCTACAACCCCGTGGACGACCTACTGCGCGCGTTGCGTGCAGAACCCGTCAGCGAAGACCAATGGCTCGATCGCACGACGCAGGAGGCCCTGGAGCGCAGTTGCCACAAGGGCACGAGGGCGGACGACGTCCGTGCGGCGTTGGACAAGCGTTACCAAGTCGAACTGTCCGACGGCGGCCAGACGCGATACCAGGTAGACGTCACGCTGGCTGACGGTACGCATCTCAAGGCGGTCTCGTCGGAAGACCATGCCGTGCCGTGGACCGTCAATGGCGTGGCGACGTGGAACCTCGATATTCCCACCGCGCTCGCCGGACTTATCCCGTCAGACACCGGTTTTCGCGATCGCCTGCTACATTACTTCAGTGACCAGATACTGGGTGACACCGCCGTCGACGACCCTGCCGCACAGGAACGGCTTGCCGTGTTGCTGACTCGTTGCCGGTAAACGACCGGCTGGTGAGGCAACGCGAACGCATACGACACCGCGCGTCGCATCATCGACGGGCTGACATAGCGGCGGTGCACGCCCTGGATCGCGCGGATGTAGAGGCGACCGAAGGTGTTGTGGCAGTGCACGCGCGTTCCCAGCGCCACGTCGGCATGGCCGTTCACGACGCGCACCGCGACGCAGGAACGAAAGCGCAGGTGGCGGTCGTTCGCGCCGAGGATGACCTGTGCGTAAGAGCCATCCAGGGCCACCTGCTGCGCGTGGACGGGGAAGCGACCGGCAAAGACGTTCGCGTCGACCGGCCCAAGCAGGGAGGAAACCGGGCACCCCAGTGGCGACGTGCGCAGACCGAGCGGCTTCACGAGCGCGTTCCGTAGCGCCATCAGCCGGGTGACGCCGCGCGGTGGGTCGTTGACGAACCCGTCAAGGATCGCGGCCAGTAGCACCTCGGCACGCGTGCTTTCCGGCAGTCGCTCCGCGACCACGAGGCGGAAAGTATCTTCATGGTCGAAGCCGTCGGCCAGCTGCCCGCGAAGTAGCGAATCCGGATCCGCCGCATCCAGCTCCACCACCGTCTGCCATCCCAGCGTTTCCCGGAGGAAGCCACCGGCTCGACGCAGCGTGGCAAGCCGCGCGCGCATCGCTCCCATCACCCTGCGGGCGAAGCCGCACAGGGAAACCTGCAGCGAATCCGGCGCCGCTTCGAGCGACAGTGCGACGACCGGCACGTGCAGCTGGTCAGCAGGCATCCGTTCCATCCACGCCTGCACGGCCTCCGGCAACACCTCGGTCAGCGACGGAATGCTTGCATCGCCAGCCAGCACCTGCGCGCGCAACGCGGGATCAAGCGCGCCGCCCAGCTCGTTCGTGTGGCACGAGAGTGCGAAGAATGCCGGATGGCTGCCATGCGTGCGCAGCGGCAGGAACTGGTGCCAGGTGCCTCCGCCGAAGCGCACGGTGAAAAGGCAATCCGGCGGAATGGTCACGTGGCGAAGCGCCCGCGCGAAGTTCGCCGGGTCGCTCTCCAGTTCGGCCGAGGTAGCCGTGCTGAAGCGAAGGAGTGCGCCACCACTGCCAGAAACCGCGGTGAACACGCGATGTCCGGCATGGCGATGGAACGGGTGGCCCTTTGCCCCCACGGCGCAGGTGTAGAGCGACGTCGCGTCGCCTTGCTCGAAATGGGTTCCACCCAGGCGCGCCGAGGGTTCATCAAGCTCATCGATGAAGGAAGGATGCGCGCGCTGGAGCGCACCCGCCGAGGCGGCCACCTGGCTGCCGGCGCCATGCCCGAGCTGGGCGATGAGGTTCACCTCGACGGGCAGCCCGCCTGCGGCGGGAACGATCGTGGCGGAGGGAAACGATGCGGTGGCTTGCGAACGGTACGACATGGAAACTCCCCTTTCCGATGGCGCCGGCGCGGTCAGCCGGTGGTTTTCTTCGTGGCGATGCGGCGCGATTCGCGCTTCAGCGGCTTGCCCACGGGGCAGATCTCGAAGGCGAAGCCGGTGAGCGTGTTGACCAGGCTGTCCCGGTTGAGCTGGTAGACGACGAACTGGCCGCGCTTTTCGCTGCTGACCAGGCCCGCGGCCTCCAGCACCGAAAGATGCCGGGAGATCGATGGTGCGCTCATGTCGAAGCGGCTGGCGATCTCGCCCGCGGTCATTTCCGTGGCGGAAAGGTAGGCCAGGATCTCCCGGCGCGGCCGGGAGGCTAGGGCTTCGAACACCTGGTCGATGGCCATGTATGTTTCGCTATTTAGCAAAGTTGCTAAGTATCTAAGCGCGGAATCCCCGGCGAGTCAAGCCCCGATAGCCGTGTGTGGGAGCGCGCTCACGCGCGATGTGGCCTGTCGCGAGGTCCCATCGCGTGCAAGCACGCTCCCACAAGAGCGGTTACGGTGGTGAGCGCTCAGTAATCCAGCTTGGGATACCAGTCAGCCCTGCGTCCTTCAGGCGTGCAATCGATCACGGTCCACAGGGGCATCAGGTCGGGCGCGCCACGCGGGTCCTGGCCGGGATCCGACGACTCGAAGCCCATCTCGCCGGACCAGAAGTGGCGCACGCTGCCGTCGCGGCGGGTGAATACGTTGAAGCCGGGGATGTCGTTGCCCTGGTCGTCGATCGCGTAGAAGTCGCGGCTGAAGTTGCCGTTCGCATCGGTATAGAACGCCAGGTGCTGCCAGCCACGCTCGCGCGCGAACGCCTGCATGCGTTCGACCGGTGAGCGCGAGATCACGGCGAGCGCCATGTTCTGTTCGATGTCCCGGGCTTCGCCATCCCAGGCGGAGAGCAGCGACGTGCACATCGGGCAGGGTTTCTCGCGCTGCGGGCCGAACATCCAGCTGTACGTTGCGAGGGTCTGCTTGTCGCCGAACAGTCCCTTGAAATCGACGGGGCCATGGGCGCCGATGAACTGGTAGTCACCGGTGACGGCGCCACCGGGTGGCAGCGCGCGGCGCTGTTCGGCGACGCGTTCGATCTGGCGGCGCAGCTCGATTTCTTCGGCGAGCAGCGCCGTGCGCGCGGCGCGGTACTCGGCGCTCTCATTCGGCATGCGCATGGGGCTGCGCGCGGCGAGGACGGTGGCGGGGGTCAGGGGTTCTGCACTCATGCGGTATCTCCTGGTCAGTCGCGATCGGGCGCGCCAAGGGGGAAGAGCGCGCGATAGGGGCGGGCTTCGTCGACGGCCCGCGCGAAGGACGGCCGTGCGAGCAGCCGCTGCCGGTAAGCGTGGATGTGCGTGAAACGCGGATCGATCGGATGGGTCCAGTCGGCATAGAACAGCGAGGGCGCGGCACTGCAATCGGCCAGGCTGAACGCATCGCCCACCGCCCAGGTCCTTCCGGTGAGATATCCGTCCAGCCAGCCATACGCGGTATCCAGCAGCGCGCGGTGCTGGGCCACGCCAAGCGGATCGTGCTGATGGGCCGCCCGCATGGCGTCGTTCACGACCGCCTGCAGTGGCGTGGAAATGTAGTTGTCGAAGAAGCGGTCGAGGTTACGCACTTCCAGCGCGGCCTTGCGGTCCTCCGGCAGCAGGGCGACGGGCCCGGGGTGGTAAAGCTGCAGGTACTCGATGATGGTGCTGGCTTCGGTGACCACGCGCTTGCCGTCGACCAGCACCGGGAACCGCCGGAGGGGCCAAAGTTCGGCGAACTCCGCATAAATCTCCGGCGTCTCGGGTGAAAGCATCTTCCATTCGAACCGCGTGCCGTTTTCGTACAGAGCAATCAGCGCCTTCTGGCAATACGACGAAAACGGGTGGGCATACAGCTTCAGCGTCACGGGCGGCTCCTCGTTGCAAACGGGGTCTCTACCTTCCCGTCGAACGAGCCGGGCCGACTTCGACAAACCGGCTTGCTATGCTCGGCAAAGACAGGGAGGTGCCATGAAAATCGCGATCGTGGGCTATGGAACAGCGGGGCAGGCCAGCGCCATCCTGCTCGCCGCCCAGGGCCATGAGGTTACCGTGTTCGAAAAGAGCCCGTCGCTGGGCCCGGTCGGCGCGGGTTTCCTGCTCCAGCCCACCGGGCTGGCCGTGCTCGACCGGATGGGCCTCGGCGACCAGGCGCTGGCGCTGGGCCAGCGGATCGACCAACTGCAGGGCCACACACCGCGTGGGCGTGCGGTCATGGATATGCGCTACGCCGATCGCCGTGAAGGCTGCTTTGGCCTCGGCATGACGCGGGGTGCTTTGTTCGAGCTGCTACGGGGCGCCCATGCCGATGCGCGCCGTGTGCGCACCGGCGTGCGCATCACCCGCTACGACGACGAAACGCACGAACTCGAGGACGATGCGGGCGGCTGGCATGGTCCGTTCGACCTCGTGGTAGCGGCGGACGGTGCGCACTCCGCGGTTCGCCCCCATTGCACGGGCAACGTGCGCCGCGAATCGCTCTACCGCTGGGGCGCGGTGTGGTGCCTGCTGCGCATCGACGACTGGCCCGATCCGACGACGCTGTTGCAGCGTTACGCCGGCACCCGTGCCATGATCGGCATGCTGCCGGTCGGCACGCGGCCGGGCCATGAGGGTCGCTGGGTCACCTTCTACTGGAGCTTGCCCGGCGACCAGGTCGATGCTTTCGACGACGCCGGCGTGGCCGCGATGAAGGCGGCGGTACACGGTATCTGGCCCGGCATCTCGCCCCATCTCGCCCACCTCGAACACGCCGATCAGCTCAACCGCGCCCGCTACAGGGATGTGGTGCTGCGGGCGCCCCACCACGGGCGGCTCGTGGTCATCGGCGACGCCGCGCACGCCATGAGCCCGCAGCTGGGGCAGGGCGTGAACATGGCCTTGCTCGACGCCGCTGCGCTGGCCGATGCACTGGCTGCCCACGCGACGCTGGAGACCGCGCTCGACGCCTACCGCAGGCAGCGGCACGCCCACGTCCGCATCTACCAGCGCATGAGCCGCTGGCTCACTCCGCTCTTCCAGTCGGGGTACACGCCCCTCGGCTGGTGTCGTGACGTCGCCTTTGGCCCGTTGGGTCGTGCGCCAGGTGCGCGCGGCGCGATGCTGAGTATCCTCACGGGCGAGGCCGGACACCGCCGGACCATACCTTTGGCTGAGAGCGGCAAGCCGGTGGAAGGCATTACCCTCGACGCCCAAAGCACCCAGGGAGTTCCGCCATGACCCGCCTGCTCGCCCGCCTCGTCCTGTGCGTGGCCATTGCCACCGCTACACACGCCGCGGTTGCCGCCGTGCCCACCTGGGGTGCGAAGCAATCCAGCCCGGCGGACACGCCGCCGTCGGCACTGAAGCCCGGCGAATGGATCTGGGGTGGTGCGCCCATGGCGCCGGGCCCCATGGCGGTCATCGTGAGCCTCACCGAGCAGAAGGCCTACGCGTACCGCAACGGCATCCTCGTCGGCGTGACCACGGTCAGCACCGGCAAGAAGGGCCATGAAACGCCGACCGGCGTATTCACCATCCTGCAGAAAGACAAGGACCACAAATCCAACGTCTACAACGCGGCGCCGATGCCGTACCAGCAACGGCTCACCTGGGACGGCGTGGCGCTGCATGCCGGTGGCCTGCCGGGCTACCCGGAGTCGCACGGTTGCGTGCACATGCCCACCGAATTCGCGAAGCTGCTGTTCGCGGCGACAAACATGGGCATGACGGTGGTGGTGGCGGAAGAGGGCACGGCGCCGGTGACGGTGGTTCACCCGAGCGCGGTGATCCCGATCGACCCGCGCAACGGCAAGGACCTTGCGGTTGCGCCGTTGATGAATGGCGAGATGTACAGCTGGAATCCCGATGCTTCGCCCACGGGTCCGATTTCCATGGTGCTCAGCGTGCCCGACCAGCGCGTGATCGTGCTCCGCAACGGCATCGAGATCGGCCGCGCGAAAGTCGAGGTGAGCAACCCGCTCGTCGGCACGCACGCGTACATCGTGTC